>NZ_JBGUAX010000006.1:0-300000 GCF_041821065.1 Egicoccus sp. AB-alg2 | reverse complement strand
AGCGTGGCCGGGACCGCGACGAGCGTCGCGACCGTGACCGCGACGGTGACCGCGAGCGTGGCCGGGACCGCGACGAGCGTCGTGACCGCGACCGCGACGGGGACCGCGAGCGTGGCCGCGACCGTGACCGCGGCGAGCGTCGTGAGCGCGGCGACGGCAACGAGCGCGGCGACGGCGGCGAGCGGACCCGCACGCGGACCCGCAGCCGCAGCCGTGAGCGCGACTGAGACGACATCCGGACGTCGGCGGGCGGTCCCAAACGGGATCGCCCCGCTGCGCACGCCGGACACGAGGCACGCCGCCCGAGCGGAGAGGAACGACGTGGTGCACCAGCTGACCGACCTGGCTTCCGGGGTGACCGTCGTCACCGAGCACATGCCGGCCGTGCGGTCGGCGACGCTCGGCCTGTGGCTCGGGGTCGGCTCACGCGACGAGACCGGTGACGAGGCCGGCTGCTCGCACTTCCTCGAGCACCTGCTCTTCAAGGGCACCTCGCGTCGCAGCGCCCGCGACATCGCCGAGGCGCTGGACGCCGTCGGTGGCGAGATGAACGCCTTCACCTCGAAGGAGCTCACCTGCTTCTACGCCCGCATCCTCGACCGGGACCTGCCACTGGCCTTCGACGTGCTGGCCGACATGGTCGTGGACGCGAGGAACACCGAGGCGGACGTCGAGGCCGAGCGTCAGGTCGTGCTGAGCGAGATCGACATCCACTTCGACACGCCCGACGACCTGGTCCACTCGGACTTCGCCGAGGCGGTGCTGGACACCCACCCGCTCGCCCTGGAGACGCTGGGCAGCGCCGACTCGATCACCGCGATGACGCGCGAGACCGTCGACGGCTACTACCGGCGCACCTACCGGCCGGAGAACCTGACGGTGGCGGCGGCCGGCAACGTCGATCACGGTCAGGTCGTGGCACTCGCCGAGGACCTGCTGGGCGACCTCGGCCGTCCCGGTGGACGACGCCCCGAACGCGCCGCGCCGGACCGCTTCGGGGAGCACCACGTGCGGTTGCGTCCGCGCCCGACCGAGCAGGCCCACGTCGTGCTCGGCGTCCCGGGGATCGCCCACCGTGACCAGGACCGCTGGGCGCTGCGGGTGCTCAACACGCTGCTGGGCGGCGGCATGTCGTCGCGGCTGTTCCAGGAGATCCGCGAGACCCGCGGCCTGGCGTACTCGACCTACAGCTACACCTCCTCCTACACCGACGGCGGGCTGTTCGGCGCCTACGTCGGCACGGCGCCGGGCAAGGTCGACGAGGCCCTGCAGGTGCTGCGCGAGCAACTCGACGCCGTTGCCCACGACGTGACGGCCGACGAGGTGGACCGCGCCAAGGGCGCGCTCAAGGGCGGCACGGTGCTCTCGCTCGAGGACAGCGGCTCACGGATGTCGCGCCTGGGCAAGCAGGTCGCCACCGGGGCGGACTTCGTGACCGTCGACGACGCGCTGGCGCACATCGGCGCGGTGACGGTCGATGACGTCCAGCGGGTCGCGGCCCGGGTCCTGCAGCGGCCGCGCGACCTGGCCGTCGTCGGTCCGTTCGCCGCGAACGAGCACGACCGGTTCGCTGCGGCACTGGACTGACCTGCGCCGGATCCACCTCGACGGCCGGACCTCGGGGGCGCGCGTAGGCTCCGCCGTGCGACCGGCGGGTGGTGGAGCGGATCGCCACCGGACCGGCCGGGACGAGCGATCGCAGAAGGAGACGACGTGACGGTGCGGGTAGGGGTCATCGGCGCGGCCGGGAGAATGGGGTCCGAGGTCTGCCGGGCCGTCAGCGGCACCGACGACCTGCGGCTCGTCGCGGCCGTGGACCCCCATCACGGCGGTGCGTCGCTGCGCGACGTGGCCGGCATCGACACCGACCTCACCGTCGCGGCCGACCTCGACGCCATCGTCGATGCGGACTGCGACGTCGCCGTGGAGTTCACCGGCCCCGCCGCGGTCGGCGCGAACCTGCGCTGGCTCCTCGACCACGACGTGCACGCCGTCGTCGGGGCGACCGGCATCTCGGACGAGGACCTGGCCGCGGCCCGCGAGACCGCCGCGGCCGGCCGTGCCAACGCCCTGGTGGCCCCGAACTTCGCCATCGGCGCGGTCCTGCTGATGCAGTTCGCGGCCGAGGCCGCCAAGCACCTGCCGCACGTGGAGATCATCGAACTGCACCACGACCGGAAGGTCGACGCGCCGTCGGGCACCGCGCTGCGCACCGCCGAGTTGATCGCCCAGGCCCGCCGTGAGGTCCCGGAGGCGCCCCTGGGCGACGACCGGCATCCCGGCGCCCGGGGCGCGGTCCACGCGGACGTCCGGGTCCACAGCGTGCGGCTGCCGGGAATCGTGGCCAACCAGGAGGTCATCTTCGGCGGCGCCGGCCAGACGCTCACGATCCGGCACGACTCGATCGACCGCACGTCGTTCATGCCGGGCGTGCTCCTGGCCTGCCGCGAGGTCGCCGGCCTCGACGGCCTGGTCGTCGGCCTCGAGCACCTGCTCTGACCCCGTGGCGGTCGCCCAGCGGTTAGGCTCGGTCGCCGACCGGTGAACGTCGCCTGAACGCGTTCTCATCCGTGGTTCAGGTGGCGCCGAGGGGCGCACCGTACGTTGCGGTCGCAGCAGGTCCGGTGCCGGGTGTCGGGGGAGTGTCGTGAAGCGCGATCGGTGGCAGACGTCCCTGCGTCTGCTGGCACGGCTCGAGGGCCGGGCGTTCGGTCGCCGCCTGCGGCCTCGGCGCGCCTTCCGCATCCGGGGCGCGACGGCACGGGCCGAGGACGCCGGCTTCGACGGACTGCCCGCCCTGCTGCTCGACGCCGAGGACGCGGCGCCGGTGGACGCGGTGCTGCATGCCCGCAGTGCCGCCGACGTCGTGCAGTTCGGCAAGTTCGACGTCGCCGCGGAGCTACGCCTGCGTGCCTTCTACGCGTCGGCGGACGCGCCGGCGACCACGCTGCGCGTCCAGCGGTTCCAGGGTGCCCACATGCGCGGCGTCGTACGCGAGGCGCGGGCCCGCAGGGTGGTCGCGCAGCACGCACCCGAGGTCGCACCCCGCCTGTTCGAGGTGGGCGTCGACAAGCGGGCGAAGATGGGCTTCCTCAGCGAAGAGTGCCTCGACGGGCGCCACCCGGCCGACCGCGGCGAGGTGCAGCAGGCCGGGGCGCACGTCGCCGCCGCGCTCGACCACCTGCACCGCTCGGCGGGGCTGGCCCGCAAGCGGCTCTCGGAGGTCACCAGCGACCGCCTGCCCGAGCGGTGGGCAGCCGCCGTCGGGCACCTGCCCGTCTCCGCCACCGTGCGCCAGCGGGTGCAGACGCTGTTCGACCGCGACGCGCACCTGGAGGTCGGGCTCGGCCACGGCGACATCGTCGGCTCGAACATCGTGCTGGTCGGCGACATGGAGCGGGTCGTCCTCATCGACTGGGAGCATGCCGGGGAACTGCCGGTCGCCTTCGACCTCGCCAAGCTCCACCTGCAGGCCCGCCACCCCGAACAGATGCTGGCGGTCTTCCGCGACACGTTCGGTGATCGCGTCGGGCGGGGCAGCGACGGCTACGCGTTGGAGGAGCAGTTCGCGCTGGCCCACGTCCAGATGCTGGCCTGGCACGAACATCGGGTCGCGCGCGCCCAGGACGCCGGCCGTCTCGCCGCCTACGAGCGTGACACCGCCCGGCGCATGGAGCTCGTGGAGTCGCTGCTCGGGTGACGGGGCGGGATCACTCCGCCCGGCGCGGTGGCAGCGGGATCCGCATCAGGTCCTGCGCGACCGTCAGGTCCAGCCCCGGCGCGTGCGCCCGCGCCTCCTCGAGATGGCCGGCCAGGTCGGGGTAGCGCTGTGAGAAATGTGTCAGCACGACCCGTCGGGCGCCGCACTCACGCGCCAGACGGGCCGCCTGTCCCGCGGTGAGGTGCCCCACTTCCTCGGCGAGCGCCCGTTGGTCGTCCAGGAACGTCGCCTCGATCACCAGCAGGTCGACGTCCTGCGCCAGTCGGCGGGCACCGTCGCAGTCGCGCGTGTCCATCACGAACGCCATGGACTGGCCGGGCCGGCGGACGCCGACCTCCTCGACCCGCACCTGCCGGCCGTCGACGTCCACCTCGCCGTGGGTCGTGAGGCGGCGCCGCAACGGCGGCGGCACGCCGACGGCCTCCAACCGGTCCGGTAGCAGGCGCCAGCCGTCGGGCTCCTGGACCCGCCAGCCCAGGGTCGGCTCGCCGTGGACGAGCGGCGCGGCGTGCAGCACCACCCCGCCCAGGTCCATCGGGGTCGCGCCACCGTCGTCGACGGCACGCAAGGTCACCGGGGCCGTGTCGTCGAACGGGGTGGCGTGCCGCAGGCGCGCAATCGTCTCGGCGGCGCCCGCGGGGAAGTGGACCGTGACCGGCGTGGTCAGCCCGTCCACGGCGCGGCGCTGCAGCACGCCCGGCAGTCCGAGGCAGTGGTCGCCGTGGGCATGCGTGATGCAGACGTGGTGGATGCGCGCCATCGTCAGCCCGGCCAACGAGAACTGGCGTTGCGTGCCCTCCCCGGGGTCGAACAGGATGCCGAGGTCGTCGAACAGCAGCACGTAGCCGTTGTGGTTGCGGGTCCGGGTCGGCACCTGGCTCGCCGTGCCCAGTACCACCAGCTCCCGGATCGACACCAGCCCTCCCGCGAGGGCGGCCCACGCGTCCGTCCGCACGCGCCGGGCACCGTAGCCCGCGCCTGCTCCACGGCGACGCGAACGACCCGCTACCGTCCAGGGTCCGGCCGATGGTCGGCTGGCCACAGCGCACGTGGGTGGGTGTGCGGCCCGAACGGGTGCACGCAGGTCGTGTGGCGCCGCCACGCGATCCCGCGTTCCGGGATGGGCACGAGGGAGGTCGTGCCATGTCGTACGAGTCCAGCGACAAGTACCTCGACGCGATGCGCCGCTTCTCCGGCGATCTCCGGATGATGCGGCAGGTCTTCGCCTCGATGCAGCAGCGCGAGGTGGCGCCGTCCGAGGAGCACTTCCAGCTCCTGCTCAAGGCGCATCTCGACGCCAGGGACCTGGCCGGCGCCCGCGAGGTCCTGGCGGGCATGCAGGCGGCCGGGGTGGAGGTGCCGGCGGGCACGCGCTGGGACGTCGCCATCGCGACCGGGCGCGCGGGCCGCACCGACGAGGCCCTCGGGATGCTCGACGACCTCCACCGCGAGGGTGTCGAACCCGACGCCGACCACGCGTCGGCGGTGCTGCAGGTCTACCTCGCCGCCGGCCGCTACCCGGCCGCACGAGCCGTGGTCCGGCAGATGGCGCAGCGGGGGCAGGCGGCCGCGGATGCGGACTACGAGCGTCTGCTGCGCGACTGCCTCGAGCGGCGGGCCATCAAGGACACGCGCACCGTCGTCGACCTCATGCTGCAGGTCGGCCGCGCGCCCTCGCCGCGACTGGCCACCGAGCTGGTCGCGATGGTCGCCCGGGCCGGCCACACCGACCGTGCCCTCGACCTGCTGCAGCGCATGAGCGAGGCCGGGGTCGAGCTGCGCGGCGACGTCCACACCGAACTCCTGCTGGCCTACGCCAAGGCCGGCGACGCCGAGGCGGCCGACCAGGCCCTGACGGCGATGGAGCAGGCCGGCACGCGACCGTCCAGCTTCCACCGCAACGCCGTGCTGCGCGCCCGCATCGCCGCCGGCGACGCCGATGGCGCCTGGGCCGTCGCGCTCGGCCTCGCCCAGGACGGGCGCATCCCGTCGGGCGAGAACCTCGAGGGCCTGATCGACGTCAGCCTCGCGGCGAACCAGGTCGCAGCCGCCAGCGGCGTCATCGACTGGATGCTGATCCTCGGCGTCCCCGTCCCGCCGCAGAAGGCGGCCGACGTCATCGGCCGCCACCTGCAGGCCGGTGAGCTGGACACGGGCCTGGCGCTGTTCGAGCTCGTGACCGCCCGCGGTGTGCCGGCCGACCGCCGCACCGCGCGCGACCTGGTCGAGCGGCTGGTTCGGGCCAAGCGGCTGGACGAGGCACGCGACCTGCTCGAGCGGCTGCGGGCCTCGGGCACGCTCACGCACGGACGCCACTACGGCTCGCTGCTCAACGGGCTGGTCGCGGCCAAGCGCGCGGACGAGGCGATCGCCTTGCTGCAGCACATGCTGTCGCACAAGATCCTGCCGGCCAGCGCCGACGCCTCGAAGCTGCTGGGCGGCCTGATCCGGGCCGGGGACCTGGCGACCGCCGACGACCTGCTCGCGTCGCTGGGCGACGCGGGCGTGCAGGTCGACGAGCCGACCTACCGCGAGCTGATGTGGGCCCACGCCCGCAAGGGCCAGCACGAGCCGGCCCGCGAGGTGTACGCCCGCATGGTGGCGGCCGGGATCACCCCGGACGATCGGCACCAGAAGGCCCTCGAGTGGGCGTCCGGCGAGACCAAGCGCCGGCGGTCCGACGATGCCGACGCCGGCGACGCCGCCGAGCCGGGCGGCGAGGTCCTGGTCGTCGCCAATCCGGCCGACCAGCTCGAGCACCCCGAGGCACCGCACGCCATCGCTGCCGCCGAGCAGGCGTCGGACGCGGCGCCTTCGGACCAGGAGTCGCCGACGGCGGGTGCCGAGCCGGCGTCCGACGCGGCGCCCGCGGCCGAGGAGTCGTCGACGACCCGAGCCGAGCAGGCGACCCCCGTCACGGGTGAGCAGGCACCGGAGCCCGCGGCGGCTACGGAAGCGCCGGCGACCCCGGACGCGGGCGGACCGGCGGGAGAGCGTGCGGCCGGCGCCGAGCCGCCAGCCGAGACCGCCGAGCCGCAGGCAGTTGCCGCCGAGCCGCAGCCCGAGGCGCCGGCGAGCCCCGCCGCTGGCGACGAGCTGCCGAGCGACGAGGCATCGACCGACGACACACCCGGCGCCGCAACCGAGCCGCCGAGCGCTGCCGCGGATCCGACCGCGGAGGAGCCGGCTCCTGCCGCGGAGCCGCATGCCCGGACCGCCGATGGCAATGACCAGTCAGGGACGCCGACCGCCGACGGCAATGACCCGTCAGGGACGCCGGCCGATGGCGAGCAGGTGCGGGCTGGCGGCGAGTGACCCGGGTGGCCGTCCGCGACACGCTGCGTCGTGTTGCCGCCGGTTGGTTCGGCGGCGTCGAGGGTCAGTTCTCGTACGTGCGCAGGTGCGCCAGCACCACGTGGCCCCGTGGCGAGAGCTCGTAGCCGACGGGCAGGCTCACGGTCAGTCCGAGTTCCTTCAGGCGTCGGACATCGCGCTTGAACGGCTGCGTCTCACGACCGAGCAACGCCGCGAGTTCGGGGGCTCGGCGACCGGGATTGGCCTCGATCAGCTCCAGGACCGGCCGGGTCCAGGCACCACGGCGGCTGCGAGCGTCGATACGGCCGAGTTCGGCAGCGATACGGTCCAACTCCGCGGGGTCGGGCAGTGACGTCCGGCGTGCGAGGCGCGGGTCGTCGCCGAGTCGGTGGAATCTGACCCGGTACAGCGCGCCGTCGTGTCCGTCCGTGGCGGCCAGGGCCGCTGCCGCGTCGGCGTGACCAGCCAGAGCAGCGTCGGCGTCGGTCACCTCTGGGGGCTCGATACGCGCCACCTCGTCGATCGCCAGCACACCGGCAGGAGTGCGCAGGGTCCCGCCGCTGCGGACCGATGGACGCTTCCATCGGCGGAAGGCGACGGTGACGTCGCCGCGCCGTATCGCCTCGTGCTGGTGTTGCGGAAAGAGCACGCTGACGCCTCCTCGTGAAGTCAGTCGCTGTGCCTTGGCGACGACCTGTGGAGTAGAACGGCACCAGCCGGTCGTCCACGTGCCGCCCCTCATCCGTTCCGGACACCCGCCCCCTCCGGCGCGGTCGGCAGCATGCCGCCTAGGGTCGCGTCCATGCACGAGGTCCATCTCCGACCTGCCGTCCGTGAGGACGCCGCGGGGCTCGCCGCCCTCACTGCCGTCATGGGCTACGAGGTCTCGACGGCCTCGGCTGCCGATCGACTGCACTCGTTGCCGGCCGACCACGCCGTCTTCGTCGCTCACGACGTCGACGACGTCGTCGGGTTCGTGCACGTCTACGTCGACCACACCCTGCTGCTCGAGCGGCGGGCGCAGCTGGGTGGCCTCGCCGTCCTCGACGGTTGGCACGGTCGCGGCGTGGCGGCGGCGTTGTTGCGACGGGCCGAAGGGTGGGCCGCTGAGGCCGGGTGCTCCACGCTGTTCGTCCGGTCCGGCGAAGCGCGCGAGCAGGCGCACCGTTTCTACGTGCGCGCCGGCTATCGCCCGCACAAGCGACAGCAGGTCTTCGTCAAGGATGTCGGGGCCGCCAGACCGACGTCGTAGGTGCCCGATCAACGTCGTGTGGCGCGGGCGCCATCCTGGTCGTGCGGTGCTGCAGGCTGTGGATCGCTGACCGCCGAATCCACAAGGAACCGCAGATCCAGCCGCTGAATCGCGAACTCAGCGGGTAGAATCCGACCCATGTTCAGCCCCACTCCCACCCCGCCCAACACCCGCAATGCGGTGCCCGCGACCACGTCTCGCGCGGGGTATCGAGCAGTCCGGCGGCACCACAGCATCGCCCGCGAACACGCCCCGGACTACACGACCGAAGTTGCTCCTGCGCCCGACGCCGGTCACACCGATGGTGGGGACCTGCGCCTGGCGATCCGGCAGGCGGCGGCCGCGGTGGAGCGGGTCCGGGTGTTGGCGGCCGACCGGGCCGTGACTGGTAACGGGGAGCTGGCCGGACTGCTGGAACTGCTCGCCACCGCTGACACCTGCCAGGCCGCGGTGGTGGAGCTGGTCGACCGCATCGAAGACGGCTCGCTGTCCGAACGCCGGGCCGGTCTGCCGTTGGAAGGGCTGCTGGCGTTGCAGTCCAAGACCACGTTCGGGGACCGGCGGTTCCTACACACCGTCCGGGACGTGCTCGCCTGTATGCCCAACGTCAAGGCCGCATTCCACGCCGGTGCGCTCGGCTGGGGGCAGGTCCGCGCGATCGTATGCGAAGCCGGCCCGTTGACGGTCGCGCTGCGGGCTGAGTTGGACCAGCGGTTTGCCGATCTCGACGAGCTCGAGCGGCTGCAGGCCGACGACCTGGTCGACCACATGCGGGTCGCGGCCAGCCGGCTGCGCGAAGACCTCGAACAGGCCCGCAGCGTCCGGCGGGTCGAGCGGCGCTATCTGCACGTCCAACCCGACTTCGAAGGCGGGGTGCGCGGCAGCTTCGCGTTCCCGGCCACCGACGGGGCGCTGATCCGGGAGGCGCTCGAAGCCGCCGCCGCACCGCCCACCGGTGACCGCGACGTGACCCGTGACGCGCTCGATCCTGATCCGGACACCGTCGACGACGACGGCCCGGACGTGCTCGGCGAGGGGTTCGATCGGCCGCGGGGCCGGCAGCTGGCGGATGCGTTCGTCAAGCTGGCCGAGGTGTTCCTGTCCGGCCACCGGGCCGACGGCACCATGGTGCGGGCCCGCCCGTCGATGCTGGTGGTCACCGACATCCAGGCGCTGGTCGGCGACTCCGAGCAGGCGCGGCGGGCGCGGCTGTTGTGGCGGCTGCCGGGCGCGCCGCCGGCGCTGACCCCGTTGGCGTTGCGGCGGCTGGCGGATGACTGCCGTCTGCAGTTCGTACTGACCGACGGGCACGAGGTGCTGGGCATCAGTGCCCCGACCGCGTCGATCCCGGCCCGGCTGCGTCAGGCGGTGCTGGCCCGCGATCAGGGCTGCCGGTTCCCGGGCTGTCGGATGCCGGCCGCCTGGACCGACCTGCACCACGTCATCCCACGCGAACACGGCGGCCACACGGTGGTGCACAACCTGGTCGCGCTCTGCCGCCGGCATCACACCGCGGTCACCGAAGGCCGCTGGCAACTCGACATGACCGTCGACGGGACCGTCACCGTCAAACGGGGACGCCGCCGCGCGACCTCGGACCCGCCGCTACGGCGACATCCACTCACCGCCTGACCCCGCAGCCGCCGCGACCGCAATCTGCTGGATCGTCCGACCCTGCGCAGCTCTCACCGCGGCGCCGCATTCGTGTGCCCCTCGCGCCGCGCTCCAGCCGCTGCCGCCTGTCCGAGAACCCGGGCAGGCGGTCTTCGGCTCGGCTCCGAGGCTCCGAGGAACGCTGCGGCGTGGGAATCCGGCGGTGCCACGAGGACGTGCCCCGGCACGAGGCCGGGGCACGGATCCTGCGGTGTCCCCCGAGGTCACCAGCAGGCGTCGACGTCGGCGGCCGTGGCCAGCGCGTAGCTGCCCGTGCCGTCGTCCTCGAGCAGGATGCTCATGGAGTGCTGCGCACCCGCGTCCAACGTGGCTTCGACGGCGCAACCGAACACATAAGCATCGGTGTCCTGGCCCTCGACCTGGAAGTCGTTGTTCACGTCGTAGCCGAACTCCAGGAAGTCACGGTCGGGCGTGATCGTCTGCACGTAGAGCAGGCCCGCGCTCGTGTCGACGGCGATGGCCTCGACCATGTACTCGTCGGGCTCGGCGACGGAAGGCTCGACCGGTTCGGTCCAGCCGACCGTCACGATCGTGGTGCCGCGGTCGTCGTGACCCTCGAGTTCGCCGTCGTCGTTCTCCGCGGCGCACGCGGTGGCGTCCGGCTCGAAGTCCTCGTTCGCGCCGACCGTGCAGGCCGCCACATGATCGACGTCACCGGCCTGCGCCTCGCCGAGGTAGCTGAAGTCGAGCTCGCCGCCCAGCCCGCTGACGATCTCGCCGCTGTTCACGACCTGGTAGCCGTCGGCGGTCTCGCGATGCACCTCGAAGCGCACGTCGGCCTGGAAGTAGCCACGCCCGAACTGGTCGAGCACCTGGCCGTCGAACCGGTGGCGCAGGTTGGCGGGCTGCTCGTCGCTCTCCGCCGACAGCTCGACCTCGTAGGGGACTGGGTGCAGACCGAGCACCGCGAGGTAGTCGAGCGAGCGGGCGATGTACGACGCCATGGCGGCGCGTGTCACGACACCCTGCGGGTCGTAGGTGCCGTCCTCGCGGCCCTGGACGACGCCGATCGCCGCCAGCTTGTCGATGTTCTCCTGGTGCACCGGGACCTCGTCGGGGAAGGTCCCTGGGGCGCTGGGCAGTTCCGTCCCCGTCACCGTCTCGATGGCCCGGGCGACGTAGGACGCCATCTGGCCGCGCGGCACGCTGCGGGTCTGGTGGTAGTTGCCGTCCGGGTAGCCCTCGACGATGCCGGCGTCCGCCAGCGCGTTGATGTTGGGGACGTGGACGTCGACGATGTCCGGGAAGGCGTCGGGATCCCCGTCTTCACGCGGTGGGAACTCGTAGGTGCCCGGCGCCAGTGCACGTGCGACGTACGAGGCCATCGCCGCCCGGTCGACCCGGCCGCCGGGGGCGTAGCGGCGCTCGCCGTCACCGGCGTCGCGGCCCTTCACGACCTCCCAGCGCGCCAGGCATTCGATGGCGGCGCGGTGTGGCGTGTCGGCAATGTCCGGGAACGCCGGCGGGTCGCTGCTCTGCGCGGCGGCCGTGCAGGCAGCGGCGATTCCCCGCTCGTACGGAAGGTCCTGCTCGTCCTCCTGCGCACTCGCCAGGCCGGTGCCCAGCACGGTGGTCGCGGCCAGGGCCAGCCCGGACGCCAGCGCCAGTGGTCGCCGGCCCCCTCGCCCCTCGTCGCCCCTCGTTCGCTGCTCGTTGCGGTCAAGCTTCTGCTGTGGTGGCACGCCTCCCTTTCCCGTCGCGTGCCTGCTCACCATGGCAGTACGACCGAAAGACGGCGAACGGACGACTGGGATCGATCGGACGAGCCGGACGTGCCCGAGTGGGCTAGTCGGGTCGCCGTCAGGAGGCCTCGGAGGTGACCAGTTGCGTCCGTGCGAGCTCGGCGTACAGGCCCTCGCGGCGCAGCAGTTGGTCGTGACGGCCGCGCTCGACGATGCGTCCCTCGTCGAGCACCACGATCTCGTCCGCCTCGACCACCGTGGAGAGCCGGTGGGCGATGACCAGTGCGGTGCGACCGACCAGCGTGTCGCGCAGCGCCGCCTGCACGAGCCGCTCGGACTCCGTGTCGAGGTGGGCGGTCGCCTCGTCGAGCACGACCACCACCGGATCCTTCAACAGCACCCGCGCCAGCGAGAGCCGCTGCTTCTCGCCGCCCGACAACCGGTAGCCACGCTCGCCGACCACCGTGTCGTAGCCGTCGGGCAGCCGCTCGATCACGTGGTGGATCCGCGCCGCCCGGCAGGCCGCCTCCAGCTGTTCCTGCGTCGCATCCGGTCGTGCGTAGCGCAGGTTGTCGGCGATGGACTCGTGGAACAGGTGCGCGTCCTGGCTGACCACGCCGATGGCCGCCGCCAGGGATTCGAGGGTGAGGTCGCGCACGTCGTGACCGTCGACGGTGACGCGGCCCTCCGTGACGTCGTAGAGCCGCGGAACGAGCGAGGAGAGCGTGGACTTGCCGGCCCCGGACGGCCCGACCAGCGCGGTGACGGTGCCGGGGCGCAGGTCGAGGTCGATGTCGCGCAGGATCCAGTCGGACGCCTCGTCGCCATGGGCCGAGCGGGGGCCCTCCAACGACTCCAGGCTCGAGCCGAGCGCCGCCGGGTAGCGGAACGACACCGCCTCGAAGCGCACGTGCCCGCGGGGAGCGGTGAGGGCGACGGCGTCGTCCTTCTCGTCGATCGCGCGCGGCAGGTCCATGACCTCGAAGACCCGCTCGAAGCTGACCAGGGCCGTCATCAGGTCCACCGGCGCGTTCGACAGCTGCGCGAGCGGGCCGTACAGCTGCGTGACGTACATGCCCAGCGCGACGACGACACCGATCTGCAGGGCCGAGTCCGGCGAGATGACCAACAGGCCACCGACGAGATAGACCAGTGCGGTGGCGGTGGCGCCGACCAGGCCGAGCGCGGCGAACAGCCCGCGGCCGTACAGGGCCGTGCGGACGCCGATGTCGGCCACCCGCTCGGCCCGATCGCCGAACCGCTGCGTCTCGCGGTCGGTGCGGCCGAACAGCTTGACCAGCAGCGCCCCGGCGACGTGGAAGCGCTCGGTCATGGTCGTGTTCATCTCCGCGTTCAGCTCCATCGACCGCCGCGCCAGCCCCTGCAGGCGGCGGCCGACGATCCGGGCGGGGAAGATGAACAGCGGCAGCAGGGCCAGCGCCAGCAGCGTCACCTGCCAGCTCAGCGAGAACATCGCGACCAACGTCACGGTCACGCCGATGAGGTTCGCGACGACCGTGCCCATCGTGCCGGTCAGTGCCCGTTGGGCCCCGATCACGTCGTTGTTCAGCCGGGTGATCAGGGCGCCGGTCTGGGTCCGTGTGAAGAACGCCAGCGGCATCGACTGGACGTGCCGATAGAGCATCCGGCGCAGGTCGTAGATGAACCCCTCGCCGACGCTGGACGACAGCCAGCGCTCGACCAGCGACAGGATCGCCTCGAAGACGGCGACGCCGACGAGCCCCGCGAACAACCAGAACAGCAGGCCACGGTCACCGGCCGGAATCGCGTCGTCGATGGCGAGCCGGATGAGTTGGGCCGGCACGACCGCCGTGATCGAGGTCGCCACGAGCAGCAGCAGGTACGCCCCGAGCCGCGCCCGGTACGGCCGGGCCAGGCCCCAGGCCCGCTTGACCACCGCGACGTCGACGCCGCGCCCCTTCAGGGCGTCGGCGTCGCCGATGGGGCGCAGGCGCAGGTGGCCGTAACTGGCTGGTCGCACGGGCGGGTCCTGGGGTGCTCGTCGGCGGGTTCGTCGGCCCGCACGGAGATGTTCGCAGGCGAGAACGTCGCAGACGACCCGGCGCTTCCCGGTCCGCGTCGCCCGTGGTGGTTGGCTGCGCCTCCCGCGCGGCGCCGGCCCTGCGCGTCAGGCGTGCGCAGCCGTGCGCCGCTGCCGTTCGACGACGTGGCGCAGCTGCCGCCAGCCCCGCAGGTTGCCCAGCGGCGGCTCGCCGGCGGCCAGCGGTGTGGCGACGTGCTCGAGCGGCGACCAGTGAGGCGGTTCGGCCGTGACCAGCCGGTCGTAGAGCTGCTGGTCGGCGGACAGGTCGCGCCGCCCGTCGTGGGTGAGGTAGCTGACCCGGGCGCAGCGGGCGGCGGCCACCCGCTTGCGGGTCTCCACGTCCAGTTCGCCGTCCTCGTCGCGGATGTAGGGGGTGTGCCAGTCGCCCGCCACGACCTCGACTGGGGTGCTGGCCTCGTAGGCCGTGCGCATGGCGTCGGCGGCGGCGCGGATCTCCGGTTGGGCCAGCGGGCTGCAGCGCTGCTGCCAGAAGCCGTCCCAGTCGGTGGCGGTGACGATCACGGTGTGCCAGATGAACGGCTCCAGCAGCCGGTTGGCGACCTGCTTGTGGACCCCGAGGTCGAGCAGCCCGCGGGTCGCCGCGACCGCACCGTCGCGTGCCTCGAGCCAGGCCGCGAGCGCCCGGTCGTGGGCGTCGCCGGTCAGCGGCGGCCCGGCCTGCATGCCGCGCTGGTTGGCGCCGAACTCCAACGGCACGGCCGGGTCCTGCAGCACCGCGTCGAGCTGGCGCTGGACCGGGATCGCACGCGAGCTCGCCGAGTTGCGGGAGAACGCCCGGTGGGTGTTGAGCTCCGCGAGCACGAAGCGGTGCAGCGTGACCTCGATGGTGGTCACCCGTGCGCCGTCCGGCGAGACGCTGTCGCAGACGACCTCGGCGCGGGGGCCGCTGACCGTCGCGGCCGGGGCGGGGGAGGATGCGGTGACCACGGGAGCAACACCTCGTCGGCTTCGGGCGCGGGTCATCCTACAGAGCGGGTGCCGAGCGCCCCGGTAGTCTCCGGCCGCCGTCACGCCCCCCGTCCAGGAACCGAAGCCCCGCCATGAACGAGCGCGCCCGATCCGTGCTGGTGGGGCTCTTCGCCGGGCTGGCGCCGCTGCTGCTGCTCGACCTCGCCCGGGTCCTGCAGGACGCGGTGTTCGCCGACCCCGGCGGCACCAGCGTCTGGTGGCCGATCGCCTGCTTCGTCGGCGTCGGTGCGATCGCGGCCTTCGGGGTGTCGGCGGCGCGTGGCGACCGGCTCGTCGCGGTCGTGGCCATCGCGGTGCTGCTGCTCGCGGCGCTGCCCTCGGTGGCGACCTCCTCGCCCGCGTGGCTGCCCAGCCTGCCGCTGGTGACCGACAGCTTCGCGTCGCAGGCGGTCGCCTTCGCCGTCGTCGGGGCGTACGCGTACGCGCTGGCCCGCGGGCCGCGCGCCTGAGTCACGCCCGGCTCACTCGGCCTCGAAGACGGCCCGGTCGGTGACCATGGGCGCCAGCGGGATCCCGTCGCCACGGGTGAACTCGACGTACAGCTCGTGCGCGCCGGCCTCGATCTCGATCGGGAAGGTGACCGTCTGGCACGGCTGCTCGACCGTGCAGTCCTCGAGGTACGACACGACGACCCGCTCGTCGTTCAGCGTCACGGTCAGCCCGCCGGCCTCCTCCGGATCGGCCGGCAACTGCTCCAGGGGCACGTTGCCCGGACCGATCGTGCCGCCGGTCACGGCCACGGCCACCTCCAGCGTCCCCGCCTCGATGACGTCACCGTCCTGGGGCACCACCAGCTCGACCTGGGCGTCGGTGGCGAGCGGCAGGTAGTCCGGCGGAGGGTGCCAGGCCACCGTCAGCGGCTGGTGAAGCAACAGCGCGCCGACCGTGGCGACGGCCGCCACCCCCCAGGTCAGCGGCGAGCGCAGCGTGAGGTCCAGCGGCGTCAGTGCGGCGACCAGGAGGCCGACCAGCAGCGTGACGCCCAGCGGGAACGCCCAGCCGATCCAGTCCGACAGCCAGTAGTCGGCCAGCGGCGCCAGCGACGACACGATCGCCACCGCGGCCAGCGGCATCACGAGGTCGTCGAGGCTGTCCACCCGCACCTTGCCGACGACGGCCAGGAGGACGACGACGAGCAGGCCGAGCGCGACCGCGACCAGCAGCGCCTGCCACGTCGAGCCCGCTCCGGCGTGGGCGACGATCGGGGTCAGCGAGGTGAGCAGGTCGCTCACGAGCCCTGCGCCGGGACGTCGGGTACCTCGATGTCGAAGCGTGTCGCGGGGATGCCGAGGCTGGCCACGCGCTGCACGCTCGGCTGGTGGTCGGGGTGCACGCGGTAGGCCTCCAGCGCGTCGGCGTCCGCGTGCGCCGTCAGCAGCCCCGTGACGGCGGGATCGGTGAGGTCCCGGCCGACGCGCAGCCACAGCACCACGTCGAGGTCGGCCAGCGCGGCCAGCCCGTCCTCGAACTCCCGGCGGTCCGCCTCGTCGACGCCGGAGCAGTCGAACCGGACGGCGTGCAGGATCATGGCGGCTCCCTGGCGAGTGGTTCGGTCGGCCGGTGCCGCGACCCGATCGGCGGACCGGTGCCCGGCGCCCGGGCGGGACGGTGCGGGCCAGTAGGATAGGCCGTCGGCCGGTCGTGACCCCGAACGGGCACGGCGAACCGACGACGCGAGGCAGACCATGAGCAGCGGGCCGGCGGCCAGCGACCCCATCGGCGCCGTCGTGACGGCGATGATCACGCCCTTCACCGCCGACGGGGACATCGACCTCCAGGGTGCCGGGCGCCTGGCACGACACCTGGTGGACACGGGCAGCGACACGGTGCTGGTCAACGGCACCACGGGGGAGTCACCGACCCTGCACGGCGAGGCCCCCTGGGAGTTGCTCGCCGCCGTCCGCGAGGCGGTCGGCGACGACGCCTCCGTGATGATCGGCACGGGCTCCAACGACACGGCCCGGACCGTCGCGGCGACCGCGCGGGCGGCCGAGGCCGGCGCCGATGCCGTGCTCGTCGTGACCCCGTACTACAACAAGCCCCAGCAGAACGGTCTGGTGGCCCACTTCCGCGCGGTCGCGGACGCGACCGACCTGCCGGTCCTGCTCTACGACGTGCCGGGCCGCACCGTGACCGCCCTGTCGGTCGCCACGCTCACCGAACTCAGCGGCGTGCCCAACATCGTCGGGGTCAAGGACGCGACCGGCGACCTCGGCAAGGCCGCCGACGTGCGCCTGGCGACGTTGGGCGCCCCGGGCGGGTTCGACCTGTGGTGCGGCTCCGACGAGATGAACCTGCCGGTGCTGGCCGTCGGCGGTCGCGGGCTGGTCTCCGTCAGCGCCCACCTCGTCGGCCAGGAGCTCGCGGAGATGGTCCGCGTCTTCCCGTCCGATCCGGCCCGGGCGCTCGAACTCCACCTACGCTGCCTGCCACTGCACCGCGCCCTGTTCGCCGAGACCTCTCCCGCCCCGCTGAAGGGCGCCCTCAACCACCTCGGTCTGCCGGCCGGGCCGGTGCGGGGCCCGCTCGCCGAGGCGTCCCCGGAGACGGTCAAGGCGGTCGTCGGCGTCTACGAAGCGATCGAGGCCAAGCGATGACCGACGCAGGATCCGACGCGGCGCCCGTGACCGTCACCTTCCTCGGCGGCCTCGGCGAGATCGGCCGCAACATGGCCACCATCGAGGTGGACGGCCGGCTCGCCGTCGTCGACGTCGGGGTGCTGTTCCCCGACGCCGAGCACCTCGGCGTGGACCTGATCCTGCCCGACTGGAGCGTGGTCCGGGAACGCGCCGACGACGTCGAGGCGATCTTCCTCACCCACGGCCACCTCGACCACATCGGTGCACTGCCGTACCTGCTGCGCGACCTCGACCGCGACGGCATCCCCGTCTACGGCACCCAGCTCACGGTCGCGTTCGCGCAGGCGATCCTCGAGGAGTGGCCGGACATCCCCGAGCCCCGCTTCGAGGTCATCGAGCCGGCCGAGACGGTCGAGGAGGGCCCCTTCGTCGTCGAGGCGATCCAGGTCAGCCACTCCATCCCCGACGGTGTGGCCTTCGCCTTCCGCACGCCGCACGGGATCATCGTGCACACGGGCGACTTCAAGCTCGACCAGACGCCCATCGACAATCGGCCCACCGACCTTGCCCACTTCGCGCGGCTCGGCGACGAGGGCGTGGACCTGCTGCTGGCCGACTCGACCGGCGCGGACATGCCCGGTCACGTGCCGACCGAGCGCACCGTCGGCCGCAACGTGCGCGAGCACATCGCCGCCCAGAAGGACGGGCTGATCGTCGTCGCGTCGTTCGCGTCACACGTCCACCGCGTGCAGCAGATCCTGGACGCCGCCGCCGAGGTCGGCCGCCGGCCCGTGTTCGTCGGCCGGTCGATGGTGCGCAACATGGGCATCGCCCGTGACCTCGAGTACCTCGAGTTCGACCCCGACGCGGTCGTCGAGCTGCACGAGGTCGACCAGTACGACCGCAGCGAGCTGATCGTGATCTCCACGGGCTCGCAGGGTGAGCCGTTCAGCGCCCTGTCGCTGATGGGCGCGGGCGACCACAAGCATCTCCAGGTCGGCGAGGGTGACCTGGTGATCCTCGCCAGCAGCCTCGTGCCCGGCAACGAACAGGCCGTCTACCGCTCGATCAACAACCTGTCGCGGCGCGGCTGCCGGGTCGTGCACAAGGGGCTCGCGCCGGTACACGTGTCGGGCCACGCCAGCCGCGAGGAGCTGATCCTCTTCCACAACGTGCTCGAGCCGGAGTACTTCGTGCCCGTGCACGGCGAGTACCGCCACCTGCGCGCCCACGCGGAGGTCGCGGAGATCACCGGCGCGCTGCCCGAGCACGTGCTGATCTGCGAGGACGGCGACACGGTCGTGCTCGAGGACGGCGTCGTCACGCGCGGCGAGCCGGTGCCGACCAGCCACGTCTACATCGACGGGCTGCTCGACGACGTCGGACCGGCCCTGCTGCGCGACCGTCGGCGGATCGGCGAGGACGGCATCTGCGTGTGCGTCGTCGCGATCGACACCCACGAAGGTGGCCCGGTGGGCGACGTGATCGTCTCGCAGAAGGGGGTCGTGTTCGTCGGCACCGAAGAGGACATCCTCGAGCAGGCGAAGAAGGCCGTCGACCTCGAGCTCGCCGGCATGGCCAGCGTGAAGTTCGAGGACCCCCAGGTCGTGCAGCGCCACGTCGTGCAGGCACTCGGGACGTTCTGGCGGTCGGAGACCGGGCGGCGCCCCTTCATCCTGCCCGTCGTCCACGAGGTCTGACCGGCCCGGCCGCGACCCTCTGACCTTTCGGCCGTCCGGCCGCCCCGGCGACTAGGTTCGCCGCCGACGCGGTCGCGGAAGGCGGCCGCCGGGAAGGGGCCGGGTGTGCTCGGGCGCCTGCGCCGTCTCGCGTGGTTGGTCGCGGCGGGCCTGCTGCTGGGTGTCGCGGGCGGCTCCGCGCCGGTCTTCGTGACCCTCAGCGGCGACCGGCTCCTGCAGGACGAGCTCGCCAGCTACGGCGAAGCCCCCAAGGCTCTGACGGTCGACGTGGCCGCGGCCACCCCGCCGACCGTGGTCGCGCAGGCCGACCGGCTGCTGCGCGAGGAGCTGGCGGCACTCGGCGCCGGCGCCCCGCACCAGCGGCTGCTCGCCCGGGACGTGGCGCTGGCCGACGGCGACCGCTCGGTGGAGGTGAACCTCGTCGGGTTCGAGGACGCGCTCGAGCACCTGCCGGCGATCGTCGCGGACGGACCCGGACCGGTCGCGGTCACCGCCTGGTCCGCCGGGCGGCTGGGGCTGGGGGCCGGCGACACCCTGCGGCTGCGCGGCACCTCCGGCGACGTCGAGGTGCCGCTCGGCCCGATCGTCGAGGACTTCGACTACTACGCCATGCCCGCCTTCTGGCGTCCGGTCAGTGCGCTGGTCAGCGACGACCAGAACCCCCAGACGATGGTGCCGCCGCCCGCACTGCTGATGGACGTCGACACCCTCGGCGTTCTGGTCGGCGCGGCATTCCACGGGGACCCGGCAGGCAGGCCGGACGTGACGGTCTCGCCCGAGGCCACGGACGAACGTGACACGCCACCGTTGCTCGTGGGGGCGTGGGACGTCCCGGTCGGGGAGCAGCGCTCACTGACCGATGCCGCCGCGCTCGTGCCGCGGTTCACCGAGGTCGAGCGCCGCGCCGTGGACCGCACGACACCGCTCGGGCAGGCCCTGACGGCAGCGGCCGGTGGCGGGTTCGGCGACGCGCCCCACGTGTCGGGACAGCTGGCGTCGGCCGTGGCGCGCACCGACACGTCGCTGGCGCTGCTGGCCCGCCCGGTCGACGGGCTCGGGCTCGCCGCGCAGGTGCTGGCCCTGGCGGTGGTCGCGGTCGCGGCGATGCAGGCGTTCCGTCACCGCCTGTCGCGGGCGCGCCTGTACGCGGTTCGCGGCGTCTCGCCGCTGTGGCTGGCGCTGCGCAGCACGACCGTGGCGACACCGGCGGTCGCGGCCGGTGTGGCCGCCGGCTGGGCGCTCGCCGTCGCGGCGCCCGAGGTGCTGCGACTCGGCGAGGGGGTCGCGGCTCCGTTGCTGGCGGTCGCACGGGTGCAGGCGCCGACCGCCGTGGTGGCCGCCCTGTTGGTCGTCGCCGCGACGGTGGGCGTGACGGCGCGGACACGGGCACGGACGCAGGCGGGCGAGGTCCGCTTCCCGCCGGTCGTCGAGCTGTTGCTGGTCGCGCTGGCCGCGGTCGCCTGGTGGGCGCGAGACCCGGGTAGTCCACCCGTCCTGTCGCGCGGCGACGGGAGCGCCGAGGTGGACCTCCTGGTCTTCGCGTTCCCGCTGCTGCTGATACTGGCCACGGCGGCCGTCGGCGCCCGCCTGCTGCGCTCGGCGTTGCGCGCGGGGGTCGGCGCCGCCGACCGTCGCGCCACCGCCTGGCGCTGGCGCGGCGGCGCCTTCCTCGCCTTCCGGCGGCTGCGCTCGCTGCCCGTGACCACGGCGGCACTGCTGTTCGTCACCTCGGCCGGTGTCGGGATCCTGGTCGCCGGGGCCACGCTCGCCGCCTCGGCGCAGGTGACCGTGGCGGCGAAGGCCGGTGTGCTCGTCGGGGCCGACGCGACCATGGAGCTCCCGCGCTCGGACGCCTCCCGGGCCGAGGTCCTGGCGTCCATGGCGACCGTGCCCGCTGCCGCGACGGTGGTGCGCCGCGTCAACGACGGCCTGCTCGACCAGCGCCGCGACGTCGACGTGCTGGTGGTCGACCCGGACCGGTTCGGCGCGGTCGCCTATCAGCCGCGGAGCGAGGGTGCGGTCGAACTCGACGACCTGCTCGGGCCCCTGCGGAACCCCGCGTCCGGCCGGGTGCCCGTCGTCGCGGTCGGCGCGGGCGTCCCCGACCGCGGCCTGGTGCAGGTACCCGGGGTCGACCTGGACGTCGAGGTGGTGGCGCGGACGGGTGTGTTCCCCGGGATCACCGGGGAACGGCCCGCGATCGTGGTGGCCGCGGACGGTCCGCTCGAACCCGAGGACGTCGCGACCCGCGCCCGACTGTTGCCCAACGTCGTGCACGAACTCTGGCTCGACGGCGGCGCGGCGATCCCAGAGCAGCTGCGCGAGGAGCTGGCGTCGGCGTTCGGGAGCGAAACGTTCACGTTCGCGGCCGACTTCGGTGCCGCCCCGACGATCGCGCCCGTCGTGGCCGTGTTCCGGTTCCTGCGCGGGCTCGCGGTGGCGATCGCGGCCCTCGGCCTCGCCGCGTTGCTCGCCCACCACCTGGCACAGACCCGCGACCGTGCCCTGTCCGCGGCCCTGTTGCACCGCATGGGGCTGCCACCACGGTCACAGGCCGCGGCCCAGACCATCGAACTGGGTGTGCTCGTCCTCGGGGCCGCGTTGCTGGGTGCCGGTGCCGGGCTGTCGGCCGCGCGCCTGGTCGCCGGCGACTACGACCCGCTGCCGGCCGTGCCGCTGCCGGTCGTGGTCGCCACGCCGACGGAGCTGGCGGGCCCGATCCTGGCTGCCGCCGTCGGCGCCGTGATCGCCACCGTCGGACTCGCCCGCCGGCGGGCCGCGCGGACCGACGTCACGGCCCTGCTGCGGGAGGGCACGTGATGGGGCACCGGTCGCACCGATGGCGTCCGTCGCCGGTCGGGATCGCGCTGGCCGCGGCCGGAGCCGTGCTCGCCCTCGCCGCCTCGGTCGTGGCGCCGTACCTCGCTGCGGCGGGGGACGCGGCGACGGCCAGCGAACTGCAGCGGCTCCAACCCGACGAAGTCGGGCTCCGCGTGGCCGCGACCGGGTCGCTGACCGACGCCCAGGCGGCGGAGATCGACCGACTGCTGTCCGGCTCGCTCGGCGACCTCGGTGCACCGGCGCTGCAGCTGCGCTCCGACCCGATGTCGCTGGTCGCAGGACGTGACGACCGTCGCATGCGTCTCGTCGCCCGGACCGGCGCGCTCGACCAGGTGGAACTGCTCGCCGGCGCCCGCGACGGCGGGCTGCTCGTGCCCGAGCTGCTCGCCGAGGAGCTCGGTCTGGCACCGGGCGACGTCGTGGAGCTCCAGCGCGGCGATCACACCGTCGCTCGGACGATCGCCGGCGTGTACCGCACGCTCGATCCCGAGACCGCCCCTGCAGGGCTTCGGTCGCTGGCGGCCACCGTGGCGGTCGGTGACGATCCCGCCGCCCGGTCCCTGGACCTCGTGTTCGCCGACGTCGCCGACGTGCTGGCCGACACGACGGCCCTGGGCGCCGAGGTGCAGGCCACTTGGGCGGTGCCCGTGCCAGCCGGGCTGGAAGGCCGGGCAGCCGCCGACCGTGCGCGCCGCCGGCTGCTCCGCGTCGCGAGCGCCGCTCGTGACCCCCGCACCGACCTCGGCGGGGCGTTGGACGCCGTGTCACGCACCGACGTCGACACGAGTGTCGGGCTGAGCGACGTCGTCCGCGAGGCCGACCGGGCGGTCGCCGCCGTCGCCGGGCCCGTGCGCATCGCCGGCACGGCCGGACAGGCGGTCGCACTGGTGGTCGTCGGCATGGCGGCGCTGTTCGCCGCGCGCCAGCGGGCCATCGAGCTACGACTGGAGAACGTGCGCGGCCGGTCCCTGCCGCTGCAGGGCACGAAGGCGGCGGGACGTGCGCTGCCATGGCTGGCCGCCGGCGCCGCCGGCGGCTGGGGTGCCGCCGTGGCGGTCGTGGCCCTCGCCAACGCGCCGCGCGGGTTGCCCGCCGCGGTGCTCGCCGACGCCGCCGTTGCTGCCGCGGTCTCGCTGCTGCCGGCGGCCGTGGTGGTCGCCGTGACGACCGCCGTGGTGGCGGGACGGTCGGTGCGGGTCGGCCGCGTCGCACGCGTGCGCCGGCTGCGGCGGTTCCCGTGGGAGCTGGTCGCCCTGGGATTGGCCGGCGTCGCGCTCGCGCAACTACGGACGGGCGGTGGGGTCCGCGACGTCGAAGGGGCTACGGCACTCGGACCGCTGGTGCTGGCCTTCCCGGTCCTGCTGCTCATCGGCGGCGTCGGGCTGATCCTGCGCGGCGCACGGCGTGTGCTGCCGCGACTGCGCCGCCTCGGCGGCGCGAGCGCTGCCGGGCCCTACCTCGCCGTCCGCCGGCTGGCCGCCGCCAGCGGCGCCGGGCTGCTGCTGACCGGGGCGGCGGCGACGTCGCTCGGGCTGGTCGTCTACACCTCGGCGTTGTCGGCGTCGTTGGCGACGGCGGTCGAGGAGAAGGCCGTCCTGCAACTGGTGCCGCGGCCACGGCCCCGATGGCGGCCGAGCAGGTCGACGAGGCCCCGCCCGCCGGCACCACCCAGCTGCTGCGCGCCCGCGGCCGGGTCGCGCCCTCCGACGCCGAGGTCGACGTGCTGCTGGTCACGCCCGAGTCGTTCGCCCAGGTCGCGTTCTGGCGCCGCGATCTGGTGGGCACGCCGCTCGACGGCCTGCTCGCCCGTCTCGCCGGGGGAGAGGGCCGCCTGCCCGTCCTCGTGGCCGGGGCGCAGGACGAGCCGGCCGCACTGGACGTCCCCGGCTTCGGCGTGCCGGTCGAGGTGGTGGGCCGCGCCGAGGCCCTGCCCGGCCAGGCCGCCGGGCGGCCGCTGCTCGTCGCCAGCCTGCAGACGGCCGAGGCGCTCGCGGTCGCCGGCGGCGCGGACGGGCTGGCGCGGGCACGCTGGCGCGGCGAGATCTGGGCCACCGGCGACGACGCCGAGGACCGGCTGGCGGTCGCCGGCGTCGACGCGGAGACGGTGCGGACCGCCGCTGCCGAGGCCACCCGGCCCCGGCTGGTCGCCGTGTCGTGGGCGCTCGGCGCGTTGCAGGCGTTGGGTGCGCTGGCGACGGGACTGGCGCTGCTGGGCGTCCTGTTGTTCGTGGCCGTGCGCCAACGCGACCTCCAGGTCTCCTACGCGCTGGCCCGCCGCATGGGTCTCACCTCGCGGGCACACGCGCTCGCATTGGTGGTCGAGGTCCTCGTGCTGCTGCTGCTCGCGCTCGGGTTGGCCACCGCGCTGGGCCTGTTCGCGGCGGCGGCCGTGGGCGGCGGGATCGACCCGCTGCCCGAACTCCTGCCCGGCCCGCGGGTCGTGCTGCCGGGCACCGTCCTGCTCGTGCTGGTCGGCGCGCTCGCGGCGGGCGGGATCGCCGGTGCGGCGGCGCTGCAGCGGAGCGCCGACCGTGCCGACGTCGCGGAGGTGTTGCGCCGTGCCTGAGTCCAGTCGCTCCGTGACCGCGTCGATGGCAGCCGAGTGCGCCGGGGTCGTGCGGATCTACTCGATCGCCAGTGGCGAGGTGCACGCCCTGCGTGGGGTCGACGCCCGCTTCCCCGCACGCACCATCTCCGCGGTCGTCGGTCCGTCCGGCAGCGGCAAGTCGTCGCTGCTGCGCATCCTCGCCGCGCTCGACCGGCCCAGCGCCGGCACCGTCCGGCTCGGTGGTGAACCGATCGACCAACTCTCCGGCCGGGCCCTGCGCCGGCTGCGTCGGCGCAAGGTCGGCTTCATGTTCCAACGCCCGTCCGACAACCTGCTGCCGGGCGTCACGGCGCTCGACCAGGTCGCCCAGGCCGGCCGGCTGCGGGGCCTGTCGCGGCGGCAGGCGGCCGGGGAGGCGGACGGCCTCCTGGGCGACCTCGGGCTGGGGGACCGGCGCGACCATCGTCCACACGAGTTGTCCGGCGGGCAGCAGCAGCGGGTGGCGCTCGCCCAGGCCGTCGTCGGCCGGCCGTCGCTGGTGATCGCCGACGAACCGACCGCCGAACTCGACTCCGGCTCGGCGGACCTGCTGCTCGGCAAGATGCGGTTGCTGGCCGACCGTGGGGTCGCGATCGTGCTCTCCACCCATGATCCGCGGGTGGTGCAGGCCGCCGAGCGGACCCTGTCGCTGCACCGTGGCGCGGTCGCCTCGGAGACCACCGACGCCGGCGTGCTGGCCGTCATCGACGACTCCGGTCGGGTCCAGATCCCGCCGTCGGAGCTCGCCCGGTTCCCCGACCGTCGCGCCGTCGTCACGGTCGATGCCGACGGCATCCGCATCACCCCACCAGGCAGGACCGTATGAGCCTCGCCCCGCTGTTGATCGCGTCCGGTCTTGGCCGGACCTACCGTCGCGGTGCCGAGGAGGTGGTCGCGCTGGCCGACGTGTCCTTCCGGCTCGAGCCGGGGGAACTCGTCGTCCTGACCGGCCCGTCGGGGTCCGGCAAGACGACGCTGCTGAACATCCTCGCCGGCTGGGAGACACCCGACACGGGCCAGCTGGCGTGGGGTGAACGCGGCACGACGGTGACGGCGCCGGGCTGGGACCTGCTGGCCATCGCCCCGCAGCGGCTCGGGCTGCTGCCGGAATTGACGATCGGCGAGAACGTCGAGTTGCCGCTGCGCCTGGCCGGTGGCGAGGACCGCGCCGTCCGCGCCCAGCGACTGGAGACCGCGCTGGAGGCGTTCGGGATCGCCCACCTCGCCCACCGCATGCCGTCCGAGGTGTCGCTGGGCGAGCAGCAGCGCACGGCCCTGGCCCGGGCGCTGGTCGGTGTGCCACGACTGCTGTTGGCCGACGAGCCGACCGGGCACCAGGACGCCGCCTGGGCCTCCGGCGTCATGGACGGGCTGCGCAAGGCGGCCGCCGCCGGGAGTGCCGTGCTCGTCGCCACCCACGACGAGGAGATCATCGCGCAGGCCCCGCGTCGGTTGCGGCTACGCGACGGGCGCCTGATCGCCTGAACCCTCGGTCGGCTCGCGCAGTGCCTGCTCGACGGCCTGGCGCAATCCCAACGACCGGTCGGCGTCCGCGGCGGTCGGCGCCGTGCGCGCGAACCTCGCCTGCGACGCCAGTGCCGCCAGTTCCGCGTGCGCCTCGCCGAGCGAGATCCGGTCGGCGTGCTCGAGCGGCGTCTCCGACAGCGCCCGGGCGCGCGGGTGGTCGGCGCCCTCGCGGGCCAGGGCGCGCTCGACCCGCAGGTAGTCGTGGACGATCGCCTGGCGTGGATCGCGCGGACGGGGCAGGAACCGCTGCAGCGCGTCGCGCAGCCGCCGTTGCTCGCGTGGCCGGCCGGCCCGCTCCTGCCACCGCTGCACGTCGTCGTCGGTGACGTCCGCCGTACCGGTGCCGCGCAGCATCGTGGCCAGGCGGTGCAGGAGACGTCCCCAGGCCCGCGGCCGCAGGATCATCGAGGTGACGACGGCCGCGGCGGCGAGCAGCACCCACCACGGCGGGTTCGGGACCGCCTCGAACAGCCCGGTCGGGTCGGCCGGCTGCCCGCCGGATCCGTCGCCGCCGTCGTTCTGAGCCCGGTGCTGGCCGGCCCCCACCACGCCGTCGCGCTGGCCGGTGCGCTGGCGGACCTCCCAGTCGAAGGCCACGTCGGCGATCCACTCGCTGGGGCGGCCCTGGCCCTGCATCGCCCGCGGCGGCAGCATCACGACCGCGAGCACGGTGACGGCCAGCACGGCCACCAGCGTCCCCACGGCGGTGGCGCGTACCACCCCCCGGGGCCCGCCACGCAGGACGTCGGGCTCGTTGGACGGCCCACGCAGGCGGGTGCGCAGGTCGGCCAGCACGAACAACGCGGCCGGCGGACCGAGCACCAGCGTGGCGAACACCCACGGCACGCGGGCCGCCGGCGTCGCGGCGAGCAGCAGCAGGACCCCGCTGGTGGCGAACCAGACCTGCAGCGCCGTGCGCTCGCGGGCCCGGTCGGCACCGGCGGTGCGGTCGCCCACGATCGCGGCCGCGACCCGCAACGTCACGATCTGGCCGGCCGCGAGCGCGACGAGGAACAGCAGCAACGGCACCAGCAACCGGCCCGACACCAGCGCCTCGTCACCGGCGCGGTAGGACGCCCAGGCGGCGGGCGGGCTCGGCGCGGCGAAGCGCACGGCCAGCGCGAGCAGCACGACGCCGAAGCCCCGCGCCGCCGCACGCCGCAGCCCGAGCACGGCCCCGTCCGCCGTCAGCAGGACGGCCACGACCGCGGTCAGCACGGCCACCGCGAACGTGAGCGCACGGGGGAAGGCGGCCAGGCGCGCGTCGGCCAGTTCCACCACCAGGGCCGAGAACGGCGCGACGAACGCCACCGTCAGGCCGAGCGCGTGGCGGTGGCCGTCGGCGTCGGCGACCGCGCGCACCTCGTCCGTCGTCGGGCCGCTCACAGCGTCAACCTCGACAGCGGCACGTCGCTGGCGACCGGGATGCGCGGGCAGCCGCCGGTCGGTGGTACCTCGGCGCGCAGGACCTGGTCGGGAGCGACGTGGACGACCACCGGTGCCAGGCCGTTGCGGCGCAGCGGCCGCAGCGCGTCGGCCAGGTGCCGGCCGGGCCGGCCGGTGACCACGGCGACGGTCGTGCCCGGCTGGTGGCGCCGGACGTCCCGACCCACCAGGTCCGGGAGCGGGATGCCGGGATGCAGCTTGGCGACCGCGAGGTGCGTGAGCATGGCGTCGAGGTGGGGGCGCGCGCCCGCGATGCGGAACGCGGTCGCGCGCGGCTCCTCGCCGACGCGGTCGACCCACGAGGTCAACAGCCCGGCCGGCTGACGCAGCCGCAGCAGCGCGTCCGCGAGCAGCGAGGCGGCCACGACGATGCCGACCTCCGGGGCGTGGTCGTGGCGCTCCCAGCCGTCGTGGTCGAGATCGACGACGACCAGCAGGTCCCGGGCCCACGCGCGCTCGGTCTCGCGCCGCACCAGCGTGCCGGTGGCGGCGGTGGCCGGCCAGTGGATGGCCCGCAGCGGGTCGCCGGGCGCGTAGGGACGCACGCCGACGATGGCGGTCGGGTCGGTCAGCAGCGACCGGCGGTCGGGGACCTCCGCCAACGGCGAGGCGGCCGGCAGATGGATGCGGCGGACCGGCAGGACGTCGGGCAGCACGACGACGGGGGCCGCGGTGGGCGGCCGGCGGGTCGCGATCTCGTGGATCCCGAACGGGTCGCCGACCAGCGCCGGCCGCGGCACGGGCTCCCACCGGCCGCGGTTGAACGCGGTGACCGGCGCGCCGCGGCGGACCGTGCTGCGGGCGGGGACGGCGAGTTCGAACGACAGCGACGAGGGGCTGAGCCCACCCGGGGGGAGCTGTACCTCGACGCGGACGCGGGTGGCCGGCAGGCGGCTCCGGTTGGTGGCCACCACGGTGAGTTCGGCGTGCTCGCCGCGGATCAGGCGCGCCGGCAGGACCACCTCGACCTGCACGCGGCGGCGCAGCACGGCCGCCCAGGCGGTGCTGCCCAGGCTCAGCAGCAACAGGCCGATCGCCAGGCCCCAGCCGGCCGGCGAGGGCAGCACCACCGCCAGGGCGAGCGCCGTGAGCGTCGCCGGCCAGATCCAGCGCGACACGTCAGCGGTCCAGCTGGATCGGCACGCGCGTAGCCGCGAGGACCTCCTCGACGAGCGCGGCGGCGTCCCGGCCGTGGACGGCCGCGTCCTCGTGCAGGACCAGGCGGTGGGCCAGCAGCGGAACGGCCAGGCGCTTGACGTCGTCGGGCAGGACGTGGTCGCGGCCGGCGACGGCCGCGGCCGCGCGGGCCGCCTGTTCGAGCATCAGCACCGCACGCACCGATGGGCCCACCGCCACCTCGTCGTGGTCGCGCAGGCCGTCGACCAGGTCGAGCACGTAGTCCTCGAGGCCCGGATCGACGTGCACGCGGCCCACCTCGGCCCACAGCGCGGGCAGGAGCTGCATGGCGTCCACCACCGGCGAGAGCTGGTCGAGTGGTTCCTCGCCGCGACGGCCGCGCAGGATTTCGCGGTGCGCGTCTCGCGAGGGGTAGCCGAACGCGACCCGTAGCAGGAACCGGTCCAGCTGCGCCTCCGGCAACGGGAAGGTGCCGGCCTGCTCCACGGGGTTCTGGGTGGCGATCACCGTGAACTCGGGCCCCAGTGCGTGGGACTCGCCGTCGACGGTGACCTGCCGTTCCGCCATCGCCTCCAGCAGTGCCGCCTGGGTGCGTGGCGTCGCGCGGTTGATCTCGTCCACCAGCAGCAACGAGCGGAACACCGGTCCGGGTCGGAACCGGAAGCTGCCGGTGGTCTGGTCGTAGACGTTGACGCCGGTCACCTCGGTCGGCAGGAGGTCCGGGGTGCACTGCAGCCGCCCGGCCGGCAGCCCGGTGACGGTCGCCAGGGCGCGGACCGCCGAGGTCTTGCCCGTGCCGGGGACGTCCTCGACCAGGACGTGCCCGCGGGCGAGCAGGCCGACGAGCACGAGCTCGAGCTGGTCGTCGAGGCCGACGACGGCGCGGCCGGCGGCGGCGAGGACGGAACGGGCGAATGCGGCGGTCGTGGTCTCCATGGCGGCGGAGACTAGGCAGGCGCGCCCCTCGACGGCCGCGCATCCTGCGGCGACGTGCGTGCGGCGACCGCTAGGAGTCGACGCGTTCGGCGAAGACGATGACGTTGTCGCGGTAGCTGCGCTCCGCACCGTCGAACTCGCCGCCACAGGTGATCAGCCGCAGTTCCGGCCCGGGCGTCCCGGCGTACACGCGCTCGGTGGGGAAGGCGGCCTTCGGGTGCTGCTCGAGCTCGCGGACGGCGAAGGTCACGACCTCGCCGTCGGCGCCGTGGACCTGGATCTCGTCGCCGGCCGACAGCTCCCGCAGGCGGTGGAAGACGGCCGGGCCGCCACGGTCGTCGACGTGGCCGGCGATCACGGCCGGCCCCACGCGGCCAGGGCGCGGTCCGTGCCTGAACCAGCCGGTCTGCGCGAAGTCCGTGGGGACCTCCATCTCGCCGTTGGGTTCGAGGCCGAGCTCGATCACGTCCGCGTCGACCCCGATGGCGGGGACGACGATCCGGACCGGGTCGATCCCGTTGGGGTGGGCCACCTCGCGGTCGTGGTGGTGGGCGTGGTCGCCGTCGTGGTCGTGCAGGGAGGCGAGGTGGTCCGGGTCCATCGCCAGCAGTTGGGCGATGGTGTCCTCGGTGGTCCTTGCGGGTCGTGCGGCCTCGCCCGCCGGCGCGTCGCCGTGCTCGCCGTGGTCGGCGTGGTCGGCGTGGTCGGCGTGGTCGGCCTCCTCGGCATGGTCGGCGTGGTCGGTGTCCGCCGTCTGGACGCTCGCGGACGGCGGGGCGGTGTCGCCGGCGACGTCGGCACCGCCACCGCAGGCGGTCACGACGAGTGCAGCGGCGAGCAGGGCGATGGGGCGTGGGATGCGGCGCACGGGTCGGCTCCTCGTCGGCGAGTCCTCCATGGGGGAGGTCGGGTGTCCGACCGGCTCGGGGTTCGCGATGGAGCCGGCCGGACACCCGGGTCGGATCAGGCTTCGTCGCGACGGCGACGCAGACCGGCGAACCCGATCGCGCTCAGACCGGCCGCACCGGCCAGCGCCGCGGCGGCACCGTTGCCGCCGCCCTCGGTCGCGGTCCCGCCTGCACCGGTCGCGACACCGCCGGCCGCGGACGCCGTGATCTGGCCGCAGGCGGCCGGGATCGTCGCCTCGATGTCGAGCTCCGGGTCGAGCGAGCTGGGCGTGCCGAAGTCGCCGATCTCGCCGGAGTCGTCCAGGTCGGCAGCGTGGACGACGACGTGCAGCGTGCTGAGGTGGTCGGCCACCTCCTGCGGCAGCTCGATCGTGCGCTGGTAGTCGAGCGTCCCCGAGGTCGGGAACCGGTCGACGGCCAGGGCGCTGTCCGGGCTGGTGTCGCCCTCGGTCGTCAGCGACACCGTCACCGGGCCGTAGGCGGGCACCCCCTCCACGACGCTGATGAGGCCGTCACCGTCCTCGTCGGCCTCGTCGAAGCCCGGGTCACCCGGGTTGAGGGGCCCGCAGACGTTGTCGCCGCCCGGCTCGCCGTGGAAGTGGATGGCGTGCGGGAAGCCGTCGAAGAAGTCGCGGCCGTCGATACGGATGTCGGCAGTGGTTCCGTCGAGTTCGATCGTGACGGTGCCGCTGGCCCCGCTCTCGTTGGCCTGCGACAGGTTGGCCGTGTAGGTCTGCGGGGACTGGGCGAACGCTGCCGTCGCGGGCAGCGCGAGGACCGCGCCGGTCGCCGCGAGGGTCGTGAACATCCTGCGCACCATGGACTCCTTGGGGTCGAGAGACGATGCGGGCCTGGTTCGCCGACCTGCGCGGCCGGGTTGCGTCGAGTGCGGATCCGACCCACGGACGCCGCCGCCGCGCACAGGCGCCCAACCGGCCGGCCGACGTCTCCGGACCACACCGGTCGCGCCGTGTCCGAACGGCCCGTCCCGGCGTCGACCGCCCGTTCGGCGGTGTCTACCGTGACGATCAGCGGCTGATCGACGGGCCGTTCTGGGAGGTCCGCGTCCGCCGAGGCATCGACGGGAGGGAGTGCCACGATGCGGCGATGGACACGAGCGCTGGCCGTGCTGGGTGCGGGTGCGCTGACGCTGACCGCGTGCGGCGGCGGCGAGGAAGACCCGCTGGGCGCCATGGAGGAAGAGGCTGGCGGGGCACAGGACGAGGGTGCTGCCGCCGAGGACGCGGAGGCCCCCGAACTCGACCAGGACGACGTGGAGATCTTCTCCTGGTGGACGGGCGCCGGCGAGGAGGCGGGTCTGCTCGCGCTGATCGACATGTTCGAGCAGCAGACCGACTACACGGTGGTCAACTCGGCCGTTGCCGGCGGGGCCGGCACGGACGCCCGGGCCGTGCTCGCGAGCCGCATGCAGGCCGGCGACCCACCCAGCAGCTTCCAGATCCATGCCAGCCGAGCGCTGCTCGACACCTGGGTCGCCGCCGGCGCGATGGAGCCGATCACGTTCCTGTGGGACGAGGAGGGCTGGCGCGACGTCTTCCCGGAGTCCATCGTCGAGCAGGTCACCGGCGACGACGGCGAGATCTACTCCGTCCCCGTGAACGTACACCGCTCCAACGTGGTGTTCGCCAACGCCGCCGTGCTCGAGGAGAACGGCGTCGAGCTGCCCACCACCCACGAGGAGTTCGTCCAGGCGGCACAGACCCTCCAGGAAGCCGGTGTCACGCCGCTCGCCCTCGGCGACAACGAGACGTGGACGCTGGTGCACACCTGGGAGGGCGTGCTGCTCGCCTCGGCCGGCCCGGAGTTGTACCGCGACCTGTTCGCCGGCGAGGCCGACTGGACCAGCCCCGAGGTGATCGAGTCGTTCGAGCACCTCGACGAGATGTTCCAGTACATCAACGACGACCACGCCGCCCGCAACTGGCAGGACGCCTCGCAACTGGTCGCCGACGGCGAGGCCGCGATGACCATCATGGGTGACTGGGCGGCCGGCTACTTCGCGACCGACCTGGAACTGCAGCCGGAGACGGACTTCGTGTGGGCGCCGACGCCCGGCACCGACGGGATGTTCATCACGGTGATCGACACCTTCGGGCTGCCCGAGGGCGGACCCAACCGCGACGGCACCGTGGAGTGGCTGCGGCTGCTCGGCTCGGTCGAGGGCCAGGACACCTTCAACCCGCTGAAGGGCTCGATCCCGGCGCGGACCGACGCGGACATCTCCCAGTACAACGAGTACGGCCAGCAGACCTACGAGGAGTTCCAGTCCGACGAGCTGTTGCCGTCGTTGGCCCACAACTCCGCAGCGCCCCCGAACTTCACCGACGAGGCGCTGCAGGTGCTGGAGATCTTCATGTCGCAGCGTGACCCGCAGCAGGCGGCCGATGCGCTCCAGCAGGCCGCGGACGACTACCTGCGGTCATGACCTCCACCACCACGCCGGCGCCGGCGGGCGCGGCGGCGGCCGCGGCCGACGCCGGTCCGTCACGGCGCCGGCGCCGGCTGGAGACGGCCACGCCGGTGCTGATGGTGCTGCCGTCGATCCTCGCCATCGGCGTGTTCGTCTACGGCTTCATCGCCTGGACCGGCTGGGTGTCCGTCAGCAACTGGACGACGTTCGTCCGCGACCTCAGCTTCAACGGCTTCGGGGCCTACACGCGGCTGTTCGGGGACTTCCGGTTCCTGTCGGGCCTGCGCAACGTCGTGGTGTTCACGGTGCTGTTCGTCGGCGTGTGCCTCGTGGTGGGTCTCGTGCTGGCGATGATCATCGACCGTGACCCGTTCGGCGCGCCGGTCTGGCGCAACCTGTTCCTGTTCCCGGTCGCGCTGTCGTTCGTGGTCACCGGCGTGGTGTGGCAGTGGCTGCTGAACCCGCGCGCCGGCGTCAACCTCCTGCTCAACCGTTTCGGGTGGGAGGACCTGCCCCTGTGGTACGTCAGCACGACGATCGTGCCGGGCTGGCGGTGGGGCCAGATCGACGTCGTCGTGCCGGTGGCGCTGATCGCGGTCGTCATCGCGGCCGCGTGGCAGATGTCGGGTTTCGCGATGGCGATCTACCTCGCCGGTCTGCAGGGCATCCCCGACGAACTGCGCGAGGCGGCCCGCATGGACGGCGCGTCCGAGATCGCCGTCTACCGCCGCGTGTTGCTGCCCATGCTCCGGCCGATGACGATCACGATCATCATCGTGCTCGGGCACATCTCCCTGAAGACGTTCGACCTCATCTACGTCATGACCGGGCCGGGTACCGGCTACGTCACCGACGTCCCCGCCGTCTACATGTACGAGACCACCTTCCGCGGCAACCAGTTCGCGCGTGGCGCCGCGATCTCCCTGCTGCTGCTCGGCCTGGTCGCGCTCCTGATGGTCCCGGCCCTGTGGGCGCGCCGGCGCACCGAGGAGGCACTCGGATGAGCACGGCCACGCCCACGGCGGACGACCGCCGGCTGCGCCCCACCGACGACGGGGGCGCGGCCGGGCGCCGGCTGCGCGGGGCGCCCAAGTACCTCGTCCTGGCCCTCGCGGCGGCGTTCGCGCTCGTACCGATCTACGTGATGCTGGTCACGAGCCTCAAGCCGCCGGTCGAGGCGACGGTCGGACGCATGTGGGACCTGCCGTCGTCACTCAGCCTCGGCGCCTGGGAGCAGGCCTGGGCGACGCTGCGGCCCTACCTGATGAACAGCTTCGCGCTGGCGATCCCGGCCACCGTCTTCAGCGCCCTCCTCGGGTCCCTGAACGGCTACGTGTTCGCCAAGTGGCGGTTCCCCGGTTCGGAGACCATCTTCAACCTGCTGCTGTTCGGGCTCTTCATCCCCTACCAGATCGTCCTGATCCCGCTGGTCGTGACGCTGCAGCAGATGGGCCTGTACAACTCGATCGCCGGGCTGGTGTTCGTGCACGTCGTCTACGGCATCCCGATCACCACACTGATCTTCCGCAACTTCTACGCCCGCATCCCGGCCGACATCACCGAGGCGGCGCAGGTCGACGGCGCCGGCGTCTTCTCCACCTACCTCCGCGTCGCGCTGCCGCTGTCGGTCCCGGGGTTCGTGGTCGTCGCCATCTGGCAGTTCACGCAGGTGTGGAACGAGTTCCTGTTCGCGGTCAGCATCACCAGCGCCGGCCAACGGCCGGTGATGGTCGCGCTGCAGAACCTCTCCGGCAGCCAGATCGTGGAGTGGAACGTGCAGATGGCGGCCGCCTTGATGGCGGCGCTGCCGACGCTGATCGTCTACATCCTGCTCGGGCGCTACTTCGTGCGCGGGCTGCTGGCCGGGGCGACCAAGGGCTGAGCGGGCCGGCCGCTGGGCGCCCCACCGCACGCGGCCCGTCGAACGTGTAGTTCCAGGGGTGTGTTTGCCCGTTATCCTCTCCAGGCCGTACGTAGACCGCCTGCGGCCGGGGCCCCTGTCCCGGCGGTGTGGGCGAGGGGAACGAGGCCACGTGGCGTCGACCACCAAGAACCCGCCGAAGAAGAAGGCCCGGGGCAAGCCGGCCGCGCGACGCCCGTCGCGTGGCAGCACCGCCCGTGGCCGCGGTGGCCGCAGTGGTGGCGGCGGTCGCGGGAGTGGCCGCGGCGGCGCGACCCGCAAGCAAGGCACCGTCTCCAAGGCCGGCAGCGCCGTCGGTGAGCACCTGTCGGCGCAGAAGCAGGACGCGCTGGGCATCTTCCTGATCCTGCTCGGCGTCCTCACCGGGTTGGGCACGTACGCCGACGCGGCCGGGCCGGTCGGCAGCTTCCTCGAGGCGGTCGCGCTCGGCCTTCTCGGGCTCCTCGGCTACGCGGTCCCGGTCCTGCTGGCCTGGTTCGGGCTGCTGGTCGTGATCGGCCGGCCCAGCCCGGAGATCGGCCGCATCGGCGTCGGCGCCGTGCTGCTTGGCATCGGCGTGCTCGGCGGCCTGCACCTGCTCGCGGGCGGTCCCGAGCCCGCGGACGGCGTCCGCGGGCTGTGGCTGGCCGGCGGCCTGCTCGGCTGGGCGATCGGCCGGCCCCTCACGGCCGCGCTGTCCGTGTGGGGCGCCGGCGCGGTGGTCGTCGCGTTCGTGTCGCTCGGCCTCCTCGTGGTCACCAAGACCCCGTTCTCGGCCGTGATCGACGCCGTGCGCGGCGTGTTCACCCGCGAGTACGACGACGAGGTGGACGACGACACCGCGGCGTCCCCGGCCACCGATCCCGACGTCACGCAGAAGGTGGCCAAGGCGAACACCTCACGGCGTCGCAAGGCCGCCGCGGCGGCGGACGACGCCCCCGACGACACGCAGGCCGAGCAGTCCACCGAGGCGATCCGCCCGACCCGGGTGCGCGCCACGCTCGCGAACAAGGCGTACGAGCAGCCGGCACTCGCGGAGGACGACGCGGACGACGGGTCCACCGCGGCCGACCGCCTCGCCGGCCGTGCCCCCGACCCGCCGGTCGAGCGTGCCAAGGTGCCGGTGGACCCGGCCACGCTGAAGGCGGCCAAGGTCGCCCCGGTGCAGTCGTGGGACGACTACTCGCTGCCGCCGATGGACCTGCTCGCCGGCGGCAAGAAGATGGGCAAGGAGTCCACGCGCACGATCGAGGCCCAGACCGCCGCCCTGCAGGAGACCTTCGACCAGTTCGGCATCGACGCGACCGTCGCCCGCTGGTCGCGCGGCCCGACCGTCACCCGCTTCGAGATCGAGCTCGGCCCGGGCGTGCAGGTGAAGAAGGTCGCCAACATGGGCGACGACATCGCTTACGCGCTGGCCGCCCCGGACGTGCGCATCGTCGCGCCGATCCCCGGCAAGTCCGCCATCGGGGTGGAGGTCCCCAACCGTCAGCGCGACCTCATCACCCTCGGCGACATCCTGCGCTCGCCCGAGGCGCAGCGCGACCCGCACCCGCTGACCGTGTCGCTCGGCGTCGACATCGCCGGCAACCCCGCGTTGGTCAACCTCGCGACCATGCCGCACCTGCTGGTGTCCGGGGCGACCGGGTCCGGCAAGTCCGTCACGCTCAACGGGATGATCACCTCGATCATCATGCGTGCCCGGCCCGACCAGGTGCGGATGATCCTCATCGACCCCAAGCGGGTCGAGCTCAACGGCTACGAGGGCACCCCGCACCTGCTCTCGCCGGTCGTGACGGACCCGCGCCGCGCTGCCGACGCGGTGCAGTGGTGCGTCAAGGAGATGGAGCAGCGCTACGAGCTGCTGGCGCTGCTCGGCTTCCGCAACATCGACGGCTACAACGACGCCGTCCGTGCCGGCGAGGTCGCCCCGCGCCCCGGACGTGACGGTGAGGAGATCGTCCCCGAGGAGCTGCCCTACATCCTGCTCGTGATCGACGAGCTGGCCGACCTCATGCTGGTGGCCCCGCGAGACGTCGAGGACGCGATCTGCCGGATCGCGCAGATGGCGCGCGCCGTCGGCATCCACATGGTGATCGCCACCCAGCGCCCGTCCGTGGACGTCATCACCGGCCTGATCAAGGCCAACATCCCGTCGCGGCTCGCGCTGGCGGTCGCCTCGCAGACCGACTCGCGCACCATCCTGGACATGGGTGGGGCGGAGAAGCTGGTCGGCAAGGGCGACATGTTGTTCCTGCCCGCCAGCCAGGGCAAGCCCTCGCGACTGCAGGGCTGCTGGGTCACGGAACGCGAGGTCGTCTCGGCCGTCACCTACTGCAAGCAGCAGCGCGAGGCCGAGTTCGAGGAGACGGTCGTCAAGACCGGCGAGGACGCCGAGCGCGCCGATTCGGTCCGCTCCGGCGACGACGACTCCGACGAGGCGCTGCTACGCCGCGCCGCCGAGCAGGTCGTGGTGTCCGGGCTGGGCTCGACCTCCATGCTGCAGCGCAAGCTGCGGATCGGCTTCGCCCGCGCGGGCCGGCTCATGGACGAGCTCGAGGAGCTCGGCGTCGTCGGCCCCAACGAGGGCTCCAAGGCCCGCGACGTGCTGTGGACGCCGGAGCAGCTCGACGAGGCCCGCAGCGCCGGCCACCTCTAGGCCGGCCGAGGCACGGCGGGCGTCTCCTCGGGCGGGCGCGGGTCGCCGCCCCGGACGGCGAGAAACCGGCCCGAAGGCCGGTTTCTCGTGGTTCGGGGCGCGGTGTGCGTCAGCGCCAGCGGAACTCGCCGGTCGCCTGGGGACGCTCGCCCTTGAGCTGTCGGCGGGCGTTGCCGGCGGCCAGCCAGGCACCGACCCCCAGGGCGCCGAGCAGGATCAGCCCGACCTGCTGACGCGGCGTGTCCGCGATCTGGTACTTGCCGGCCTCGGCCTCGCCGTGGTCGCCGACGGGGGCCTCGGTGCCCGCCTCGGTGCCGGTCTCGGCAGCGGGCTCCTCGGCGGCCGACACGGGGCCGGCCACGAGGACGACGGCCGCCAACGCGGCCGCGGACGAGCGCAGGATCTTCGAGGTTGCGTTCATGGCGCGCATCGTAGCCACACCGCTGCGCGACCCAGACATCGGCCGCCACCACCGCCGGTGGCGGTCGCGGGCGGCGCGCATCGTGCGGTCGTCGGCCGGTCGTCGTAGGCTTGGCGCGGAAGTCTCGGGTGCCGTGTGTGACCCGGAGACCGTCGTGCACGAAGACGAGGGCCAAGCAGGCGTGAGCACGGGTATCGGCGAGGCGCTGCGCACCGCGCGCCAGGATCGTGGGCGCTCCGTCGAGGACGTGGCGCAGGTCCTGCGGACGCGGTCCGACTATCTGCGCGCGCTCGAGGACGAGCGGTTCGAGGTCTTCGGCGGCGACATCTACGCCAAGGGCTTCCTGCGCAACTACGCGGCGGAGCTCGGGCTCGATCCGCAGCCGCTGCTGGAGACCTACCGACGCGAACACGGCGAGGAGATCGGCTCGACCGTGCTGGTCAGTTCCGGTGCCGCCACCCGGCCGACGCCGCGCAACGCACCGCCGCCGTGGATCGCCTGGGTCCTGGTGGCCGTGGTCGTGCTGGCCGGGCTCGCCTTCATCGGCACGCTCGGCTCCGGACGGGCCCCACAGCAGGCCAGCCAGGATCCCGCCTCGCCGCCGCCCGCGCCGGTGCAGACCGAGGATCCCGACCAGGCGGGCGACCAGGACGACGCGGCCGACGCCGAACCGGAGCCCGAGCCGGAGCCCGAACCCACCTTCGACGGCGTCGAGGTGCTCCTCGCGCTGGAGGAGAGCTCCTGGATGCGCGTCACGATCGACGGGTCGGTGGTGCTCGAGGAGACCGTGCCCGCCGGCGAGACCCGCGCGTTCGGCGGCGACGGCGCCGACGAGGTCGTCGTCCGCTTCGGCAACGCCGGCGGCGTACGGGCGCAGGTCAACGGCGAGGAGGTCGACTCGCTGGGCGCCCGCGGCCAGGTCGTCGAGGTGCGGTTCACTGCCGACGGCGCGGAGACCGCCTGAGCCCTGCACCGGCCCCGCCGGTCGACACCATCGGTTCCCGCACGACCGGTGCCGCCAGGTCGCCGCCGACCACCGTCACCGTCCGCACGCCGCCCCGCCACCCCGTCCCGCCGCGTCCCGCCCGGAGGACCCCACACGTGTCAGCCGCCCCCTCCACGGACGCCTACGCCGTCGCCGTCGTCACGCTCGGCTGCGGCCGCAACGAGGTCGACTCCGAGCAGTTGGCGGGGCTGTTCCACCGCGAGGGCCGCGAGGTCGTGGACGACCCGCAGTCGGCCGACGTGGTACTCGTCAACACCTGCACGTTCATCGCGCCGGCCAAGCAGGAGTCGATCGACACCGTCCTCGAGGCGTGTCAGCTGAAGGACGAGGGGCGGGCGCGCGCCGTGCTCGTCGTCGGCTGCATGGCACAGCGCTACCCGAACGAGCTCGCCGAGGCCATCCCCGAGGCGGACGCGATCGTCGGCTTCGACGGCTACGCGACGCTGCCCAGCGTCGTCGACGACGTCCTGGCCGGCCGCCAGCGCGAGCGCGTCATCGGCGTGGGCGAGGCCCACCCCGGTGCCCGACCCGCACGGCGCGAGCTGCCGCTGATGGTGGCGCCGGTCGGCGACGCGCACGCCCCGGCGCTGCCCGTGTCGGCACCGTCCACGGCCGACGACCTCGAGCACCTGGTGCTCGGCCTGCAGCCGCTGGAGCTGCCGCCCGAGGCGCCCCGGACGGCCACGCCGGCGGCCACCGCGCAGGACGCGCTCGACCGGGTGCCGGCCTCGGGGCCGCGCTTCCCCGTACGCCTGCCCCAGACCGGCGGGGTGCCGCGGCCCTGGGCGTACCTCAAGATCGCGTCCGGCTGCGACCGGGTCTGCACCTTCTGCGCCATCCCGTCCTTCCGGGGCCGCTTCCGCAGCCGCCCCCTGGACGAGCTGCTCGCCGAGGCGGCCTGGCTCGTCGAAGGCGGCGCCCGCGAGCTCGTGCTGGTCAGCGAGAACACCACCTCGTGGGGCAAGGACCTGCCCGGCGGCCGCGGCCTGCAGCCCACGCTGCTGCGCGAGCTGGCGCAGATCGACGGGCTCGAGCGCATCCGGCTGATGTACCTGCAGCCGGCCGAGCTGACCCTGCCGCTGCTGGAGACGATGGCGGAGCTGCCGAAGGTCGCGTCGTACTTCGACCTGTCGCTGCAGCACGTCGCCGCTCCGGTGGTGAAGGCGATGGCACGCTCCGGCGACCCCCAGCGCTTCGGGGCCCTGATCGAGCGGATCCGCGGCCTCGACCCGCAGGCCGTGTTCCGGTCCAACTTCATCCTCGGCTTCCCGGGCGAGACCGACGACGACGTCGCCGCCCTGGAGGACTTCCTCGCCACGCACGTGCTCGACTGGGTCGGCCTGTTCACGTTCAGCGAGGAGGACGGCACGGCGTCGGCGTCGTTCCCGAACCAGGTCCCGGCCGAGCTCGCCCAGGACCGGCTGCAGCGCGTGTCCGACCTGCAGGAGCGGCTCGCCGACGAAGCCGCCCGCCGCTTCGTGGGCCGGGAACTGGACGTGCTCGTGCAGGAGCGGCCCACCGTCGATGGCGCCGTCGCCCTCGCGCGCTCCTATCGTGAGGCACCCGACACGGACGGGGAGATCGAGGTGGTGGACGCCGACGGCCGGCCCGCCGACCTCGACGTGGGTGCCCGCGTGCGGGTCGAGGTCGTCGAGGCCGTCGGGGTCGACCTGGTCGCACGCGTGACCGCCGACGACGGACGCTCGGCCGGTTCGTGACCGACGAGCCGCGGCCGCAGGACGGCGAGCCAGACGTCGTACCGCTCGCCGACCTGCGCACACCGGAGCCGCACTGGTTCAACGTGCCGAACCTGCTCACCTTCCTGCGCGCGCTGCTCGTCCCCGTGATCCTGTGGCTGCTCGCCGTCGACGGCGAGGGCGACACGGCCAGGTGGTGGGCGTTCGCGGTGTTCGTCTTCGCCGCCGCCACCGACTCCATCGACGGTTGGGTGGCGCGCCGCTGGAACGGCGTGACGCGCTGGGGCCAGCTCGCTGACCCGATCGCGGACAAGCTGCTGATCATCGGCTCGCTCGCCAGCCTGGCGGTCGTCGGCGACCTGCCGTGGTGGGCGGTCAACGTGATCATCGCCCGTGAGGTCGCGGTGACCCTGCTGCGGGTGCGGCTGGTCCGGCGCCTCGACCTCGTCATGCCGGCCAGCAACTGGGGCAAGGCCAAGACCGTCTCGCAGGTGGTGGCCGTGGCGGCGTTCCTGGCGCCAGGCGTCCCGACGGGCGTGGCGGAGCTCGTCCTGGACGTCGCCATCGTGCTCACCATCTGGTCCGGCATCGAGTACGCCTTCCGTGCGGGCCGGCTCGTCCGCACGCGACGCGAAGGAGACCCCACATGAGCAACGAGGACACCGGCGTCATCGACGGCCTGGAGATCCGCCCGGCTGGCGAGATCCCGCGGGCCGCCATCGTGTCGGTCGGCAGCGAGTTGCTCCTGGGTGACCTGACCGACACCAACGCGACGTGGCTGTCGTCGCAGCTGCGCGACATGGGCGTCGAGGTGGTGCACCACCTCGCCGTGCGCGACGACACCGAGGAGTTCGTCGACGCACTCCGCTGGCTGGCCGCGCGGGTGCACGTGATCGTGTGCGGCGGCGGGCTCGGCCCCACCTCCGACGACCGCACGCGCGAGTCGGTCGCGGCCGCCGCCGGCGTGTCGCTCGAGCACCACGACGACCTCGAGGAGGCCATCCTCCAGCGCTTCGCGGCGATGGGCCGTTCCATGCCGCCGCAGAACGCCCGTCAGGCGGGCATTCCCAAAGGGGCGCGTCCGTTCCCGCCGGTCGGGACCGCGCCGGGTTTCGCCATCACGATGACCGACCCCGAGCCGGTACGCGTCTACGCCCTGCCCGGGGTCCCGTGGGAGCTGCGCGAACTGTTCCACCGTGACGTGGCCCCGGAGGTCCAGGCCATCGCCGGAGCGCGCGCGACCGTCACCCGCGTGGTGCACGTGATCGGCCGGGGCGAGTCGGACGTCGCGCAGGTCGTGGAACCGATCGTCGGCGACCGCGACGAGGTCGAGCTGTCGTTCCTGGCCCGCTCGCACGAGATCCAGGTCCGGCTGACCGTCAGCGCCGACGACCCGGACAAGGCGCGCGAGGCGTCCCAACCGCTGCTGGAGGAGGTCATCGACGCGCTCGGCGGGTCCGTGGCCGGCGTGGACGAGGAAGGCCTCGAGGACGTCGTCCTGCGCCTGCTCGGCGACGTCGACCAGACCGTCGCCACCGCCGAGTCCGCCACCGCCGGGGACATCGCGGCCCGGCTCGGCACGGTGCCGGGGGCCTCCCACGGGCTGCTCGGCGGGATGGTCGTCTACGACACCGACGTGAAGCACGAGGTGCTCGGCGTCGACCGCGCCCTGCTCGACGAGCACGGACCCGTCAGCGAGGCCGTCACCCGCGAGCTGGCCCGGTTGGCACGCGAGCGCTTCGGCGCCGACTGGGGGATCGGCGTGACCGGTTGCGCCGGACCCGAGCCGCAGAACGGCCTGCCCGTCGGCACCACCTTCTGGGCGCTGGCCCACCCCGACGGCCACGTCGAGGTGCACGGGCGCCGGCTGCCCGGCGATCGGCAGCAGGTGATCAAGCGGCTCGGCAGCGCCGGCCTGGACCTGCTGCGGCGGCGCCTGCAGGAGCGCTGAGGCGGCATGCGCCTGTTCGTCGCGCTGCCCATCCCCGCGGACCTGCGCACGGCGCTGGACACGGCGGTGCAGCCGCTGCGTGACCGGGCATCCGAGGGGCTGAGCTGGACCCGTGCCGAGGGCTGGCACCTGACGCTGGCGTTCCTCGGCACGGTGCCGGACGACCGCGTCGACACGGTCGTCGCGGTCCTTGGCGCCGTGGCCGGCGGCGCCGATGCGATCGACCTGGCGTCCGGTGCGGTGGGCCGGTTCCGCCGCGACGTGCTGTGGTTGGGGGTCGACGACGAGCCCGCCGGTGCCGTCGCCCGCCTGGGGGAACAGGTGCAGCAGGCCCTGGAGGCCGCGGACCTGCCGGTGCAGCGGCGTGACGTCCATGCGCACGTGACGGTGGCACGCAGCCGCCGGCGGGCCGTCGACCGCTCGTTGGTGGACCGCCTCGAGGTGCCCGAGGTGCGCTGGCGGGCCACCTCGTTGCAGCTGTGGTCGTCACGGCTGGGCAAGGGACCCGCCCGCTACGCCGTGGAGCACGACGCACCACTGGGCGGGCGGTATCCGACCTGGTGAGGGAATCGCGCCGGTGCCGCGTCGGCGCTTGACCTCGAGCAAAGTCGAGGTCCTAGCGTGCCGGGGGTCTTCCCGAGATCCAGGAGCCGCGATGATCCAGTGGGCCTATGTCTACGAGCATCCCGACACCGATCCGGTCGCCGACCGCCACGTCGTCGAACGGGCGGGCCTGCGGACGCTGCTGGTGCCCGTACCCGACGCGGCCATGGCCGTGCAGGTGGCGGGCCAGCTCGTGGACGAGGGCGTGCGCCTGATCGAGCTCTGTGGTGGCTTCCCGTTGCCCGATGCCGCCCGTGTGGCGGCAGCCGTCGGTGACCGCGTCCCGGTCGGGCACGTCACCTTCGCGGTCGACGCGATTCCTGGTGCGGCGGCGTTCGGCGGGGCCGTCGCGGAGCGATCGTCAGTCTGAGCCGTGCGCGGCCTGCTCGGCGCGCTGCGCGGGAGCCTCGGCGTCGACCGGCGCGGCCTCTTCCAGTTGGCGAGCGACGGCCGGCTCGACCGTGCCGCCGTTGCCCTTGCCGTGGCCCTGGCCGTTGCCGTTGCCGTTGCCGTTGCCGTTGACCTCGCGCGGGACCGGCGCCGGGAGCGGGTCGTCGTTGGCGCGCAGGTCGGCGAGCAGTTCCCAGATCCGGTCGAACGCGCGCATGGCCTGGCGGGCGTCGTAGAGCGCGCCGTGGGCCTGGTCCTTGTCGTGCGGGATGCCCAGCGCGGCGCACGTCTTGGCGAGGCTGCGCGGCGCCTCGGGGCCAGGTGCGATCAGGGGCAGGGCCAACGTCTCCACGTCCAGCAGGTGGTGGTCCCAGGTCGGTTCCAGCCCCAGCTTGCGGCACATCCGCTCCAGGTGCTGGGCGTCGAAGTCGGGCACCGCGCCGACCAGCACGGCGTCCTGCGCGTCCTCGAGGAAGAGCGTCAACCATTCCTCGGCCGGCGTCTTGTCCTGCGGCGCGATGCGGTCGTGGTAGCGGGTCAGGGTGAGCGCGTCGGTGTCCGCGCCGTCGATCGTGTGCTGCGGGAAGAACTGACGTTCCTCCTGGCGGCCGTCCTCGAAACGAACGATCCAGGCCACCTCGGTCAGCTCGTGGCGCTCGTGGTCGAGGCCGGTGGCCTCCGTGTCCACGAACACGAACCGCGTTCCGTTGCGACGCCTCTTCGCGGGCGGGCTGACACGCTCGTTGGGGGCGTCGGCCATGGGGTCGTTGCCTTCGGTGGGGATCGGTCGGCCACACCGTAGCCGGGACCCGTGTCACGGCCGCGGGACGTCGGCGGGCACCGGTGGACGGACGCTTCGTGGGTGCTCGCATCCGAACACCCGTTCGGGTAACGTCGATGTCCACAGCGGCGACCGAGCGCATCCGCCACCGTGTCGCAGCCGCGACGTACCGTGACGCTCCACCGACACGACGATTCGCCTGCCGGGACGCGGCGGGCCCACCGGGAGGCACCCGTGGACAAGGACAAGGCCCTCGACCTGGCGCTCGCCAACATCGAGAAGCAGTTCGGCAAGGGCTCGCTGATGAAGCTCGGCGACGAGGCCGCGGTCAAGGTCGCCGCCATCCCGACCGGGGCCCTGTCGCTGGACCTGGCGCTCGGCATCGGCGGCCTGCCCAAGGGCCGGGTCGTGGAGATCTACGGTCCGGAGAGCTCCGGCAAGTGCCTGCCGGCCGGCACCTACGTGTGGACCGACCACGGGCTGGAAACGGTCGACGAGCTCTTCTTCCGCGTCGATCAGCCGACGAGCTGCACGTCCAGGGTCACGGACGTCAGCGACTACGGCGTCCGCCTCGTCAACGAGGAGGCGAACCTCGAGCTGATGGCTGGCGTGACGCACAACAACCGCAAGCCGGTCTGGCGCGTCACGCTCGAGTCGGGCCGTCATGTTGAGGCGACCGCAAACCATCCGCTCCGGGTGCTTAACGAGCGGGGACGCATCGTTTGGCGCACAGTTGCAGAGCTGCGGCACGGCGATGTGTTGGTGTCGGCGCTGTTCGGTGCCGACGCCTCACCCGGCGGTAGCCAGCTCACGGAGGACGAGGCGGTGCTGCTCGGTTATCTGGTGGCCGAGGGTTCCCTGGGTGACAACGCGCGCCACGCCATCAACTTCACCAACGCGTACGACCCCGACGTCTACGAGGAGTACGTCTCCCTGCTCGAGCATGTCCTCGGCGTCAGCCGTGACCGTGTCGTCACCTACCAGGGCAAGGAGCACTGCGTCCACGACACCGCAGCCCGGAAACGGCTCGCGGACGAGTATGGGCTCGGCTTCGGTCTCTCCGCGGACAAGGAGATCCCGCACGCCGTTCGGACCGGTGGGCCGAAGGTCCAGCGCGCGTTCCTGTCCGCTCTGTACGAGGGTGACGGCTGGATCGAGCAGGGGCCCGGCATCGGACTGACCACGGCTTCGGTGACGCTGGCCGAGCAGGTTCAACTGCTGCTGTACGGGCTGGGCATCCCGGCCACGCGCTTCGAGCGCCACCATGACGAACTCGACCGCGACTACCACACGGTCCTGGTCGGCGCGGGCGCCGTGCACCGATTCCTGGAGCAGATCGGCTTCCGCTCGCAACGCCGGGCCGCACAGGTCGAGCGCCACCTCGATACGGCACCGGGTACCTCGCCGGCGTCCCGTCACGAACACCTGCCCCACGTCCGTGAGCTGCTGTTCGACCTGCGCGACGCGTTGGGTGGGGATCGGAAACTCGACGCGCTGATCGGCGACCTGCGGCGTACGGACCTCACGGGTCGGGCCGACGGCAGCATCGACTGTTCGCCGAACCGGCTGCTGGCCGTGCTCGAGTGGATCGAGTCCAAGCACGTCCCAGCCAGCGCGCGCCCGCTGGTGGCGCAACTGCACGAGCTCGCTGCACGTCCGCTCACCTACGAGCGGATCACCGCGATCGAGGCGGTGGGTTCGGTGCCGACCTTTGACGTCGTTGTGCCTGGGACGCACAGCTTCCTCGCCAATGGCGTCCTGTCCCACAACACCACCGTGGCGTTGCACGCGGTGGCCGAAGCCCAGAAGGCGGGTGGGATCGCGGCGTTCATCGACGCCGAGCACGCGCTCGACCCGGTTTATGCGAAGGCGCTCGGCGTCGACATCAACGAATTGCTGGTGTCGCAGCCCGACACGGGCGAGCAGGCGCTGGAGATCGCAGACATGCTGATCCGCTCCGGCGCGGTCGATCTCATCGTCATCGACTCGGTCGCCGCACTCACCCCGCGCGCGGAGATCGAGGGCGAGATGGGTGACAGCCACGTCGGCCTGCAGGCCCGTCTGATGTCGCAGGCGCTGCGGAAGCTCTCCGGTTCGTTGAGCAAGTCCAAGACATGTGCTGTTTTTATCAACCAATTGCGTGAAAAGGTAGGCGTCATGTTCGGCTCGCCCGAAACGACCCCGGGTGGGCGCGCGCTGAAGTTCTACAGTTCGGTGCGCCTGGACGTGCGCCGGATCGAGACGCTCAAGGACGGCACCGACGCGGTCGGCAACCGGGTGCGTGTCAAGGTGGTGAAGAACAAGGTCGCGCCGCCGTTCCGGCAGGCCGAGTTCGACATCCTCTACGGCGAGGGCATCTCCAGGGAGGGCTCGCTCATCGACGTCGGCGTCGAGGAGGGCATCATCCGCAAGGCGGGTGCTTGGTACACCTACGACGGCGAGCAGCTCGGGCAGGGCAAGGAGAACGCCCGCAACTTCCTGAAGGAGCACGTCGACGTCGCCGCCGAGATCGAGAAGAAGGTCAAGGACAAGCTCGGCGTGAACCCGCTGGCCGCCGACGACGCCGACGACCTGGAGGGCTGAGCGTGTCGGAAGCGGGCGGCTTCAAGGACGCCGAGCGCTGGCTGGCGCAGCGCGGCGTGCCGCGTGATCCCATCCGGGTCCCGCTCACGGCCCCGGAACCGGCCCAGGAGGGCGGTGGGGCACAGGGGCCCGCCGCGCCGGACGCGTCCTCGCCCGCTCCGCCCACCTCGGCTCGCGAGGCGGGCCGCCTGGCCGCCGAGGCACACGACGAGGCCGTGCGGCGCGCCGACGAGCGCGCCGCCACGCCCGACCCGGCGGCCCCCCGGCTCGACGACGACGTCGCCGAAGCGGTCGCGTTCCTGCGCCGCTCCACCGCGATGGCACCGCAGAGCGAGGCACGCCTGCGCGACAAGCTACGCGGGCGGGGCACCCCCTCTGCGGTCGTCGAGCAGGCCCTGGAACGCGCCCGCCGGGAACGGCTGGTCGACGACGAGGCGATGGTCGCCGCGCTCGTCGACGAGCGCCGCCGCAAGGGTCACGCCCCCGCGCGGATCCGCCGCGACCTGCGCGAACGCGGCTTCGACGCCGCACTGCTCGACCGTGCGCTGACGCCGGCCGATGCCGAGGACCCCGAGGCGGCCGCGTACGCGCTGGCGAGCGAGAAGGCGGCGCGCTGCACCGGCCTGGCGCCCGAGGCCGCCTTCCGGCGTGTGGCCGCACACGTCGTCCGGCGTGGGTATGCCGAAGGACTGGCGCGCAAGGTCGCCCGCGAAGCCGTGTTCACCGCCCGCGACGCCCAGCGAACCGCCGGTCACTGACGCGTTGACGCGTTGACGTGCCCACGCGTCGACACCTCGGCCCCGGACGAGCGGCGGCAGCCAGCCCGCTCCGGTGGGCCCACGGTGCGCTTCCGTGATCGTTCACCCAAGCGAACCGGGGGAGCGATGTACGGCAAGCAGGACCTCTACGAGCTGATCGGGGCGACCGCCTACGACCGCGATGGGCAGAAGCTGGGGACGGTGGACACGGTGTTCGTGGACACGGAGACCGGAGAGCCCACCTTCGCCGCCGTCACGACCGGCCTGTTCGGGACCAGGTCGTCGTTCGTGCCGCTGGTCGACGCCAACTTCCGCGACGGCGACCTGCACGTGGCCCACGCCAAGGATCGTGTCCACGACGCGCCGAACATCGACGTGGACGAGCACCTCGCCGCCGCCGACGAGCGCGAGCTGTACCGCTATTACGGCATCCCACTCGCCGACGACGTGACGTCCGCCCATTCCGACGCCGCCGACGACGGTGACGCGTCGCGCGCCACCGACGCCGAAGGGACGGGCGCCCCCGCCGGCGGTCACCTGCCGTCCGGGGCCGACCTCATCGCCGACCAGGGGATCGACCCCATGCTCGACGGCCCCATGGTCGCGCCGGACGAGCGGCTGCGCCTGCGTCGCCTCGGAGCGCCGGTCGGACACGCCGAGGAACCGAGGATGTACGACGACCCCGATGCGTCGCAAGGCTCGACCGACGCCACCACCACGACACGACATCCTGATCGCGGCACCGTCGCCGACCGCTGAGGGGGCGCTGCGGGCAACCGTGGGGAGGTGGCCGTCAGCTGAACCGGACGAGGTCCCCGGAGGTCCTGCCGATGGCCGGACAGGGGACGTTGTGACCCCGGCGCTGGCGGGCACCAGAGGGTCGCAGATGCGTGCTTCGTCCGGTTTCGTTGAGGCATGGACATCCCCGACGGAACAGGGAACACATGATCACGAAGCAGGATCTCGACCGCGTCATGGGCGCGACCGCCTACGACCAGGACGGCGACCGCATCGGCAGCGTCGACACCGTTTTCGTCGACGACCAGACCGGTGAGCCCACCTTCGCCCTCGTCAACACGGGGCTGTTCGGCACACGCTCGTCGTTCGTGCCCATCCAGGACGCGAACCTGACCGACGACGACCTCCACGTCGGCTACGCCAAGGACAAGGTCAAGGACGCCCCGAACATCGACGCCGAGGGCCACCTCGACCCGTCCGAGGAAGCCGAGCTCTACCGCTACTACGGGATGCCGTACGAGCAGGGCTACGGCGAGAACCTCCGCGACGACGCGACCGCCCAGGACACGACCCAGCCGGCCGGCACCGAGACCGGCGGGATCGGCGGCGACACGAGCGGCATGACCGGCGGCACCGCCGGTGTGACCGGTGGCACGCTCGACGAGGACCGCAACCAGTTCGGCACGGCCGGGCACGACACCAGTGGGCCCACCACCGACGATGCCATGACCCGCTCCGAGGAGGAGCTGCACGTCGGCAAGGAGCGCCACGAGGCCGGGCGCGTGCGCCTGCGCAAGCACGTCGTGACCGAGCACGTAACCAAGACCGTGCCGGTCCAGCGTGAGGAGGTCCACCTCGAGCGCGAGCCCATCACCGAGGGCAACGTCGACGCGGCGACCAGCGGCCCTGCCATCTCCGAGGAAGAGCACGAGGTCATCCTCCACGAGGAGGAGCCCGTCGTGGAGAAGCGGGCGGTGCCGAAGGAGCGCGTCCGGCTGGAGAAGGACGTCCACACCGAGCAGGAGCGCGTCGAGGAAGACGTCCGCAAGGAAGAGATCGACGTCGCCGGGCTCGAGGAGTCGCGCGACCAGCAGCGCTGACGCCGATCGGTGACCGTTGAGCGAGGTGGCGGCGCGCGGGCCCTGCCCGGCGCCGCCACCTTCGTGTCACACGACCTGCCGAGGAAGGAACGATCGTGAGCGACCCCGACCGGCGCGACGAGGATCCTGGACTGCTCGACGAGACCGCGCCACTGCCACCCGAGGGCGGCGAGACGACCGTGCCCTCCGAGGGACCGGACGACCCGCCCAACGAGGGCGAGCTGCCGAAGGATCCCGACTGAGGCCGCAGCCGCCGGCTCCGCTAGCCTGAGGACCACGTGGTGCGGGTGAGCGAGGAGGCGCCGTGGACGTCGTACAGGCCTGGGTGATCGTCGGCGTCCCCGTCCTCGCCGTCGCGCTGGGGCTCTTCACCGGCCAGTCACAGCGCCGGGCCTGGTTCGGGTACGCGCTGCTCGCCGGGCTCGTCGTGTTCTTCGTCACCGTCCCCGGCGACGTCATCTCGGCGTCGCTCCTCGGCATCGTCCTGGTGGCGTTCGTCGCCGCCGGGCGCGGTACCCACAGCGACGCCGGCCTGCCGGAGCACCACCAGAACCGCAAGCGGCTGACCACGGCCCGCGAGGGTGGCGACGGCGCCCCCTGACGACGCCGTCACGGCGACCGCCGGCGCGCGTCGGCCAGGTACGGAGCCGCGCCACGAGGTCGGCAGGACCGCCGGCACGATCCGGCCACAGGCGTCGCCGGGCCGACGTACGGTCCTGGCGTACCATCCGAGCTTCCCCGTGTCGGCCTGTGAGTTCCGCTGTGCCAAAGACCTACGCCGTCCGCACCTTCGGCTGCCAGATGAACGAGCACGACTCCGGTCGTGCCGCCGGCCTGCTGGAGACCCTCGGCTACCGGCGCGCCGCCGACGAGGCGTCGGCCGACCTCGTGCTGCTGAACACCTGTGCCGTACGCGAGAACGCCGACAACCGCCTCTACGGCACCCTCGGTCACCTGAAGGGCCTGAAGGACGAGCGCCGCCGCGAGGGCCGCGACCTCACCATCGTGGTCGGCGGCTGCCTGGCACAGAAGGACGGCGCCACCGTGGCGGAGAAGGCGCCATGGGTGGACGTCGTCTACGGCACCCACAACCTTCCCGAGCTGCCCAAGCTGCTCGCCCAGGCCGACTCGGCCGCGATCCCCGTGGTCGAACTCGTCGAGCAGTTGGAGACCTTCCCCTCGGCCCTGCCCGCCAAGCGCTCGGTGCGCCACCACGCCTGGGTGTCGATCGCCGTCGGCTGCAACAACAGCTGCACCTTCTGCATCGTGCCGAGCCTGCGCGGTCCGGAACGCTCGCGTCGCATCGGTGAGATCGTCGAGGAGGTGGAGGCGCTGGTCGCCGACGACGTCGTCGAGGTGACCCTGCTCGGCCAGAACGTCAACTCCTACGGGCGTGACCTCGCCGGCGCATCGCAGTTCGCCGACCTGCTGCGCGAACTCGGCCGGGTCGACGGCCTCGAACGGGTCCGATTCACCTCGCCGCACCCGCGCGACTTCACCGACGAGGTGTTGCACGCGATGGCGGAGACGCCCAACGTCTGCCACCACCTGCACCTGCCGCTGCAGTCGGGCTCCGACCGGGTGCTGCGGCGCATGCGGCGCTCCTACCGTGCCCGGCGCTACCTCGCCCTGGTGGACAAGACGCGTGCGCTCATGCCCGATGCCGCGCTCACGACCGACATCATCGTCGGGTTCCCGGGCGAGACCGACGAGGACTTCGAGGCCACGCTCGAGGTCGTGGACGCGGTCGGGTTCGACCAGGCGTTCACGTTCCAGTACTCGCCACGGCCCGGTACGCCGGCGGCCGACCTGGTCGACGAGTTCGTGCCGGCCGAGGTGGTTCGCGAGCGCTATGGCCGGCTGGAGGCCCTGACCCGCGCCCAGTCGCTGACCGCCCACCAGCGGCTGCTCGGCACCAGCCAGGAACTGCTGGTCGAGGCGCCGTCGAAGACCGACCCGTCGCGGTGGTCGGGCCGCACACGCGGCAACCACCTGGTGCACTTCCCGGCCCCCCAGGGCGCCGCCGACGGCACGCCCGCGTTCGCGCCCGGCGACCTGGTCACCGTCGAGGTCGTGGAGGCCGCCACCAACTACGCCATCGGTGGCGAGGCCGGGGTGCTGCGTCGCACGGCCGCCGGCCTGGCCGCCGGGGCGGCCCTGGCCCGCGGCGAAGGGCACGGCCTGCCGGCGCAGACGCCCCCGACCCCGGGCGCGGCAGGACTACGACTGCCCGTGCTGACGTCCGTGCCGGTCGTGCGGTGACCCTGGTCGGCCGGGCCGTCCTGCCGACGGCGGTCGCGCTCTTCGAAGGCGCGAGCGAGGACACGGTGCGGGCGCTGCGGGCCGCCGTGGACTTCACGCTGACGGCGCTGCCGCGGGTCGACTCCTTCGTCCTGCTCGCGGCCGGCCACGAGGCCCTCGTCCATGACGCCTCGGGCGCGTCGCTGTCGCAGCGCGGCCTGCCGGACGTCCGCGCCGAGCTGCGCCACGACGAGGAACTGCTGGGCGCGCTCACCTCGCGAGGCCAGATCCCGCGCGTCCGCGACGACTGGCTCGCCGGCGACCTCGCGGCGCTGGCGCTGCTGGTCAGCACCGTGCAGCCGGACGCCTGCGTCCAGCCCGTCACGGTGCCGCGCGGCGCGGGACGTCAGGCCCTGGAGGCGACCGCTGCCGGCATCATCGGGGCCGCCCGTGCCACGCAGCGCCGCATCGCGCTCGTCGCGAGCGGCGACCTGGCCCGCCGCCGCGGCGCCGACGACCTCGCGGCGGCGATCGCGTGGGACCAGGCCGCCGTCACCGCGGTGGCGGGCAACGACCTCGACGCCTTCAGCGAACTGGGGCCGGCGGCCGCCACGGTCCACGGCGCGGCCGGGTGGGCGCCGCTGACCGTGCTGCTCACCGCCGCGGCCGGCCGGGCGCCGTTCCCGGCCGTCGAGCACCACGTCGTCGACGGTGCCGGCCGGCTCGTGGCGAGCGAGGCCGCGACGGCATGACGCCCGTCACCAGCCCGGTCCTGGCCGTCGTCGGACCGACCGCCAGCGGCAAGTCGTCGCTGGCCCTGGACGTGGCCCGCACCCGCAGCCGCGCCGGCAGGCCCACCGAACTGGTGGCCGTCGACGCGTTCACGGTCTACCGCGGCCTGGACATTGGCACCGCCAAGCCGACCGCGGCCGAGCAGGCCGAGATCCCCCACCACGGGCTCGACCTGTGCGACCCGTGGGAGGAGGTCACGGTTGCATGGTTCCAGACACGTGTCCGCGCCGCCGTGGCCGACGTTGCCGGCCGCGGGGCGACGCCGCTGCTGGTGGGCGGGTCGGGACTGTACTTCCGCGCCGTCGTCGACGACCTGCGCTTCCCGCCCACGGACCCCGACGTCCGCGCGGCGCTGGAGGCCCGCTGGTGGGAGCAGCCGGCGGCCGCCCACGCCCACCTCGCGACCCTCGATCCGACCGCCGCGGCCCGGATCGAACCGGCCAACGTCAGGCGCACGGTCCGGGCGCTGGAGGTCATCGAGCTGACCGGCGAGCGCTTCTCCGCTTTCCACGACGCCTGGCAGCACTACACGTCGATCTATCCGGACCTACGGGTGGCCTACCTCGAGCCGCCCGCCGCCGAACTGCGTGCCCGCATCCACCGGCGTGCCGACCAGATGGTCGCCGACGGCCTGCTCGACGAGGTCGCCGCGCTGCGTGCCGCGCCGCGCGGGCTGTCGAGCACCGCCGCCAAGGCCATCGGGTACGCCGAGGCAGCCGACGTCCTGGACGGAACGGCCCCGCGCGAGGGCCTCGCGGCCGCGATCGCGAAGCGGACGTGGAGCTACGCCAAGCGCCAGCGGAGCTGGTTCCGTGCCGACCCCAGGTGTGTCCCGACCCCGCCGACCGAGGTGCTCGCCGCCTGGACGCCCGACCCGCCGACACCGGTCCCGATGTCCCGCCAGCGACGTCGCCCTTCCCACGGCTGACGAGATGAATTTCCTTGACAGGCAGTCGCCAGTGCAGCAAAGTTGACTGACGCGCCAGTCAATCTAGCGCCCGGGAGAGTTGGGAGACTCGATGCGTTCGACGTGTGGTGCCCGCATGACCACTGCGGTGGTCGCCCTGTCCATGCTGGCGACGGCCTGTGGAGCCAGCCCCGATTCATCGGAGGAGGCTGCATCCAGCAGTGAGGCGTCGGAGCTGACGGTCGTCATGTGGGGTGGCGAGGACCAACAGGTCACCGTTGATGCTCTGGTCATGCCGTGGGCGGAGGAGCGCGGCGTCGAGATCCGGCAGGACTCGCCCAGCGACTACGCCAAGATCCGGGCCCAGGTCGAGTCGGATCGCGTGACTTGGGGTGCCGTCGAGGTGGAACCGAACTTCGCCGTCACGGCCTGCGAGAACGGCTGGGCCACGCCGTTGGACTTCGACGTCATCGACGTCTCGGCCATCGATCCGCAGTTCGTCAACGACTGCGCGGTGCCGATCCTCGAGTACGCGTTCACGATCGCCTACAACACCGACAAGTACCCAACCGGTCAGCACCCCACGTCCTGGGCGGAGTTCTTCGACACAGAGGCGTTCCCCGGCAAGCGGGGATTCTGGCGCTACGCGACCGGAGCGATGTTCGAGGCGGCATTGTTGGCCGACGGCGTGGCGCCGGACGATCTCTATCCGCTCGACATCGATCGCGCCTTCGCCAAGTTGGACACGATCAAGGACGACATCGTCTTCTACGACACCGGCCAGGAGCAGGTCCAGCTCGTGTCGAGCGGCGAGGTGCCCCTGATCCAGGCATGGAACGGTCGCATCTTCGAAGCCGCGCAGGCAGGGCAGCCCGTCGCCAACGAGTGGAACGAACACCTCCTGTCCTACGACCACGTGATCATTCCCAACGGGTATCCGCACACCGACCTCGCCCAAGAGTGGATGAACTGGTTCCTGAACTCCCCGGAGGCGCAGGCCGACTACGCGAATGCGAGTGCGTACGCGCCGGTCAATGACGCGGCCATGGAATTCGTCGAGCCGCACGTCGGCGACGAACTGCCCACCAGCGCAGCGAACGCCGCGAAGCGGGCGGCCGTGATGGACTACTCGTACTGGGCGGAGCACTACGACCCGGTGTCCGAGCGCATGAACGAGTGGATGGCCGGGTGACAGCCCTCACCGGCTCGGCTGCGGCGCCACCCGAGGCGCCGCAGCCGGTGGGGCACGCCCGTCCGGGGACCAGGGCCAGCTGGCGCGAACGGCTCGCGCTGGACGGTTGGGGTGGGCTCACGCTGCCGCTGATCGCCTACCTGCTGGTGGTGTTCGTCGTCCCGCTGGCCATCATCTTCAGCCGTAGTTTCACGGACCCGACGCTCGGGCTCGACAACTACCGCGCCTTCTTCGGCAGTCCGGTCTACCTGAACGTCCTCGTCAACACCTTCGTGACGGCGTTGCTGGTCACCGGCGTGACGTTGCTGATCGGTTATCCGTACGCCTACCTGATGACGCTCGCGTCACCGTTCTGGCGTTCGGTCTTGCTCGTCGTCGTGCTCGTGCCGTTCTGGACGAGTCTGCTCGTCCGCAGCTTCGCGCTCGTGCTGCTGCTGGGCAACACCGGCGTGATCAACCAGACCCTGCTCGCGCTGGGGGTCATCGACGAACCCCTCGCACTCATGCGCAACTTCGTCGGCGTGACCATCGGCATGGTGCAGGTGTTGCTGCCGTTCCTCGTGTTGCCCCTGTACGCCAGTATGCGCGCCATCGACCTTCGACTGGTCCAAGCCGCGGAGGGTCTCGGTGCGCGCCCCGCCTACGCCTTTTGGCGGATCTTCGTGCCGCTGACCATCCCGGGGGTAGCTGCCGGGCTGCTGCTCGTGTTCATCCAGTCCCTCGGCTTCTACATCACGCCGGCACTGCTCGGCGGACCCGGCAACATCATGCTGGGGGAGTTGATCGTCCAGCAGGTCAGCGCCGTGCTGCGCTGGGGCTTCGCTGCGGCGCTCGCGGCCATCCTGCTGGTCACCACGATGCTGCTCTTGGCCACTGTCAACCGGTTCGTGGATCTGCGCCGACACCTCGGGGTCGACCGATGACCGCCCGGCGGCTCACGCGCGGTGCGCTCATTGGTTCGGCTCTGCTCACGGCGACGTTCCTGCTGCTCCCGGTCATGGTCATCATCCCGATGTCGTTCTCCGACAGCAGCATGCTGCAGTTCCCGCCACAGCAGTGGTCGCTGCGCTGGTACGAAAACTTCTTCACGAGCCCGACCTGGATCGAGAGCGCGTGGGTCAGCCTGCGTGTCGCCTTGCTGGTCACCGTCAGTTCCGTGGTGCTTGGGACCCTTGCCGCACTGGGGCTCGTGCGCGGCCGGTTGCCCTTTCGCTCACTGCTGACCGCGCTCGTCCTCGCCCCGATCATCGTCCCCTACGTCATCATCGGCCTTGCGGTCTACGCCGTGTCCCTGCAGCTCGGGCTCACGGAGACCACCGTCGGCTTCGTCGCGGTCCATACGGCGCTCGCCGTGCCCTACGTCGCCATCAACGTCGCTGCGGCCCTCTTCGGCTTCGATCGACGGCTCGAGCTGGCGGCAATGAACCTCGGGGCCGGGCCGGTGACGACCTTCTTCCGCATCACGCTGCCGCTGATTGCGCCCAGCATGCTGGCCGGTGCCCTGTTCGCGTTCGTCATCTCGTGGGACGAGGTCGTGACCAGCATCTTCTTGTCGGGTCCGCAGATGACCACACTGCCCGTCCGCATGTGGTCCGGGGTCCGTGTCTCCGTCGACCCGACGGTCGCGGCGATCTCGAGTCTGCTGCTGCTCATGACTTTGACGATGTTCACCGTCGCGGGCGTCGCCCGACTCGTCCGCCGTCGACGTGCCCGCCCCAGCGTGCAGGAGGAAGCATGACCACCGCGGCCACGCCACAGGCGACCGGTGCGCCCATCCGCATCAAGGGTGTCTCGAAGCACTACCGGGACGTCGTCGCTCTGGACCGCGTCGACCTGGACATTCGCTCCGGCGAGTTCATCACGCTGCTCGGTGCGAGCGGGTCGGGCAAGTCGACCCTCCTCAACATCCTCGCCGGTTTTGTCCCTCCGACGGCCGGCGCCGTCGAGGTCGACGGTCGCGACCTCACCAGGGTCCCCCCGTCCAAGCGCGATCTGGGGATGGTGTTCCAACACTACGCCCTTTTCCCGCACATGAGCGTCTTCGACAACGTCGCGTTCCCGTTGCGCCGTCGCCGAGTGGAGAAGGCGCAGGTACGCCGCAGGGTCTTCGAGGCGCTCGACACCGTCGAGCTCGCGCACCTCGCGGAACGGCGGCCCTCGGAGCTGTCCGGCGGGCAACAGCAACGGGTCGCGTTCGCTCGCGCGATCGTGTTCCACCCCAGGGTGTTGCTGATGGACGAACCCCTCGGTGCGCTCGACAAACGGCTTCGGGAGCAGCTCCAGCTGGAGATCAAGCGCCTGCACCGCGAGCTGGGCATCACCTTCGTCTTCGTCACGCACGACCAGCAAGAAGCGCTGGCCATGTCGGACCGGATCGCGCTTCTGCGCGACGGACGCGTGGTACAGGTCGGTGAACCCGTCGAGCTGTACGAACACCCAGTCGAGCTCTACACCGCGGAGTTCCTCGGTGAATCGAACGTCTTCCTGTGTGACGTCCGCGCCGGTATCTGCCATGACACGGTGACCGGTCGGAGCCTGAGTACCCCCGACGGGATCACCGGTCCTCGGGTGGCAGTGGTCATCCGCCCCGAGAAGTTGCGTCTGCTGCCCCCGGACAGCCCCGAGGACGCACTGCCAGCGGTGGTCCGTGAGACGATCTACCTCGGCTCGGAGTTCCGCAGCGAGCTCGTCCTCGACGATGGCCGTGTCTTGGTCCTACGGACGCCGGCCAGCAGCCCGCCGCCACGTCCGGGCTCCGCCGTGCTGGCCAGCTGGGATGGCGCCGACGCCATCGTGATCCCCGTCGGCGGCCAGCCGGACCGGGGGCAGCAAGCTCCAGGTCCAGTGCCGAGCAAGCACCTCACCGCGCCTCACTGATCGAGCGACCGCCGGTCGGCCCCGCCGGCCCGGAACGAGAGAGACCAATGTCCCGACACATCCGCGACGCGATGGACCTCACCGACGAGCAGCGCATGATCGTCGATCTCGCGCGCGACTTCGCGCATCAGGAGATCCGCCCCCGCGCCCGCGCCGTCGACGAGGACGACGTCGAGTCCCCGATGGACCTGTGGCGGTCGGCCAGCCGGGCGGGCCTGACGAGCTTCATGCTTCCCGAAGCCGTCGGTGGTGGTGGCGTCACCGACCTCTACACGCAGGTCCTCGTGCAGGAGGAACTGTGCTATGGCGACATCGGCATCGGCAACCTGCTGACGTCGAACGGCTTCTTCGCCGCTCCGGTCGAGGAGCTCGGGACCGACGCGCAACGCAAGACCTGGCTGGAGCCGCTGTGCACGTACGACCCGCCTATGACCGCCCTCGCCGTCACTGAGCCGGGCGTCGGCTCCGACGCGGCCGCGCTGCAGACACGCGCCGTTCGCGACGGTGATCACTACATTCTCAACGGCCAGAAGGCCTGGATTTCGAATGCGCCTTACGCCGAGCGCACGGTCGTGTTCGCGACCGTCGATTCGACGTTGCGCTCTCGCGGGGTGACCGCCTTCGTCGTCGACCGCGGCACCACCGGGCTGACGGTGGGCCAGCCGATGCGCAAGATGGGTCAGCGGGCCATCGTGAGCGCGGAGGTGTTCCTCGAGGGCGTCCGTGTCCCCGTCGACAACCGTCTGGGCGAGGAAGGCCAGGGCTTCTACGGTCTGATGCGGACCTTCGACGCATCGCGGATCCTCATCGGCGCGGCATCGACTGGCCTCGCACGTGCTGCGCTGGACACCGCCACCGACTACGCGAGGGAACGGCACCAGTTCGGCCGGCCCATCATCGAACACCAGGCGGTGGCGTTCCGGCTGGCCGACATGGCGGCCCGCACCGATGCGTCGCACCTCCTGGCCGTGCGGGCGGCGAAGCTCTACGACCAGGGCCTACCGGTGAGCGAGGAATCGGCCATCGCGAAGCTGATGGGCTCCGAGAATGCCTTCTGGTGCGCCTGGGCCGCGATGCAGACGCTGGGCGGATGGGGCTACTCCCGCGAGTTCCTCGTCGAGAAGTGGCTGCGCGACGCGAAGCTCGAGGAGATCGAGGAGGGCACCTCCGACATCCAGCGGCTCATCATCTCACGCTCCTTGGCACGGGCGTGACGGCAACCGTTCCCGCTTCCCTGGGCAGTCTGACCGCGTTTCGCGAGCCGGCCTCGGTCGCCGTCGTCGGTGCCTCCAGCGACACGTCGAAGTGGGGCTACTGGCTCGCGGCCGGGGCGCTGGCGGGCCGGCATCGCCGGCGGGTGTACCTGGTGAATCGGCGGCGTACCGAGGTCGGCGGAGTTCCGACGCTTGGCTCGATCGCCGAGCTGCCTGAGGCACCCGAGCTCGTGGTGCTCTGCACGCCGGCCGAGCACGTCGAGACGGTCGTCGAGGAAGCTCTGGCGCGAGGCAGCCGTGGGTTCATCGGCATCACGGCCGGGCTCGACCAAGTCACGGGCCGACCGGGGGCCGAACGGGAGTTGGCTACCCGAATCCGCGCCGCGGGAGCACGGCTGCTCGGGCCCAACTGTCTCGGACTCTACGACGCCGAGTCGGAACTGCAGTTGGCCTGGGGCACCTTCGAGCCCGGCTCGCTGGGCATCGTGAGCCAGAGCGGCCAGCTCGGATCCGAACTGGCCGACCTGGCGGCCGAGGCCGGCCTCGGCGTCTCCCGGTTCGTCTCCATCGGCAACCAGGCCGACATCAGCGTGGAGGAGGCCGTGGCCGACCTCGTGGACCACGAGTCCACGCGGGTCGTCGCGATCTACATCGAGAGCTTCCGTGACGGCAGGGCCATGATCCGCACGCTGCGGCGACTGCGGCACGCCGGCAAACCGGCCGTCCTGCTGACGGTCGGCGGAAGCGAGGCGAGCCGGACCGCGGCACGGTCTCACACGGGAGCGTTGACCTCGTCGCTGGACGTCGTCGACGCCGCCTGCCGCGCCGCCGGAACCGTGCGGGTGCAGACGCCGGCGCAGCTGATCGACGTGGCTCAGGCGCTGGTCGATCTGCCCGCGCTGCCGCGGGGTGGTCGAGTCGTCGTCGTTGGCGACAGTGGCGGCCAGGGCGCCGTCGCCGCCGATGTCGCCACCGCACGAGGCCTGACCGTTTCGCCGCTGGGCGATGACGCTCGTACGCGACTGGCCGCGCAATTGCCCGGTGGGGCAGCCGTCTCCAACCCGGTGGATCTGGCGGGCGCAGGCGAGCAGGACCTGGACAACTACGCCGCCGTGGTCGAGACCGTCAGTGGCGATCCCGACGTCGACGCCGTCGTTCTCACCGGCTACTTCGGGAGCTACGCAGCCCACACCCCACACTTGGCGGGGCGCGAGGCCACCGCCGCACGCCGCATCGCCGCGACGGCCCACCGCACCGGCAAGCCGGTGCTGGTGCACAGCATGTGTGCTTCCTCGAGCACGGTCGATGTCTTGCGTGCCACCGGGGTGCCGACCTACCGCACCATCGACGCCACGCTGACCGCCCTCGGCGCGACGGTGGAACTGGCCGGCCGGGCTGGCCGGGACCTCGCGGTACCACCCGAGACTCCGCAGCCGGTTGCCGCCGGCTACTGGGCGGCGAGGGAGGCGCTTCTCGCTCGCGGCATCGCCTACCCGCCCGGCGCGCTGGTACGCACGCCGGACGAACTCGAGGCGGCACTGCGGACCGTGCCAGGTCCGTACGTGCTCAAGGCGGACTGGCTCGAGCACAAGAGCGACTTCGGCGGGGTGCTGCTCGGCCTGGCGACCGCCGACGACGTCCGAGCCGCCTACACCGAGGGTGTTCGTCGGCTCCGACGACCTACATGGGTGCTCGAGCAGCTCGATGGGCGCCCGCACGTTGTCGAACTCATCGTCGGCGCCCGCCGCGACCCGACGTTCGGTCCGGTGGTGCTCATCGGCGCGGGCGGAACCGAGGCGGAGCTTCACCGAGACGGCGCCGTCGAACTCGCGCCGCTGGACGTCTCCACGGCTCGCGGGATGCTCCAGCGGCTGCGGTGTGCACCGCTGCTCGCTGGATGGCGGGGGCGTCCCGCGGTCGACATCGACGCCATCGTGCGCACGGCTGTCGGCCTTGGTGACCTGCTCGCGGCGACCCCCGAGTGGGCCGCGGTCGAGCTCAACCCACTCCGTGTCGATCACACCGGCGCGCTGGCCGTCGATGCGCTCGTCACCACGACGCAGGGTGCATCGCCTTCCGCGCCTGCAGGCGCGAACAATCCTGGGGAGCAAACACGTGCACGAATCCTCTAAACCGCTTGCCGCCGACCGTGTCGTGCTGGTCACCGGTGGCGGCAGCGGCATCGGTCGAGCCATTGCGCTGCGCTGCGCGGCGGACGGAGCTCGAGTGGCAGTGCTCGGACGCCGGCAGGAGCCGCTCGACGAGACGGTCCAGCTCGCTCGTGAACGTGGTGGCCGCGCTCGCGCCTTCACGGCCGACGTTCGCGATCCCGACGCCGTCGCTGCGGCGGTGACCGGCATCGTCGACTGGGCGGGACAGCTCGACGCCGTCGTCAACAACGCCGCCGGCAACTTCGTCTGCGCCGCGGAGGACCTGTCGCCGGGCGGGTGGCGGGCCGTGGTCGACATCGTGCTCAACGGCACGTTCAACGTCGTCCACGCCGCGGCGCCGTACCTGCTCGGCCAAGGCCGCGGCGTGATCCTCAACGTGATCGCCAGCTACGCGTGGCACGGTCATCCTGGCACCGTGCACAGCGCCGCCGCGAAGGCCGGCGTGCTCGCGATGACGCGGACTCTGGCGGTCGAGTGGGGCGCGAGGGGCGTCCGCGTCAACTGCATCGCGCCAGGTCCGACCGAAACGGCCGGTGCAGGCAGCGCGTTGTGGGCGACACCGGAAGCGCGTGCCCAGGTGCTCGCCAGCGTGCCAGCGGGGCGCTTCGCAACTGCCGAGGAGATCGCCGACAGCGCCGCGTTCCTGCTCGACGAGCGCGCCGCCTACATCACCGGCGAGGTGCTCACCGTGGACGGCGGCCAGTGGCTCGGCAAGCAGGTCTACGGCCAGCCGGCCGACACGGCGGCCGTCCTCATGTCGGCAGGAACGCAGGGAGGCAAGCCGTGACCACGATGACCGGCGGGGAAGCCGTCGTCCGCGCCCTAGCCGCGCATGGCGTGGACACGGCGTTCGGTATCCCCGGCACCCACAACCTCGCCATCTACGCGCACCTGTCGGCGTACGGCATCCGCCATGTCTCCCCGCGCCACGAGCAGGGGGCCGGCTACGCCGCCGACGGCTACGCCCGTGTGGCCGGACGGCCCGGCGTCGCGATCACCACCACGGGTCCGGCCGCGCTCAACGCCGCCGCCGCCGCGGCGCAGTCCTTCTCGGACTCGGTCCCCGTGCTGCACGTCTCACCAGGGTTGCCACTCGGCCACCCGGGTCGGGGCAACGGCTACCTGCACGAGGTCAAGGACCAGACCCGCGCCATGGACGCCGTGACCGCCTACAGCCACCGGGTGACCGCCGTGGCCGAGATCCCTGGTGCGGTGGCCGAAGCCTTCGCGTCGATGACGGCCGGCAGGCCGCGCCCGGTACATCTCGAGGTGCCGCTGGACCTCCTCGAGACCTCGGGCACCGTCACCGACGTCGAACCGGTCGAGATCGCGCGGTCTGCTGCCCCACCGGCGCGGATCGGCGATGCCGCGCGCTTCCTGGCGCCCAGCCAGCGACCCGTCGTGATCGTGGGCGGCGGCGCCCGGCACGCCGCGACGCACGTCCGCGCTCTGGCCGAACGCCTCGGCGCCGTCGTCGTCGCGACCACCAACGGCAAGGGCACGTTCGACGAAGCCCATCCGCTGTCCGTTGGCGCGGGGCTGCACCATCCGACCATCGCGGCGCTCGTCGAGGACGCCGATGCCGTCGTCGCCGTGGGGACAGAACTCGCGCCATCGGACCTGTGGAACGGCCCTCTGCCGCTCGACGGCCGTCTCGTACGCATCGACGTCGACCCTGGGCAGGTGCTGCGCAATGCCCGACCGCACGTGGGTCTGGTCGGTGACGCCGCGGCCACCCTCGAGGCGCTCACCGCCGCGCTTGCGCCCGCACCCGATCCGTCGACGGCGGAGACCCGAGCCGCCCGGTGGCGCAACCGGCTGCACGAGGACGCACGCGTCGAGGGAGCCGCCTGGGTCGGTCTGATCGAGATCCTGGCCCGATTCCTGCCTGCCGACAGCGTCGTCGCCGGCGACAGCGCGATGGTGTGCTACTACGGCGCGCTCACGAACCTGCCGCGGCACCGCCCCGCCTCCTTCCTCTACCCGACCGGGTTGGGGACGCTCGGGTACGGCCTACCGGCGGCGATCGGGGCCAAGCTGGCGCGACCGCAGGCCGACGTGCTGGCCCTGCTCGGTGATGGTGGACTGATGTTCACGGTCGCGGAGCTCGCGGCCGCTGCCCAAGTCGGTCTGCCGTTGGCCGTGGTGGTCGTCGACAACCGCGGCTACGGCGAGATCCGGCGCGAGATGCTCGAGCGCGACGAACGGCCGCTGGGCACCGAGCTCCCGACCGTCGACTTCCCGGCCGTCGCCCGCGGTTTCGGCTGTCACGCCCATCGCATCACCGACCTCGCGGACCTCCCGCAACTCCTCGAGGCGGCGTTCTGCACCGACCGACCCACCCTGCTGCACGTTGATGAAGCGCTGGCCGGTGCTCCGGCCACCGGGAGGTGACCGTGGACACGCCACCGCTCTACGAGATCACCTGGCACGACCCCGTCACCGGCACCCCCGGCTACGTCGTCGTCGACCGCCTCGTCCGCGGGCTGGCAAGCGGCGGCCTGCGCGTGCGCCAAGGCTGCACGCGCGAGGAGATCGCTGGGCTGGCGCGTGGCATGAGCCGCAAGGAAGCCCTCGTGTACGACCCCGCCGATCGGTACCTGCCGCTCGGGGGCGCCAAGGGCGGGCTGGACCTCGACCCCGGGTCACCGCTGCTCGAGGACGTCCTGTACCGCTTTCTCACGGCGATCCGCCCCGTCGTCGAGCATCAGTGGACCACCGGTGAGGACTTCGGGGTCCGCCAGGAGACGCTCGACCGAGTCGCTCGACGGGTGGGGCTGCCGTCCACCGTCGAGGCGGTGTTCGCCACGCTCGATGACGCGGACGCGGCCCGGGACCGCCTTCGCCGTGCCTTCGACGTCGAAGTCGAGGGCATCGGGCTTGCCGACCTCGTTGGCGGCTACGGCGTGGCCCAGGCCGTGATCGCCCACGCCGAGCTCCGCGGCCGAGACGTGCGAGGACTCACCGCGGTGGTGCAGGGGTTCGGATCCATCGGCGGTGCCGCCGCCCGTTACCTGCAGCGTGCCGGGCTTCGTGTGATCGGGGTCGCCGACCGCGAGGGTCTGCTCCTCGACGCGGACGGTCTGGACGTCGAGGCCTTGCTGCGTGCCCGCGACGGCTCGGGCTGCATCGACCGTGCGCGTGTCGGCGAGGTGGCGCAGGCGGACGGCCGGTCGTGGCACACCCTCGACGTCGACGTCGTCGTTCCAGCCGCGATGTCGTACGTGCTCGACGTCGCCGATGTCGAGGCTGTCCGGGCCGCCGTCGTCGCGGAAGGCGCCAACATGCCCACGTTGCCAGCGGCGGAAGAACTCCTCCGGGCGCGCGGGATCGAGGTCCTGCCCGATTTCCTCACCAACTGGGCGACGAACGCCTGGTGGTGGTGGGTCGTCTACGGCGACATCGCGCCGACCGCCGAGGCGTCGTTCGCCAAGATCGCCGCGAGGATGCAGCGTCTGCTCAAGACCGTCGTGAGCACCGCGGACGCGCAAGGCATCCCCCTGCGGCAGGCCGCGTTGGACGTGGCCGACCGCAACGTCCGACTGCTGACGGACCACGCAGGATCACCGGCGTGACCCGGGCGCTTTGGGAGCGACCCGTCGCCTTCGTCGGAGGAGCCTGGGTCGACGTCGACCGCTCACGTGCGGTCGTGGATCCTGCCACCGAACAGCCGATCGGGACCGCTGCCGACTGTGACCCAGCGCTGGTGGATGCAGCCGTGCGCGCGGCAGCATCGGCCGCCGCCTCGTGGGGACAGACACCCGCCGAGGAGCGGGCCAGCGCGATCGCCCGGCTGCACACCGAGCTGGTGCGGCGTCGAGAGCAGTTGGTGGACACGATCGTCGCCGAGGTCGGCGCCCCACTGCGTACGGCACGCGACGCCCACGTCGACGTGGCCCTCGACGTGCTGCGCTGGTATGCCGAACAGGTGGATCCCGGTTGGTTCGAGTACACCATCGGCAACTCGCGCGTGGTCCGCCAGCCCGCCGGCGTCGCCGCGTGTATCACGCCCTGGAACTACCCCCTCTACCAACTCGTCGTGAAGCTGGCGCCGGCCCTGCTTGCCGGGTGCCCGGTGGTGATCAAGCCAGCCGAGCTGGCACCCCTGACGGCCTACCTGCTCGTCGACGCCGCGGTCGACGCGGCGCTACCACCAGGTGTCGTGAATCTCGTACCTGGCTCCGGTGCCGAGACGGGTGACGCGCTGGTTCGGCACCCCCTCGTGGCGCTGATCAGTTTCACGGGGTCCACCGCGGTCGGACGTCAGGTCGCGAGCCTCGCGGCGCTCCGCTGCAAGCGCGTCGGACTGGAGCTGGGCGGGAAATCGGCCAGCATCGTGCTGGACGGAGCGCCGCTCGAGACCGCCGTCCGGGCCACCGTCGACTCGGCAACCCTCAACAGCGGTCAGACCTGCAGCGCTTGGACTCGACTGCTCGTCCCCGCCAGCCGCTACGAGGAGGCGGTCAGCCTCGCCGGCCGGGACATGGCCGCTCTCGTCGTCGGAGACCCGCGGGACGTTCGCACCGACCTCGGGCCGCTCATCTCGGCCGAGCAACGTCGCCGAGTTCACGACCTCGTCGACCGAGCATCGGCCGTCGGTGCGCGCATCATCCGCGCTGACCGCGCTCTGCCCGCCGTCGGGTACTTCACCGAACCGGTCGTCGTCGCCGACGTGGATGCAACCACCGAAATCGCCCGTGAGGAGGTCTTCGGGCCGGTTCTGACCTTGCTGCCGCATCACGGGCAGGAAGATGCCATCGCATCAGCCAACGCCAGCCCCTACGGACTCGGCGGTGCCGTGTGGGCCGCCACGGAGGCCCAAGGGCTGGCGGTCGCCCGCCGATTGCGCACGGGACAGGTCGACGTCAACGGTGCCGAATTCAACCTTGCGGCCCCCTTCGGCGGCTTCGGGGCATCCGGCACCGGACGGGAACTCGGCCTGGCCGGCCTCGAGGAGTACACCGAGCTCCAGGCGATCCAGACTTGATGGTCGCGGCCACTCCCAAGCGCACGGTGGCGGTCTACACCGACGTCTCCCCGGAGGAGGACGTCGCGCCCGGGGTCAGCCTGCTTCGCTCCGCCGGCCTGCAAGTGCGCGTCCTGTCGACTGCCGACACCCGGCGCATCGCCGCGAACACCGACGCCGACTTCCTGCTGGTCGGATACAGCCGCGTCGGACCGGAACTGCTGGCGTGCCTGCCGCGTCTGCGTGGCGTCGCCACGAGGTCGGTCGGCACCGACATGGTCGACACTCGCGCCGCGGCGGCGCGCGGTGTGCACGTCGGCCACCTCCCCGACGTCGCCACCGAAGAGGTCGCCACCCACACCGTGGCACTCGCACTGGCCGCCGTCCGGGGGGTCGTCTTCTTCGACCGGGCGACCATGGTCGGCCGCTGGGAACCCTCGACCGAGGTGCTGCGGCGGCCATCGCTGCTGACCTGGGGCGTGGTGGGCCTCGGACGCATCGGACGCGCCGTCGCCGACCGCGCCCGCCACCTCGTCGGAGACGTCGTTGGTTTCGACCCGGCCCTGGACGCACGAGCCTGGCCGAGCGGCGTGGAACGCGCCACGGCGCTCGCGGCACTGCTCGGCCGGGCCGACATCGTGAGCCTGCATCTCCCGTTGACCGAGGAGACCGCCGGCCTGATTGGCTCCGAGCAGTTCGCGGTGATGAAGCCGGGGACGGTGCTGATCAACGTGGCGCGCGGCGGAGTCGTGGACGAGACGGCACTTCTCGAGGCGCTCGATCGGGGGCTGGTCGACGCCGCAGCACTCGACGTCCTACGGCATGAACCGCCAGCGGCCGACGACCCGCTGCTGAAGCATCCTCGGACGATCGTGACGCCGCACGTCGCCTACCTGTCGCGCGAGTCGGCGGCCGCCGCCGTCCGCGCCCAGGCGCAACAGGTTCTGCGCTGGGTCGACGAGGTCTCGCATCCGGGGAAAACGCCGACGTGAGCGGCCGTACGACCACCGCCAACCGCGCTGCCGCGCCCACGGTGGCGCTCCTGCTGGTCACCGTCCTGTGGGGCGCGTCGTTTCCCGTGTCCAAGCAACTGATGCTCTCGATGACCGTCGACGACTACCTCGCTTGGCGCTTCCTCATCGCCGCGGCCGCCGTCGTCGCGGTCCGCCCCGGCGTGTTGCGCGGGCTCGACCGCCGCACGGTGGTGCGTGGGCTCGTACTCGGAGCGATCTACGCGACCGCGCAGGTACCCCAACACATCGGCATCACGCTCGCGCCGGCCTCCGTCTCCGGCTTCCTGACGGGCCTGTACGTGGTCTTCACCCCGGTGCTCGTGGCGAGGTGGCAACGCCGGCCCCTGACTGCCTCGACCAAGGCCGCGGCGGCCGTCGCGACACTGGGTCTGGCCGTGCTGTCACTGCGGGGGTTCTCGCTGGGACTCGGGGAAGCCCTGTGTGTCCTCAGCGCCGCGATCTACGCGATTCACATCGCCGTCCTCGGCATCTGGGCGACGCCGCGCAACGCATCCGCTCTCGCGACGCTCCAGCTGATCTCCCTGGCGGTCGTGACGAGCATGCTCTCTCTGGCCGACGGCATGGCAATGCCGCCCACCTCTGCTGCATGGGGGCAGGTGCTGTTCCTCGCCCTCGGTGCGGGCGCCGTCTCGATGCTCGCCCAGACGTGGGCGCAGGCACGGGTACCGGCGGCCAGGGCAGCCATCGTGATGGCCAGCGAGCCCGTGTGGGCCGCCGTGATCTCGATCGGTCTCTTCGGTGAGGCCTTGACCGCCAGGATCCTGATCGGGGGTGCGCTGGTGTTCGCGGGGATCCACCTCGCCGTGGCTCGGCCCACGGCGACGACGGACGGGGTGGGGCCACCGGCCGACCGCCATGACGGGCCGATGGCCGATCCGTCGGCGCAACACCCACCGCTAGAGTCATGACGGGCCGGCAGCGACGATCGCGGGAGAGGCGGGCTCGATGGCACGGCCGAGCGTAGAAGCGGAGCGGCGCGAGCAGATCTTGCGCGCCACCTGCGAGGTGGCGGCGAACGTCGGATTCCGCACGCTGCGGGTCACCGACGTCGCTCGCCGCGTCGGCTGCAGCAGTGGCACCGTGCACTACTACTTCCCGACCAAGCGCGAGCTCGTCCAGGCAGCCTTCGAGCACAACTTCCGAGACTCGTTGGAGCGCAGGCGTCCCATCCTCGAGTCCGACGACGACCCCGTCACACGTCTGCGGCGACTCATCGCTTCCTATCTCCCGGACTCCGACGTGACGATCCGTGCCTGGCGTGTCTGGGCGGAGCTCTGGGTCGAGGCGTTGCACGATCCGGACTTGCGTGAGCTGAACGACGTGGTCTACGGAGCTTGGCGCAGCAAGGTGCTCGACATCATCGCCGAGGGTCAGGCCGATGGAACGATGCGCCCCGGTGACCCCGTGATGCTTGCCAACGCCATGATCGGTCTCGTCGACGGCCTCGCGATCCAACTTCTGCTCAGGTCCAAGAATCTGGGTCTCCGGCAGGTGCACGAGGTTGCCGAACTCGTGCTGAGCTGCGTTGTGCTCGTCCCTGTCCCCACACTCGAGTCGCTCACCTAGTACGGCGCCGTGCACACATGAGGTTGAGAGCGCCTCGCGGCCGCGATCGCGAAGCGGACGTGGAGCTACGCCAAGCGCCAGCGGAGCTGGTTCCGTGCCGACCCCAGGTGTGTCCCGACCCCGCCGGCCGAGGTGCTCGCCGCCTGGACGCCCGACCCGCCGGTAGGGGAGTAGCGTCGCTCGCATGACGAGCATGCTGCTACCTCCCGTCGTCGTCGGTGACCGGCTCGGCCCGGAGCGCGGCGCACTGCTGGCGCTCCTGGCCGACCTGGACGCGGCGGCGTGGCGTCGCCCGACCGTGTGCCCGGGCTGGGACGTGCACGCGCTGGTGCTGCATCTGCTGCACGACGACCTGCGCCGGCTGTCTGCCGCACGCGACGGTCACACCGGTGGTTGGATCGACGCCACCGGTTTCGAGCAGCTCGTCGCCGGCCTCGATGCGCTCAACGAGCAGTTCGTCGCGACACTGGCCGCCGTCGTGTCGCCGCGGCTCGCACGTGAGCTGCTAACCGCCGTGAGCCCGTCCGCCGAGGAGCACCTGCGCAGCCTGCCGCCCGACGCGCCGGACGGCACGGTCGCCTGGGCCGGTGCCGGTCCGCACCCGAACTGGCTCGACGTCGCCCGCGAGTTCACCGAGCGCTGGGTCCACCAGCAGCAGATCCGCGCCGCGGTCGCCCGCCCGGGCCTCGACGGTCCGTCCTGGCTGGCGCCGGTGCTCGACACGTTCGTGCACGCGCTGCCACCTGCGCTGCCGCCGCGCCCGGCGGGCACCCGGGTGCTCCTGCACGTGACCGGCCCGCTGATGCGGGGCTGGTCCGCCACGGCGGCCGCGGACGGCTGGCGGCTGGCACACGCTTCGATCGACGACGCGGGCGAGGCGGGCGACCCGGGCGGCGCGGACGTCGCTGCCGTCGTGGTGATCCCCGCCTCGCTGCTGTGGCGCCGGGCCGTGCGCATGGCCGACGCGCACGAGGTCCGTGCGGCCAGCCGCGTCCAGGGCGACCCGGCCTTGACCGACGCGGTCCTCGACCTGCGCGCCGCCATCGTGCCCGACGCCTGACCTCGGGTGCGGTTGCTTCCTGCGCTGTATCGATTCAGCAGGCGGGCGTGGAAGGACGCAACGAGGTGCGCGTCAGTCGGTGGGGGTGAGGGTCAGGGTGCGCTCGGCCGCGGCCTCGACGGCCGCAGCGGAGAACGGCAACGGGATCGTGCCGCCGTCGCGCCACGCCTCGGCCTGGTCGAGGTAGTGCGGCGAGAACGGCCGCCCGGACTGGCCCGTCAGGTGGATCCACCGGCCGGCGTCCAGATCGCCCGCGTCGACGAAGTAGCGCATCGACGGGACCCAGTTCACCTCGTAACCCTCGGCGGCGTTCCAGCCGGTGGCGTTCACGATCGACACGCCACCGGCGGTCTCCAGCGGCCCGCGGTTGAACAGCCGCTCGACCGGGGCGATGCCGGAGTCGCCGAAGGTCTGGTGGCGCAGCAGCAGCGTGTGCATCGCGCCCCACCGCCACCCGTCGGGATCGGCGCCGAAGCGCTCCACCACCTCGGCGTGGGCGTCGGCCAGCGCCGCCGCCAGCACGTCGTCGCGGGTCTCCACCGTGTCGGTGGTGACGTCGTCCCACCACGGTGAGTCGGGCTCCTCGACCAGGCCGCGCACGACCTCCCACCAGCGTGAGCCGCCCGCCGGGTGGGCCCACTCCGGCAGCTCGTCGTGGAAGGTGTGCGCGAGCAGGTGTCGCCACGTCGCGTTGAAGATCGCGCCGCCGGCGCTGTCGGCGTCGTCCTGCAGGTCCCAGTCGCGCAGCACGTCCTGCGTCGGTCGGGTGTCCGCGTCCACCTCGACGTCGAGGAGGTATGGGACCAGGAACTCGGCGTTGGCGTTGTGGTTGTCCAGTTGCACGGCCAGCAGGTCGTCCAGCGTCAACCCGGTCCGATCCGCCAGCAGCTCGTTGATGCGGCGACCGCGGTAACCCGGGTCGGGATCGACGGTGAGGAACGGCTCGGCGTCCTCGGGGAGCACGGCCTGGTTGGCGGTGATGATCGCGCCCGACGGCGGGTCGAAGGTGAACGGCAGCTCCTCGAAGTCGAGGTAGCGCTCCCAGTCGTGCTCGCCGGTCCAGCCCGGTACGGGCACGGTGCCGTCACCGGTGGTGCGCACGGGGATCCGTCCCGGCGCCTGGTAGCCGATGTGGCCGTCGACGTCGACGTAGACCAGGTTCTGGCTCGGGACCTGGAACTTCGCCGCGGCGGCCCGGAACTCGTCCCAGTCGCGGGCGCGCATGAAGGCCGGGACGGCGTCCATCGTGTCGACCGGCTCCAGGGCGGTCCAACGCAACGCCACGGCATACGTCGCATCGGCGTCCGCGTCCGGGGCGCCGGCGCCCTGCGGGCCGGCCGCGATCTCCTCGCCGCCGCCGGACACGTCGGAGAACAGCGGCCCGTGCCGGGTGACCCGGATCGTCACCTCGACGTCCTCGCCGCCCGCCACGCCGATGGTCTCCGTCCGGATCTGCAGGTCCGCCCAGCCGTCCTCGGTGCGGTAGCGCTCGCCGTCGAGCTGTTCGACGTACAGGTCGGCGACGTCCGGGCCGAGGTTGGTGAACCCCCATGCGATGCGGTCGTTCTGGCCGATCACCACGCCGGGCACACCGGAGAACGAGAACCCGGCCGCGTGCCACGGGCAGTCGTCGGTCACCTCGGCGCAGCGCAGCCCGACCTGGTACCAGAGCGAGGGTTGCGAGGGTCCGAGGTGGGGGTCGTTGGCCAGCAGCGCGCCCCCGGTGGCGGACCGCTCCGGGCCGACGACCCAGGAGTTGGACCCGATCCCGTCACCGGTGCCGTCGCCGAGCAGCTGCGGTGCCGCCAGCAGGGCCTGCTGGGCCCGATCCAGGGCGGCGTCGAGCGACGCCCCGTCGGCGGCTGCGGCATCGTCTTCGCCCGCGTCACCGTCGTCGGCGGCCGCGTCCTCGCCCTCGTCGCTCGTCCCGGCGGCATCGCCGTCCTCCGCGTCCGCCCCGGCCGTGGTCGCGAGCCAGTCGTCGGCAGCGGCCAGGTCCTCCTCGGCGAGGATGGTCTCGTTGCGGTGGTAGGGGTAGGGCGGGAACAGTTCGGTCCAGTCCCGTCCCGGGCCGAGGTCGACCGTCTGCAGCCGGCCGCGCAGCAGCTCGTCCTCGAGGTTCGAGCGCAGGTCCCACGCCATCGCCTTCAGCCAGGCGACCGAGTCGGCCGGCGTCCACGGCTCGGGGGCGTAGCCGCGCGCGCCGGCCACCGGCAGCAGCCCGTGCTCGAGCGACAACGCGCTGCCGCGCTTGTCGTCGATCCAGGCGTTGACACCCTCGGCATACGCCTCGAGGATCGCCAGCGTCTCGGGCTCGAGCAGGTCCAGTTCCTGCTCCGCGACCCGCCGCCAGCCGAGCGTGCGCACGAACCGGTCGGTGTCCAACTGCGACGAGCCGAACAGCTCCGACACGCGACCGGCGGTGACGTGCCGGCGGAAGTCCATCTCCCAGAAGCGGTCCTGGGCGTGCACGTAGCCCTGTGCGCGGAACAGGTCCGCGCTGGTCGCGGCCACGATCGTCGGCACGCCGTAGGCGTCGCGGTGCACCTCGACCGGTGCGTCGAGCCCCGCGACCGCGAGGTCACCGTCCTGGTCGGGCAGCGACCGGGTGACCATCACCGTGCCACCGGCCGCCCCGACGATCAGCACCAGCACGACCAGGGCCGCCACCCCCAGCGCGATCCGCTTCACCCAACGCACCACCGACCTCCAGCGCCGCCGGTACGACGCCACACGGACGCCGCCGGCGCGGCGCCACCGGCCGGCGGCGCGCGGGAGTCAAGCAGCGCGGCCGTGGACGAACCCTCGTGCCGGCCAGAACGTGCGCGTACCCTTGGCGCGATGGACTTCACCAAGGCCCACGGCACCGCCAACGACTTCGTCGTCCTCGCCGACCCCGAGGACCGCCTCGACGTGCCTGCACACCTCGTGCGGGCCCTGTGCGACCGCCGTCGCGGCATCGGCGCGGACGGGGTGATCCGGATCGGCGCGGTCGCCGACCCGGCCGACGGCGACGTGTTCATGGACTACCGCAACGCCGACGGCTCGATCGTGGAGATGTGCGGCAACGGCGTCCGCGTCACCGCCAAGCACGCGGTCGACCGCGGCCTGGCCCGTCCGCGCGAGGACGGCACGGTGGTCGTCGCCACCCGCTCGGGCCCGAAGCCGGTGCGCATCGTCGCCCGCCACCCCGACGGCACGGTCGCCGAGGTGGAGGTCGACATGGGCCCACCCGTGCTGACGCCCACGGAGGTCCCGTTCGACCTCGCGGCAACCGCCGGAACCGCAGCCGCCGGAACCGCCGGCGCCGCGCCGGCCGGCGACCGGCTCGTGCACCAGGTCGACGTCGACGGCCACCACCTCGACGTCTCCGTGGTGTCCATGGGCAACCCGCACGCTGTCACGCTGGTGGACGACGTCGCCGCGGCGCCGGTCACCACGCTCGGTCCGCAGGTGGAGACCCACGCCGCCTTCCCGGCCAAGACCAACGTGGAGTTCGCCCAGGTCGTCGCCCGCGACCACGTCCGCCTGCGGGTGTGGGAACGTGGCGTGGGGGAGACCGCCGCCTGCGGCACCGGCGCCTGCGCGACCGTGGTGGCCCTGCAGCGGCTCGGGCAGGTCGACCGCGAGGTCGCGGTCGAACTACCGGGCGGCACCCTCAGGGTCAGGTGGCACCCTGGAGAATCCGTGATGATGACCGGCCCGGCCGTGGAGGTCGGGCACGGCACGATCGACGACGCCTGGCTGCGCGACGCGCAGGCGGGCCTGCTGGAGACCGCACCCTGAGTTCCGACGACACCACCCCCCGCCCCGGCGACGACCCGCGTCCCGACCGGCCCTCGGACACCGACGCATCCCTCGAGGACCGCGTGGACGGGTTCTCGCTCGCCGACGAACCGCGCCCCGACGACCTGCTGCTCGGCGACGGCACCACGCTGACCGCCGAGCAGCTCTCGCGCGCCGAGGAACGCCGCCGCCGCCGCGACGTCATCGAGGAGGGCGCCCCTCGCGAGGGCGTCGACATCATCCGGCGCGTCGAGGCGGCCGTGATCGTCGGCGTGCAGCTGCCCGGACGCACCTCCGCGGACGTCGACGCCTCCCTCGACGAACTCGAGGCCCTGCTGGACACCGCCGGCGCCGAGGTCGTCGAGCGTGTCGTGCAGCGGCTCGACACGCCGCAGGCCGCCACCTACATCGGCGGCGGCAAGGTCGCCGAGCTGCGCGAGCTGGTCGCCGCGCACGGCGCCGACGCGGTCGTGTTCGACGACGAGCTCTCCCCAGCGCAGCAGCGCACGCTGGAGGAGCGGATCAAGCAGAAGGTGCTCGACCGCACCATCGTGATCCTCGACATCTTCGCCCAGCACGCCACTTCGCGCGAGGGCAAGGCCCAGGTCGAGCTGGCACAGCTCAACTACCTGCTGCCGCGCCTGCGTGGGTGGGGTACGGCGCTGTCCCGGCAGGCCGGTGGGCGCACCGCCGGCGGTGCCGGTATCGGTGGCCGCGGTCCCGGTGAGACGCAGCTGGAGGTCGACCGGCGGCGGATCATGCGTCGCATCGCCAAGCTGCGCCGCGACCTGAAGGACTACGCCCGCATCCGCGAGACCAAGGCCACCGAACGCGAACGCAACCGGGTCCAGGTGGCGGCGCTGGTCGGCTACACCAACGCCGGCAAGTCGTCGCTGCTGAACCGGGTGACCGGCGCCAGCGTGCTGGTGGAGAACCGGCTGTTCGCCACGCTCGATCCGACCGTGCGCCGGCTGCCGCTGGAGGACGGGCGCGACATCGTGCTGACCGACACCGTCGGATTCGTGCGCAAGCTGCCGCACGGGCTGGTGGAGGCCTTCAAGTCGACGCTGGAGGAGTCGGCCAGTGCCGACCTGCTGCTGCACGTCGTCGACGCGTCGCACCCGGAGGCCGAGGCCCACGTCGTCGCGGTCCACGAGGTGCTGGAGGAGATCGGCGCCGACCGCGTGCCCGAGCAGCTGGTGCTCAACAAGATCGACCGCGCCGACCCGGCGACGGTGGAGGCACTGGCGCGGCGGGTCCAGGTCGAGCTCAACGCGGACCCGGTGTTGGTCTCCGCCCACACCGGCGCCGGGATCGACGAGCTCGTCGAGCGGATCCGGCTGCGCATCCCCGGCCAGCGACTGCGGATCTCCGCGCACATCCCGTACGCGCGGCAGGACCTCGTGGCGCTGGCGCACCGCAGCGGGCAGGTCGTCAAGGAGGCCCACGGCGTCAAGGGCACCGAACTGGTTGCCGATGTCGACGAGGAGGTCGCACGCACGCTGCGGCCGTACCTCGACATCGACGTGTTCGCCGAGCCGCCGGAGGACTGGGAGCGGGAGACGGGGACCTGACCGACGAGTTCATGGTCGCGGGCGACACCGCCGCCGTCGCCGCGCGCCTCCGGTTGCTGGCGCTGGCCGGCCGACGCCTCGGTCGGAGCGAGCACGAGGACGAGGTCTACGACCTCACCGTCGAGGTGGCGCTGCGTTGCCTCGACGCGGACAGCGTGGCGCTCTCGCGCTTCGACCGCGCCGAGGGGCTCACGCGGGTGCTGCGCAACCACGGCAAGCTGGCCGACTGGGAGGAGCCGCGCCCGCAGGACGAGACCTACCGGCTGGACGGCTACCGGCAGCTCGTCACCGTGCTGCTGCAGGGGCGCGCCTGGCACGGCACCGTCGACGACGCGGATCTGCCGCAGGTCGACCGGGACCTGCTGGTGGCGCTGGGCAAGTACGCGGCGCTGTCCTCGCCGGTGTTCGTCGGCGCCGAGGTGTGGGGCGAGCTCTACGTCACGCGCGCGCACGGCCGGTCGCCCTTCGGCGAGCTCGATCTCGTCATCTGCCAGACGCTGGTCGGACTGGTCGGGGCCGCGCTACGGCACCTGCAGGACCGCGCCGTGCTGCACGAACTGGCCTACCGCGATCGGTTGACCGGCCTCGCCAACCGGCGTGCCGTCGACGAGCGCCTCGAGGAGGTGTTCGCCGGCGAGCAGCTGGCTCGGCCGGTCGGGGTGGTCCTCGGCGACGTCAACGGCCTCAAGGACGTCAACGACCATCGCGGCCACGCCGAGGGCGACCGATTGCTGCGCGACGTCGCCGAGGTGCTCACCCGCGAGGTCGCACGCCATCCCGGCGGCCTGGCGGCGCGGATGGGTGGTGACGAGTTCTGCCTCGTGCTCGAGGGGGTGGAGGAGGACGAGATCCGCGAGATCACCGACCGGCTGATGGCCGCCACGCGGGCGCTGCCGCTGGGCGGCGGGCTGTCCTGCGGCTACGCACTGGTGCACGGCCGGCCCGGCGGCGCGCCGACCCCGGCCGCGGCCGGACGGGCGCTGCTGCGCCTGGCCGACGCGATGCAGTACCGCGAGAAGCGCGAGGTCCGGGCCGCCCGGGCCGGGCGCACGACCGGCGTCGCGGCCGGTGGTGGCCGCCACCAGCTCGCCAGCGCTGCGCGCGCCGCCGGCCGGGAGCTGGCCCGCGAGGTGCTGACGGCCGTGCAGGCGGCCGAGGGCGGGGTCGAGTCCCGGTTGGCCGCCCTGGCCTCCAGTGCCGCCAACGCGCTCGGTGCGGCGTCGTGGTGGCTGTCCAACAGCGACGGCGTCGACCTGGTCATCCGTGCCGGCGAGTACCTGCGCCGCGGGGACGTCGGACCCGGTGCGGTGCCGGTCACCCCCGGTGACCGCTACCCACTGGACGCCTACCCGGCCTCGGCGGCCGTGCTGCGCGGCGGGGTGTTCTTCGCCACGCTCGAGGACGGTGACCCGAGCGAACGCGAGTTCCTCGCCGCCAACGGCTACGTCGCGATCCTCGGAACCGGCGTCACCCGCCACGGCGTGGGTTGGCTGGTGGAGATCTGCGCCGACGCCTTCACCGAGCCCCTGGCGCCCCACGAGGGCCTGCTGCTCGCGCTGACCCAACTGGCCGCCGGCGACGACCCGTCCGACGCGGTGTGAGCGGGTCGGAAACTCGTCTCAGCGAACGGACCGCATCACGGTGACGACCTTGCCCATGATGCGGGCGTCCTGACCGGGCACCACGGGGATGGGATCGAAGGCCTCGTTGGCCGGGTCGAGGAACACCTCGCCCGCGCGGGTGCGGCGGAAGAACTTCACCGTCGCCTCGCCGTCGATCAGCGCGGCACACATCTCGCCCTGCTCGACCGACGGCTGCTCGCGCACGACCACGAAGTCGCCATCGAGGACGCCCGCCTCGATCATCGACTCGCCGCGCACCCGCAGCATGAACAACTGGCCCTCGCCGACCAGCTCCTTCGGCAGGGCGTAGACCGCGTCGACCTGCTCCTCGGCCAGGATCGGGCCACCGGCGGCGATGTCACCGACGAGCGGGACGTTGCGCGACGACGCCGGACGCATCTCCAGCGACGTCATCGGATCACGCCCGAGCTCCAGCGCCCGCGGCTTGGTCGGGTCGCGGCGCAGGTAGCCCTTGGTCTCCAGCGTCTCCAGCTGGGCGTGGACCGACGACGTGGATTTCAGCCCGACGGCGTCCCCGATCTCCCGCACCGAGGGCGGATAGCCGTGTGCGTCGACGTGGGCATGGATGACCTCGAGGATCGCCCGCTGGCGCGAGGTCAGGTCGCTCACGTCGTTCGGCTGCTCGCTCACCCTGGGCTCCTTGCGGCGTCGGCGCCCGTGCGCCGCGACGTGGCAGGGGGGCGGACCCCTTGCGTACGAACGGGCGTTCGGACGGACGGGACCGTAACACGAGGACGCGTCGGATGCGAACATCCGTTCGGGTTTCCCCTTGACCTCCGAACGTGCGTTCGCTTCACTCGCAGACGAACAGGCGTTCGATCGCGTCGGGGTCGGTGTCACACCCCGCCCGTAGCGTTCCCCACCAACGGCACGCACCGGCCGCCGACGACCGCCCGACGCACGACCCCGGCCCCGACCCGGCCCTACGACCCGAGGAGCCCACGATGAGCACCATCGCCCTGCCGGCCACCACTGCCACCCGCCGCCCCTCGGCCGCGGTCCTGTGGCGCCGCCGCGCCGTCGCGGTGCTCGGCCTCGTGCTGGTCGCCTTCCTGCTCACGGTCGCCATCGGGCGCGTCGGCGCCGAGGCGGAGCTGGCCGACAAGGTCGCCGGTCACGTGGTGGTCCAGCCGGGCGAGACGCTGTGGGACGTCGCCGTCGCGACGGCGCCCGAGGGGGTCGACGCCCGCCGGCAGCTCGACGAGCTGCGCCAGCTCAACGGCTTCGGTTCCTCCGAGGTCGACGCCTGGACCGTCGTCCTGCTCCCGGCCCGCTGACCCCGCGGGCTCGCATCTCGTCCACCGCGCTCTCTAGCCTGCCGCGCCGGGCGTCGACGAAGGGGTGGTCGTGCGGGTGGCGCTGCCGATGCTGGGAGCGGTCATGGCGGGCCTGGCGGTCGGCTGCGCCGGCGGCGGGCCGGGCGTGCCGGCCGACCTGGCCGACGGCGGTGTCGTCGACGCGGTCCGCACCGACGGCGCCCTGGTCTACGACTGCCTCGGCGTCGAAGGAACGGCCGAGCAGTTCGAAGCCGGACCCGACCTGGCCAGCGTCCGTGACCATCCCGCCCATGACGTCGTCCTGGACGCCGTGCATCCCACCGGCTGGTCCGTGCTCGAGGTCGGCCCGGCACGCGTCGCCGCCGTGCGGGCCCTGACCACCCGGGAGCGGGTCGAGTCCTGGCCCCGCTCCCACGCCCAGCTCGTCGTGGAACCGATCGACGGCGCGGAGCCGGCCGCAGCCCTCGACTGGAAGGTCGTCTCCCACACGACCTGCAACCCGCGGGTGCAGCTGCGGCCGGACCTGTGGCTGGCGAGCGTCGCCATCGATCCGGCCGCGGAGCCGGACGCGACGTCGGAGGAGTTGCGGCTACTCGTGCGCGACAACAACTGCGGGGACGGCGAGCCGCCGGACGGGCGGATCGAGGTCCTGGAGCAGGTCGTGACCGACGACGAGGTGCGCCTGCTCGTCGCGACCCGTCACCCGCCGCGCACGCTCGGCGACTGCCTCCAGGCACCCGACACCACGCTCACGCTGCCGCTTCCCGAACCGCTGGGCGACCGACGGGTCGTGGACGCCGCCCTCTTGCCCCACGAGGACGTCCCGGTGGGACTGCCCTGATGCGTCAGGCGGGGTCGGGGGCCTTGGGCGGGGCCTCCTTGCGGAGGGTGAGGAGCGCTTCCTCGAAGTCCTCGGGGCCCTGGAAGTCCTTGTAGACCGACGCGAAGCGGACGTAGGCGACGTCGTCGAGCTCGTGGAGCTGCCCGAGCACCTTCAGGCCCACCTGCTCCGAGGTGACCTCGCGACCGCCGGCGGCCCGCAGCTGCTGCTCGACCCGGGCGGCCGCGACCTCGAGGTCCTCCTGCGGGACACGGCCCTTGGCGGCTCGCGCCATGCCGTCGAGCACCTTCTGTCGCGAGAACGGGGTCACGACGCCGGACCGCTTGCGCACCAGCAGCTCCGGCAGCTCCACGCGCTCGAAGGTGGTGAAGCGCACGCCGCAGGCGCGACACTCGCGGCGGCGGCGGATCGCCGCGCCGTCGGGGGTGGGGCGGGAGTCGACGACCTTGTCGTCGTCGAGGCCGCACTCGGGACAACGCACGTGAGGCTGCACCGGTCGGTGGGGGACACCAGGACGCTAGGGCCTCGCGCCGCCGGGTCCGAGCATCCGCGCGGCGCGGGGCGCACACCCGATGCGATCGGCGCGAGTCGTCCGGCACCGGAGCGGCAGCGGATCGGCACCGGCGCGGCGCTAGGGTCGCGGCCATGAACGGATCACGCCTGACCCCCGTCGACGCGCCCGTCCCGGTCGGCCCCGCCGCTCTCGGGCTCCGCCTCGGCGCGCAGACCGCCGTCGTCGACGGCTGGCTCGTGCGCGACCTCGAGGTACCCGACGGCCTGGACGGCCCGGACGGGATCCTGCAGGGCGGGTTCGCCGCCGGCGTGGCCATCGACGCCGCGCGGGCGGTCGACCGCTTCGACGCCCCGCTGACCAGCGTGGACGCGCGGCTGTTCGCGCCGACCCCGCTCGGCCGCACGCTACAGGTGGCCGTCCGCCCGACGACGACCACGGCCCGCTACGAGGTGGAGACACGCGACGGCGAGCAGGTGCTGGTCGCCGCCACGGTCGAGCTGGCCGGCCAGGACCCGGCCGCACGGGTCTACGACCTGGTCGAGCTGGCGACCGTGCCGATCCCGCCGGGCCGGGCGGACTCGCCGTTCCCACACTGCTTCGTGTGCGGCGCCGACCCGCGCCACCCGCACGCACAGAAGCTCCTGCCGGCATGGGCCGGTGAGGGACGCATCAGCATCCCGTGGGTGTGCGACGACGAGCTCGGCAACGAGCGCGGCGTCATCGACCCGCTGCTGGTGTCCGCCGTGTTGGACTGTCCGACCGTGTGGTCCGCCTGGCACGAGGTGGAGGCCAACGGCTGGGAGGGCGCGCTGCTGGCCCACTACCACCTACGTGCGTTCCGGGACGCGCCAGTGATGGAGCCGCTGCGTACGGTCGCTCGCCTCGACGACGTGGACGGCCGCAAGGTCCGCGCCCGCGGTGCCCTGGTCGACGAGGAGGGCGTCGTCTACGCCGTGTCGTCGGCCCTGCACATCGGCGTGGAGAAGTTGCCGACGACGCCGGCCTGACGGACGCTCACGGCACCGGGGCGCCGCGCTCGCCGGCCCCCGCGCCGACGGCCGCCGACGCCTCCTGAGGAGCCACCGATGTCCGACACGCCGACGACCGTCGTCGCCGAGTGGGTCGAGGCCTACCGCACCGCCTGGGAGGACGCCGACGTCGCCGGCGCCGGCGCCCTGTTCACCGACGACGCCACCTACCAGGTCACGCCGTTCACGCCGCCGATGACCGGGCGGGCTGCGGTCGAGGACTACTGGCGTCGCGTCACCAGCAGCCAGCAGGAACGACGGATCACCTGCACCTGGCTGGGGGCAGGACCGGACGAGCAGTTCGTGCACTTCCGTGCCGAGTTGCAGGTCGACGGCGGCCGCCAGGTCATCGACGGGATGCTGGCGGTCCGCATCGACGACCACGGACGTTGCACGGCCCTGCGCGAGTGGTGGCACAGCGACGCCGATGGGTGATCCCGGCACGTCGGCGGGACGCGCCGCCAGGAGCGACGCAGGCGAGCCGGCGCCGCTGCTGGCATGCCCCCACTGCGGCGCCCCGCTGCGCCGTGACGGCCGCACGTGGCGGTGCGCGGCCGGCCACGCGTTCGACGTCGCCCGCCAGGGCTACGTCAACCTGCTCGCCGGCCGCAAGGCGTCGGCCGGCGACACCGCGGCGATGCTCGACGCCCGCCAGCGCGTGCTGGGTGCCGGGCACCTCGACGTCGTCACCGGGGCCCTGGTCACCGCCTGCACCGACCTGCCCGCCGGGGCGCTCGTCGAGGTCGGCGCCGGGACCGCACACCACCTCGTCGCCGTCCGACACGCGCTGGCGCGGCAGCAGGCCATCGCCATGGACGTCTCGGTCGCGGCGGCGAAGCGGGCCGGTCGCGCCGACCCGGACCACACCACCGCCGTCGTCGCCGACGTCTGGCAGCCGTGGCCGCTGCTGGACGCGGTCGCTGCCGCGGTGCTGACCGTCTTCGCGCCCCGCAACGCGGAGGAGACCGCCCGCGTGCTGGTCCCCGGCGGTCGGTTGGTGGTCGTCACACCGGCACCGAACCACCTCCACGAGTTGCGCGGCCCGCTGGGTCTGCTGCGGATCGAGTCCGGCAAGGCCGACCGGTTGCACGCCGAGCTCGACCCGCACCTCGACCACCTCGACACCCGTGAGGTCCGCGACACCGTCCGCGTCGACCGCGCCGACGCGGCCGCCCTGGCGGGCATGGGCCCGGCGGGACATCACGTCGAGAGCGAGGAACTCCGCGCACGCGCGGCGGCCCTGGACGAGACGGCCCCGGTCACGATCGCGGTGGAGGTGAGCCGTTTCGCCCGGCGCCGCTGAGGCTCAGGTGTCGCGGCGCTCGACCAGCACGCGGCGGCCGTGCGCGCCGGTGTCGTCGGACCACTCGTCGACCACCTCGAGGCGGCCGTCGCCGCGACGCTGCAGCCGGGCGCGCCCGCGACCGATCACCTCGACCGCCCCGGTGCGGCGCTCCTCGGTGTGCACGAACCGGTAGCGGATGACGTCGTCTACGACGATGCCGGCCAGCTCGCCCTCGGAGATGCGGTGGGCGTCGTAGCGGGCGATGGCGCGCCGGCCCTCCTGCAGGAACTTGAACTGCAGCCCGTGCCCGGGCGGTCCCTCGATGGCATGGTCGACCTCGAACCACAGCCCGTGCAGGTCGTAGCCATGACCCGCCAAGCGGTGCCGCCCGGCGTCCCAGTCGCCGCGGGTGAGCGCGTAACCCCACTCGTTGGCGGCCGGGCCGTCCTCCGTGGCACGGTAGGACTCGCGGTAGCGGGCCTCCATCCGGAAGCCGGCGGCGTTGAAGGCGCGCTGCATCGGCACGTTGTGCTCGTGGGCGCGGCCGGTCAGGCGGAGCAGGCCGGGGTTGGCCTGGAAGTGGTGGTCGGCCAGTTGGCGCAGCACCTCGCGGCCGACGCCGCGTCCCCGCAACTGCGGCGAGACGCGGATCGACATCCGCGCGTCCTCGCCGTCCAGGCCGGTGACCAGTGTGAACCCGCCCGGGGTCCCGCCCACCACGATCGCCCAGCCCCACCGTTCGTCGGACGCCCACACGCCCTCGTCGAGTTCGGCGGCCAGCTTCTCCACGTCCCAGTTGTAGCCACGCGCGAGCGGCGAGGCGGTCGCACGGTCGACGTCGGCGACCCATGCCGCGTCGTCGGGCACGAGCACGCGAAGATGGACTTCCGGGCGGTCGGCTGGCACAGGGACGCCCTTCGGGTCGGGGCCGCGAGACACCGCCTCCGCAGGCGGCCGCGGCAGTACAGGTACCACGTCGCGCCGCGCCACGGGCGCAGGCGCAGGGCTCGCCGTGGATATCCGCCCGGCCCGCACCGGCCCGCCCGGCCCGACGGTCCGACAGGCACCCGCGCCCGGCGGCGGCCACTGCTCGGGCAGCCGGGCCCGCTCCGGCGCCGCGCGTACCGGCACTTAGGGTGGCTGGCGAGGCAGTCGGCGGCGATGGCCGGCTCCGGACCGGGACGAGGCGACGGTGCAGCAGTGGATCGGGACCAGCGCACGCGATCTGGCGGCGGCCGTCCGCGACGGCAAGGTCAGCGCCGTCGAACTGGTGCGCGCCCATCTCGACCACCTCGCCGAGGTCGAGCACCGGCTGGGCGCGTTCGCGTCCGTGCGCCAGCGCGCCGCGCTCGAGGAGGCCGAAGCGCTCGACGGCCGGGCCGACAAGGCCGACCTGCCGCTGGCCGGCGTGCCGATCGCCGTCAAGGACAACACCGACCTCGCCGGCGAGCCGACCCGCCACGGCAGCAAGGCGACCTCCAGCGAACCGGCCGGCCAGGACGCCGAGGTGGTGGCACGGCTGCGGGCGGCCGGCGCCATCCCGATCGGCAAGACCCGCTGCCCGGAGCTGTCGGCGTGGGGCACCTCCGAGGACCCGGCCGGCGTCAGCGTGAGCCCGTGGGACCCCTCGCGCACCGCGGGTGGGTCCTCCGGCGGGTCGGCCGCGGCGGTCGCCGCCGGGGTCGTGCCGCTGGCGGTGGCGACCGACGGGCTCGGCTCGGTGCGGATCCCGGCCGCCGCCTGCGGCCTGGTCGGCCTCAAGCCCGGTGCCGACGTGCTGCCGGAGCACCAGGGCGGTGAGCACCACTGGTTCGGGATGAGCCGCTACGGCCCGCTCGCCACCACGGTCGCGGACGCGGCGCTGTTCCTCGACGTCATGGCCGGCACCGACCGCCACCGCGAGGTCACCGAGGCCGCCCGACCACTGCAGGTCGCGGTGTCCTGGGCGCCTCCTGCGCCGGGCACGGTCATCACCCGCCACTGGATCGAGCCCACCCTGGAGGCGGGCCGGCTGCTGCGCGCCGCGGGCCACGCCGTCATGCGCGCGGATCCGCCCTACGAGCCCGCCACCGTCCCGGCCGTCGTGGCCCGCTGGACGCAGGGGGTCGCCCGTGACGTCGAGCTGCTCGGGCTGGACGAGTCGAGGTTGCAGCCCCGCACCCGGGCGCACGTGGCCGTCGGGCGGGCGCTCGGCTCGCGCTACCCGGCCGCGCCCGAGCAGGCGCAACGTTTCCGCGACCGGCTGGCGGGCCTGTTCGAGCAGCACGACGTGCTGCTGCTGCCGACCCTCGCACGCGACCCGTTGCCGGCACGGGCCTGGCACCGGGCGGGCTGGACGGCCAACCTCGCCGCGACCGTGGCGGCCTACCCGCTCACGCCGGCCTTCAACCTCGCCGACGTGCCGGTCGCGGCGGTCCCGATGTGGGAGCACCGGGGCCGGCCGCTGTCGGTGCAGGTCGTGGCCGCGCCCGGCCGCGAGGACCTGGTGCTGGCGGTGGCCGCCGAGCTCGAACGGCTGCGCCCCTGGACGCGCCACGCGCCCGGCTGGGGCGTGCCGACCTCGTAGGTGCCGAGGTGGCCCACCCGCGCCGGGCGCGGTGACGGTGGGGTGCGGTGGTCTACCAGCGCTTGATGGCCGGCACGGCGTCGGCCTCGCGCCAGGCGTTGGCGCGACCGGTGAACCGGTAGAGGAACACGGTCATCTGCTGGCGGGTCACCGACGACTTCGGGCGGTACTCGGTCGAGGTCACGCCCTGGGTGATGTTGTACTCCGACAGGAAGGAGATGGCGCGGTCGTAGGCGTCGCCCCGCGGCACGTCGGAGAAGCTGTGCTGCTGGGTCGGCTTGGGGCTACCCGCGAGGCGATGCATCCACAGGGCCATGTGGCGGCGCGACACCGCCGACTCGCCGTTGAACTCACGCGAGCTGGACACCGGGATCACGTCGGCCGCGACGGCCCAGCGCAGCGCGGGCTCGTAGTGCGCACCGGAGGGGATGTCGGTGAAGCCGTGCGGCGTGCTGACCGCCGGCTCGCCCATCATGCGCCACAGGAACGTCGCCATCTGGCCGCGGGTGACGTTGCGGACCGGAGCGAAGTGGGTCCCGTTGCCGACGCCCTTGGTGAGGTTCACGTCCGCGGCCCAGGAGATCTGACGGACGAACTGGTAGTTCGACGGGATGTCCGCGAACGGCCCCGGAGCGGCCGCGACGCGGGCCTGGCCGACGTCGGGAGCGGTCCAGAACGACGTCTTGCGCTGCGCACCGTCCCAGGTGAAGCTGAAGTGGATGTGGTCGGTGTGCGGGCTCGCGCCGGTGTAGGGACGCCAGCCCTCGTTGGGCCGGTAGGCGTTCCAGACCTGGCGGTTCCAGATGATGTACATGATGCCGAGCCGGCGGGCCATGGCGTGGCGGTTGCCGTGCTCGTCGGTGGCGAGCAGCCAGCCGAGCACCTCGTCGGCCTTGCGCCGGTCGCTGGCGTTGTTGGCGTTCAGCATCCAGTCGTAGGCGCGGCCCTCCTTGTGCTCGCTCTTGCCGCCTTGCGAGCAGTTGCGGAGGATGCCGCCACCGTTGGCGCCGTAGGTGCGCTGGAGGAGTGCGCGGAAGTCACGGACACCGGGCTGCTCGGTGGACAGGCAGCGGGTCTGGCCCTCGTAGCGGGCGTACGCGTCGATCTGTGGTCCGAAATCGCGGACCTGCGGGGTCGCGAAGGCGGGTCCGGCGATGGTGGCCAGCAGGCCGACCATCAGTCCGACGATGACGAGCCGCTGGCGAATGGGCGTGCGTCGCAAGTGGTTCCCCTTGATCGGGAGCAGAGGACGGCATCGCCGAACAGGCCGATGCCCCGCGGCCGACAACCCTCTCGCTGTTCTCGGACGCGGTTGCGCGCGGGCTCTCCGCACGCCGCGCTGCCCGACCTCGGACACGGCCGGGCAGCGAAACGGGGGAGCGGACAGTGGCCGATCCCCCGGTAGAACGGTCGGGGAGTCAAGCCCCTGTCTGAAGTACCGTCGCGTCCTCGGGCGAAGTGCGCCCGACGGGAACTGCGCGGTGAAGTGGGACGTTCGTCCCCGGCCGTGCGACCGGGTCTAGTCCGTCCAGGCGGCCGGGGTGCGCCGCCGCCTCGTCGACTCGGCCGTCATCTTCGTTCCATCTGACGGCACGTCATGCCCCTACAGCTCGTCGGTGGGGACGGGGGCGTCGGTCGGGCCCAGCGGCGCGTCACCCGGCGGTTCGGTGTCCGCACCCGCCGCCGCGTCCGGTGCCGCGTCCGAGGCCGGGTCCACCTCCGCGGCGGCCTCGGCGCGCAGGCGCAGTTCGTTGCCGACGGCGGACAGCACGGCCGCGATCGGCACGGCGAGGAAGGCCCCGATGACGCCGATCAGCGCCGCGCCGGCGGTCAGGGCCCCCAGGATCACGACCGGGTGCAGGGACACGGCCCGGCGCATGATGACCGGTTGCAGGACATTGGATTCGATCTGCTGCACGGCCACGACGATGGCCAGCACGATCAGGGCCTGCTGCACCCCGCCGGCGGCCAGCGCCACCAGCACGGCCAGGAGACCGGTCAGGAACGCGCCGATCACGGGGATGAACCCGCCGAGGAACACCAACACCGCGATCGGCAGCACCAGGGGCACGCCCACGATCGCGAGACCGACACCGATGCCGACCGCGTCGATGAGTGCGACCGCGGCCGTGCCGCGCACGAACCCGGACAGCGCCGCCCACGCCCGGCGACCGACCGCGCGGACGGTGTCGCGGTGGTCGGCCGGACTGCGGGCGATGACCCACGCGACGATCTGCTCGCCGTCCTTGACGAAGAAGAACAGCAGGACGAGGGCCAGCACCAGCGCGGCGACGCCCTGCACGATCGCCGCCGCACCGGTCAGTACCTGTCCGGCGACCTCGCCGCCACGCTCCTGCAGCGCCTCGGTGCCCTGCTGGATGAACCCGACCACCTCGTCGCGGTCCCAGCCCAGCGGACTGGTCTCGAGCAGTTCGAACAGCGTGTCGACCGCTTCCAGCACGGTCGGGCGCAGCTCCTGCACCTGCGTGACGAACGGCGGCGTCAGCGCGGCGATCAGGGCGACGATGGCGAGCAGTGCGCCGCCGACCACGACGAGGGCGGCACCGGCCCGGGGCAGCCCGCGCCGTTCCAACGCGCGCGCCGGTTGGACGCACAGCGTCGCCAGGATGAGCGCGATGATGACCGGCAGCGTGACCAGGGCCAGCGTGGTCAGCACGTAGAGGATCGCGGCCGCGCCGACCAACAGGATCAGCAGCCGCCAGCCCCAGGCGGAGACGGTCAGCAGCCAGGACGGGACCCGGTCGCGCTCGGGCGGCGAGGCCGCGTCCGACGGCGGCCGCGCCTGGGAGTGGGCGTCGTCGGTCACGGCGGTCCCTGCAGGGTGAGGCGGGAGGCGAAGACTAGGCGCGCGGACCGGCGAGACACGCTCACTGACCGCCCACCCGCCGCTGGACGATTGACCAGCGCTCGGGGTGCGGGCCTATGCTCCGCGCCCGACCGGCGGCGTGTGCGGACGCGTCGCAGGACCTGGAGGGGTTCGCAGCGCGATGAGGCAGAGCGCCACGCCCTCGGAGGCGACCGTCGACACGGCGCCCAATGGGGTCCAGGCGTCGCCGCCGGCGCCCGACGTCGAGGTCGGTGACGGGCTGCCCACGGACCCGGGGTGCGTGGCCGAGGACGTCGACGCCGAGGGTGTCCCGGCCGTCGGCCTGCAGGCGCTGGAGCGCACCGTCGCCCGCCTGCGTGCCGACAACGACGGGCTTCGCACCGCCCTGCGGCACCGGGCCGTGATCGAGCAGGCCAAGGGCGTGCTGATGGCCCGCAACGGCTGCACGCCGGACCAGGCGTTCGAGCGGCTGGTCGACCACTCGCAACGTTCCAACCAGAAGCTGATCCGGGTGGCGGCGGCGGTCGTCGCCGCGACCATCACGGCCCGCCATCCGGTGGCGACGGGCGGCGAGTTCGACCTCGATCTCCTCGAAGACGCGGCGCCGCAGGGCGAGCCGCTGGACGCCCGCGACGCGGACCGCCGCTTGGCCGGGGTGGCGCTGGAGGCGGCGCTGGACCTCGACGAGCTGGTGCACATCGTCGCCTACGAGGCGGCCGCGCAACTGGCACCGAACGCGGTGCTGCTGGCGGCCATCGAGCCCGACGGTGCCGTGCGGCTGATCGCCGGCACCGGCTACGACCAGCAGATGATGTCGGCCTGGCACCGCATCCCGCCGTCGGTCGACGTGCCGCTGGTCGCCGCCGCCCGCACGCACACGCCGGTGCTGCTGGAGGACTTCAACACCCGCGCGGAGCGGTTCCCGCTCAGCCGGAGCATGCCGCGCGTCTTCGAGGCGCAGGCCAGCGTCCCGTTGAAGGTCGGAGACCGCACCGTCGGGGTGCTCGGCATGTCGTGGCTCGAGCCGCGCCGCTTCGACGAGGGCGACGCCGCCCGCCTGGTCGAGGTCGCCGACCAGACCGTGGGACCGTTCCTGCGGCTGCTGCGCGGTGACGACGCCGAGCTGCCCCAGGTCGCCGTCGACGTGCTGCACACGCGCTGGTTCCGCGCGGCCCTGGACGCGGTGGTGGTCCCGCTGTTCGTGCTGTTCCCGGTCCGCGACCAGCGCGGCACGGTCGTCGACTTCACGATCGCCTTCCTCAACCGCACGGCGTGCGAGGGCGAGACCGCGCCGGCCGACCAGATCGTCGGGCACACCGTGCTGGAGCTGTATCCGCGCACGGCCAGCCGCGTGCTGTTCACCACCTTCCTCGACGTGCTGGAGACCGGGCGCACGGTCCACCTCGACCGGGTGACCGCCCAGGAGTTGGTCGACGGCACCGAGGAGGAGCACGACTACTGCGCGGCCGCGGCCCGCCTCGGCGACGGCCTGCTGGTCACGTGGCGGCGCCTGGACGACTGAGGCTGCGAACCGCGAAATTGCGACGTTGCGGGGCCGGGCGGGTGCGGCCCCGCGCCCGTCCGTGCTGCGGTGCGGCCCCGGCGTCAGTCCGTGTCGCGGCGTGCCACCTCGACGTCGAGCTCGTCGAGGTCGGACTCCAGGATCGCGCGGTCCTCGTCGTCCTCGACCTCGGCGGCGATGGCCCGGGCCTGGCCGAGGTGCACGCGCACGGTGTCGAGGTCACCGGCGAGCAGGCCTGCCCGGGCGACCGCCTCGTGCGCCGCACCCTCGAGGAAGCCGCCGAGGCCGTTGGCGAGGCAGATCGCCAGCGTGCGGCGGGCGTGCCACGTCGCGGGCTCGGCGCGGCCGAGTTCGGCATAGACCCGCGAGCACTGCCACTCGCCGGTCGCCAGGCGCATCGCGTCACCGCCGGCGGCCGCCCAGTGCAGCCGCGAGGCGTGGGCGGTGTGCAGCATCTCGTCGTCCGCGTCGGGGCCGCGGCCGGGGGTCTCCAGCAGCTCCCAGGCCCGGTTGAACAGGGCGACGGCGAGGTGGAGGTGCTGCTCGGGCGTGAGCGGATCGGCCTTGTCCGGCGAGGGGGAGGACGAGTCCGCGGCGTCCGGGGTGGTCGTCATGGCGAGCCCTCGCGTCGAGCGGAGCAGCGGGCGGCGGACGGGACGGCGAACGGTCGGCGCGTCGCACCGCGGTACGGGTCCGGACGGTCCGCGGGGGCCGCGTCATCACAGCCTGCGCAGCGACGGCGCGGGCCGACACCGCCTCGTCCGACCCGGCGGACGGCGCGCGCGTCCTGCGCGCTGTGCAACGACGGCAAGCGGTGGACGGGCCTGTGGACAACCGCGGCGCTGGCTGTGCGAAACCTTGGGACCGACCGACGCACTCCCTGTGGGAACACCACATCTTGTGGTGGCGTTCCCACTAGGGCCACTATCGGTTGTGTATTCCGATGTCGGGCGCGAGGTCGAGTTGCTTGCGTACGGTCGCCTCGGACGCTTCAGTGAGCCCTCGGTCACACGCGTGTAGTTCCACCGTCCAGACACGCAAGGCCGGACCTCGACGACACGTCACAGCCCCGGGGGATGCTGGGGTCCGAACCGCAAGAGAAGGAGCACGCCCGATGGCGGAGACCACCGCGGACGACACGACCATCACCACCGACGCACCGGGCCAGGCCCTGCGCGTGGTGAAGCAGGGCCGCAAGGCGGGCCTGAAGTTCGAACGGTTCTTCACCAAGCCGGGCGTGCACCCGTACGACGAGCTCGAGTGGGAGCTGCGCGACGCGGTCATCACCAACTGGCGCGACCAGTCGGTCTCGTTCGAGCAGCGCGGCGTGGAGTTCCCGGCGTCCTGGTCGATGATCGCGACCACGATCGTGGCGCAGAAGTACTTCCGCGGCACGCTCGGCACGCCGGAGCGCGAGCGCTCGGTGCGGCAGATGATCGACCGCGTCGCCGACACCATCGGCCGCTGGGGCGTCCAGGGCGGCTACTTCACCGACGAGGAGTCGGCCGAGGTCTTCGTCGCCGAGCTCAAGCACCTGCTGGTCAACCAGAAGGCGGCCTTCAACTCGCCGGTGTGGTTCAACGTCGGCGTCGAGGAGACGCCGCAGTGCTCGGCGTGCTTCATCCTGTCCGTCGAGGACACGATGTCGTCCATCCTCAACTGGTACGTCGAGGAGGGCACGATCTTCAAGGGCGGCTCGGGCGCCGGCATCAACCTGTCGTCGATCCGCTCGTCCAAGGAGATCCTCAAGGGCGGTGGCGAGGCGTCCGGCCCGGTGTCGTTCATGCGTGGCGCCGACGCCTCGGCCGGGACGATCAAGTCGGGCGGCAAGACCCGTCGCGCGGCCAAGATGGTGATCCTCAACGTCGACCACCCCGACATCGAGGAGTTCGTCTGGACCAAGGCCCGCGAGGAGAAGAAGATCCGCGTCCTGCGCGAGGCGGGCTTCGACATGGACCTCGACGGCGAGGACTACGCCTCGATCCAGTACCAGAACGCCAACAACTCGGTGCGGGTCACCGACGAGTTCATGAAGGCGTACGAGGAGGACCGCGACTACGAGTTGCGCGCGGTCACCACCGGCGAGGTGGTGGAGCGCAAGTCCGCCCGTGACGTCATGCGCCAGATCTCGCAGGCCGCCTGGGAGTGCGCCGACCCGGGCCTGCAGTACGACTCGACGATCAACGACTGGCACACCACGCCGGAGTCGGGCCGCATCAACGGCTCCAACCCGTGCAGCGAGTACATGCACCTCGACAACTCGGCCTGCAACCTCGCGTCGCTGAACCTCAAGAAGTTCTACGACTACGACGCCGGCCGGTTCGACGTCGAGGCGTACAAGCGCGCCGTCGAGGTGGTCTTCACCGCGCAGGAGATCATCGTCGGGTTCTCCAGCTACCCGACCCAGGCCATCGGCGAGAACGCGATCGCCTACCGCCAGCTGGGCCTGGGCTACGCCAACCTCGGCGGGCTGCTGATGTCGATCGGGCTGCCCTACGACTCCGACGAGGGCCGCGCGTGGTGCGGGGCGCTGACCGCCCTGATGACCGGTCACGCCTACCGGACCTCCGCGGAGATCGCGCGGGTGACCGGCCCGTTCGCCGGCTACAAGAAGAACGAGCAGCCGATGCTGCGGGTCATCGGCAAGCACCGTGACGCGGTCGAGGACATCGACCCGCGGCCGGTGCCGAAGGACCTGCTGAACGCCGCGCGTGCGTCGTGGGACGAGGCCCTGAAGCTGGGCGAGAAGCACGGCTTCCGCAACGCGCAGGCGTCCGTGCTGGCGCCGACCGGCACCATCGGCCTGATGATGGACTGCGACACGACCGGCATCGAGCCCGACCTCGGGCTCGTGAAGATGAAGAAGCTGGTCGGTGGCGGCTCCATGGCGATCGTGAACCGCACGGTGCCACAGGCGCTGGAGCACCTGGGCTACACGGGCGAGCAGATCGAGGCGATCGTCGCCTACATCGACGAGAACAAGACGATCCACGGCGCGCCGGCGCTGCGCGAGGAGCACACCAAGGTGTTCCAGTGTGCCATGGGCGACGACGCGATCCACTACATGGGTCACGTCGGGATGATGGCCGCGGCGCAGCCGTTCATCAGCGGCGCCATCTCGAAGACGGTCAACCTTCCTGAAGAAGCTTCAGTGGAGGACGTCGAGCAGCTGCACTACGACGCCTGGAAGCTGGGCATCAAGGCGATCGCGATCTACCGCGACAACTGCAAGGTGGCGCAGCCGCTGAGCGTCTCCAAGAAGGAGGAGAAGCAGGCGGACGCGCCGGTCGCGGCCGAGGTCAGCCACGTGCCGATGCGGCGCAAGCTGCCGAAGACCCGTCCGTCGCAGACGATCTCGTTCCGGGTCGGCGACGCCAAGGGCTACATCACCGCCGGTGAGTACCCGGGCGACGGGCTCGGCGAGGTGTTCGTCAAGCTCGGCAAGCAGGGCTCGACGCTGTCCGGTCTACTGGACGCGTTCGCGATCAGCGTGTCGATCGGTCTGCAGTACGGCGTGCCGCTGGAGAGCTACGTCTCGAAGTTCATGAACATGCGCTTCGAGCCGGCCGGGATGACCGACGACGAGGAGATCCGCTTCTCCACGTCGATCGTGGACTACCTGGCCCGCAAGCTCGCCATCGAGTACCTGCCCTACGAGAAGCGCGAGGCGCTGGGCATCTTCACCCTCGAGGAGCGCACCCGGATGCTCGACGAGGGCGCCGGCCACGAGGAGCCCGCGGTGCCGAAAGCTCCGACGGCCGAGGCGGTCCAGGCGGCAGCGCCGCTGCCGAAGCTGGAGGCGGGCAGCGTGCCGGTCGACCACGACGCCCCGATGTGCTTCGAGTGCGGCATCAAGATGAAGCGCGCCGGCGCTTGCCACGTCTGCGAGAGCTGCGGCACCACCAGCGGCTGCAGCTGAGTCGAACGATGTCTGGCCGGGGGCGCTTCCGCGGAAGCGCCTCCGGCGTCCTCTTCCACAGGAACGGTGAGGTCGAGAGCGGCGATGTCGCACCCTGTCGCTCCACTGGCCCAGCCAGTGCGGAGGTCCCGCCCAACATGGTCGGCCGCGAGCCCACGCCCCCCGCTGCATCCGACGATCACGGGGTACGAGCATGCGTGTAGCAGGGCTGTTTGCAGGGATCGGCGGCATTGAGCTGCCCTTCCATGAGCGTGGCCACGAGACGACACTCCTGGCGGACTCGTGGGAGCCGTCGCAGAAGGTGTTGGCCGACCGCTTCCCAGGGGTGCCCCTTGTCGGTGACGTTCGCGACATCAAGTCGCTCCCGTCGGTCGATGTCGTTAACGCCGGCTTCCCGTGCACCGACCTCTCACAGGCCGGGCGCACCGCAGGTATTCACGGCGAGCACTCCGGCGTCGTGCGCGAGGTCTTCCGTCTGCTCGACCAGTCTGACGCGACCTGGCTGGTGCTCGAGAACGTCCGCAACATGCTCTGGCTCGACAAGGGTGAGGCCATGCGGTTCCTCACGGGCGAGTTGGAGCGGCTCGGGTTCCGGTGGGCCTACCGGCTCGTCGACTCCCGCTTCGGCGGGGTTCCGCAGCGCCGCCACCGAGTCCTGTTCGTGGCTTCTCGCACCGAGGATCCCAGGAGCGTTCTGTTCGCCGACGACGCTGGCGAGCCGGGGGACGACTACTACCGGGATGATGCCGTCGGCTTCTACTGGACGGAGGGACTCGGCGGGCTGGGATGGGCTCCCGACGCCGTGCCGCCGCTCAAGGGTGGTTCGGGCGTCGGCATCGCTTCACCGCCGGCGATTTGGGCGCCAGCCAATCCGGAGGGACGCCGGCTTGTAGTTCCAAGCATCGAGGAAGCTGAGCAGTTGCAGGGCTTTCCACGGGGCTGGACGCAGGCGGTCGCCTCAGGCACGAAGAACGGTCCGCGGTGGAAGCTCGTCGGCAATGCGGTTACGACTGTCGTGGCGGACTGGCTGGCCAGCCGGCTCGAGACGCCCGGGGAGTGGCTTGCCGAGGCATCGAATCCACGCAGCGAGGTCCGCTGGCCGGCGGCCGCGTGGGGCGCGGACGGCGAGACCTTCCAGATGAACGTGTCGACCTGGCCGGTCCGCCGGCCCTACACGCACCTGGCGGATCTCGTCGATCTGGAGGCCGCCCCGCCACTCAGTCGCCGGGCCACCATGGGCTTCCTGAACCGCGCAGCGCGGAGCCGGCTGCGGTTCGTCGAGGATTTCGTCCTCGATGCGAAGAGGCACGTCGACGCGCTCGATCCGTCGCTGCCCCTGACGGGTGACACGCGGTCCGCCTAGGCTTCGCGCCCATGGACAGGGGCGCATTGTGAAGTGGGCGGAGCTCGAACCGTCGCCGGACATGGTGGCGGCCTTGGACGCCGCCGGAGAGCGGCCTTTCGACGGCACACGCGCGGACAAGAACAACTGGAGCAACCGGTTTGCCGACGCCTGTGCGGTGATGGTCGCCAAGTCGGTGGCACGACACCCCGTCTGGAGCAAGTTCGAGGTTCGACCGAACCCCGACGGCAGCGGTCGGGAGTCGCTGACCTTCGTCGCCGGAGGCGACCAGAAGCGCGTCGACGTGATCGCGTCGACACTCGCCACCGGCTTGCAGCTCGGAGTCAGCCTCAAGGGCATGAACTTTCGCGATGCCACGAGCGGAAACTTCGACAAGAACCTCACGGGGCGAACCTACGAGCTCCAGGCCGAGGTCAGCGCAATCCACGGCTACCAGCCGCAGGCATTCCTCGTCGGTCTCTTTTTCCTGCCGCTGGCGAGCACGCAAGACAAGAAGAGCGGCGCCTCGTCCTTCGCCCGCGCGGTCGCGCACCTGCGTGCGCGTACTGGGCGCCTCGATCCCACGCTGCCGAGCCAGCTGGCCCGATGCGATGCGGCGGCTATCGCGCTCTACGTCCCCGGCGACCCCGAGGACGAGGCTCAACGGGGCGCCGTTCGATTCCTTGATGTCCATGACGCTCCGCCGCATCGCGGACGCCCACGTGTTGAGACCACGTTGACTCTGGGAAAAGTCGTCGACCGATGGGCCGTCCAGCGTTACGAAGCGGCTGGGAAGTCCATCGATTACGTGGCCCCCGAAGACGACTGATCCCGACGCGCGATCAGGATGCGCTCGATGCGCTCGACGGCATCTTCCGCGGGCTCGTGCTCCCAGATTCGCACGACCTCCCAGCCCGCTTCCCGGAGGCGTGCGTCGGTGTCGCGATCCCTCTCAACGTTCGCCTGCAGCTTCGCACGCCACCACTCGGCGTTCGCCTTGGGACGCGTCGCGTGGTCGGGGCAGGAGTGCCAGAAGCAGCCATCGACGAAGACGGCGACGCGAAGCCGTGTGAACACGATGTCAGCGCGCCGTCGCCGATAGGTCGCGAGTGGCGCAGTGTCGACGCGATATCGCCATCCCCTGCGGTGCAGCTTCCTCCGGATCAGCATCTCCGGCTTCGTGCTCGCCCTTCGCTGCCGTTGGAAGCGGCGCCGGACAGCGTCGGATGAGGCTGGCAGCGAGTTCGAAGCCAAGCTGGGGGCGCCGTGTCCGTCGGAGTCCGTTTGGCGATAGCCCACACTCGCTCCCAACCCGCCACCGCACCCAAGAACGTTATCGGCTCGCGCAGGCAACTGCTGATCGCCCGAACGACGGCGCACCGAGACGACGGTCTGCCGACGAACGCTATCGATTACTGATCTGCGCGGTGTGGGTAATGATGAGGTCACGTGCTAGTCACGCCACCGAGCTTCACCTCTAACGCATCGACGAGTCCTTGTAGAACGCCAAGCGATGGTTCAAGGAGTGCCCCTTCCGGATTCTGCTCGACTGACGTGGCGACGAGGGTCTTGATCCGCTGCATCGCGGCATCGTCGAAGAGCTTGCCCGCTCGCGAGAAAGACCGTTCTACGCGTTCTGACCACTTGCTTCGAGCGCTAGTAAACGACCTATCTCTGAGGTTCACGCCAAACTCGCGCCTGACGTGATCGGCGTATACATCGACTGACAGAAGATCCTCAATCTCTGAATCACGGTAGCCCTGACGCGATGCGAGGTTGTAGTCCCTGTCGCGGATCAAACCGAGATCCAGCGCTCTCGTGACCGCAGTCCTCCCCGATTGATCGTCGTCGAGAAATGCGTGTGGAATGCAGAGCCCAGACTCAAGTTCGCCGAGCCGATAGGAGAGGTTTGTGCCGCCGTGTAGGGCCTGGATGCCCATCTCTCCAGACCCAAGGGCACGAGCGCAACTCTGAGAGAGTGTAGGAATAATCGCTTGAAGTATCCGCTGATCGGAAGCACCCTCGACGATTACTGCCACGGCGGCCGAGTGTAGGTTATCCGACGTCCGTACTCCCAGAATCTCTCGAATTTCTTGTACCGACTCGGCGGTACGTGCCCGGTTGTCTCTAACTAAGACGTTACTGCCCAATGTATTGCGGTTCACAAAGAGAGGGCTGTGCGTCGATACTATGACCTGTTGCGTAGTTGCGATGTCTTCAACGACTGCGCGAAGTTGGTGAATCGCACCTGGGTGCAGATGTGCTTCCGGCTCCTCGATGGCAAGCACAATGTCATTGCTAAGGCGAAGTCGCTCGGCGACATCTTTCACCAAGGCGACAGTGCTAAGGCTCTGAATGCCATCGCCCTTGGCCGCCAATGGCGTCTCATCGCCATCGTCGATGATGATCTTGCTGCGGATGGGCCGGCGGCGATCTTCTTCATCCAAACGGATAGAAACCCGTTTAACGTCGGGAAGAAACAGGGAGAGCGTCTCCTCGAGGGAAGCCGCCAACTTGCTTAGGATTGGTTCCTGGAGGGACTCGATCAGTTCTAGGGCTTCTCTGTAGTCGGCGCGGCTTTGTAAGTCATCGAGGGCACGACGCACCAATCGGTCTACTTCTCTTTGGCTGTCAGCGGCACTTCGCTGAGCTTGGACATATGCGACGGATAACCGACGACCAATGAACCCAGCGATCGCATTCCGCTTAGCTGTTAATGCCTCTCCGCCGGGTCCCTTTTTGGGAATGCGGAAGTATGATTGTTCCTTGCCCAATTGGATTTCGATTGGGAGCTCGCCATTTATTCGGCTGCCTACCTCGTCCCAAAACGATAGAATTTCGTCATCATCAAGGCGAAAGTCATAACGGAGTGTCGTCCGCCCTTGAGCTTTGCGTTTCTGGAGTGACTTTGGGTAGTCGTCTTCCCAGGAGTAGGTATGATTCAGAAGCAGCCGTGACTGGTTGCCCAATGTCCAACCACGCACGCCCGCCCGCTCTAGGATCGACATCCCCATGACGAGCGCTCTCAGAATGTTGGACTTTCCCTCGTTGTTTGGTCCAATGAGGACTGTGTACTCGGAAAGGTCGAGTTTCTCTGCTTCTGTGATGCTGCGGTAGTTGTTTACCGTGAATCGTTCCAGTCGCAAGCGGGTGCCCCTGATCCGCGTCGAACAATCAGAATAGTCCCGCTGGGGCTTGCGTGGCTGCGGTTCGCCGCTGGCTCGGTGCGCCGTTGCTTTCCAGCGTGGCCTAGCCCTGGTCCGCGACAACGCGACCGCAGTCGGCGGTACCGCGGGTGTTCGCCCCATGACGCGCGAAACCGCGCGGATCTGACCGCTCGACGCGTCCAGGTGCTCCGGGTCTGCGCCGCCATCCCGACAAGCCGGTGTGCACGGTGCTCGATTTCGTCGGCCAGCACCGCCGGGAGTACGGCTACGACCTGCGGCTGCGGGCGCTGATCGGTTTACCTCGACGTCAGCTCGCCCAGGCCGCTGAGGAGGTCTTCCCCTACCTGCCGTCGGGCTGCCACCTCGAACTCGACCACCAGGCCCGCGCGTGGGTCGTCAACAACCTCAAGCAGGCCGTGCTGGCCAACAAGACGGCGCTGGTCCGCGAACTGCAGGGCCTAGCCGCCCGCGAGCCCGCCCGTCGCGCCCCGCCGCTGGACATCTTCCTCAAGGAGACCGGCGTCGAGCTAGAGGACGTCGTCAAGGCCGGCGGCTGGGCGCTGCTGCGTCGTGCCGCCAACCTCGACGACCGGCCCGTCGGACGCGGCGTGGACGTGCTGCGTAAGGGCGTCTGACGGCTGCTCCATCTCGACGTCGCCGAACGGATCGACCAACTGCACGCCGGGCTTTCTGCCGACCGACCACCCGTGCTGGACGGCGAGGTGGACCGTCGTCGGGCGTGGATGTTCCTCGTCACCCTGTGGTCGCTGCGCGGCGCACCCGACGACCTCGGCCCGGCCTGGCGCGGCGTCTGGGAGGCACCGGCACTACGCGAAGAACTGCTCGCCACCCTGCCGCTGCTCCGCGAGCGCATCAGCCGCCCCTCGATCGCGCTGCCCGACGCCGACGTGCCGCTACGCCTGCACGCCAGCTACACCCGCGACGAGATCCTGGCCGGGTTCGGACGGCTGGCGCCGGGGGGAGCGCTACAGCCACCAGACCGGCCCCTGGTGGCACGCGCCGGCCAACACCGAGGTGCTGTTCATCACGCTGCAGAAGACCGAGGCCGAGTACTCGCCCAGGACGCTGTACCGCGACTACGCACTCAGCCGCGAGCTGTTCCACTGGGAGTCGCAGAACATGACCCGCCTGGACTCCGCCGCGGCCCGCCGCTACATCGAGCAGCGCACCAACGGCGTACGCATCTTGCTGGCGGTCCGCGCGTCGAAGCAGGACGCCTGGGGTGCCACGCGCCCCTACGTGCTGCTCGGGCCGGCCGACTACGTCCGCCACGAGGGCGAGCGGCCGATCGCGCTACCTGGCGGCTGGCCAACCCGATCCCAGCCGACCTGTACGAGTCCTTCAAGGTCCCCGCGGCCTGACGACCGTTCCTGCTATCCGCAGGCAAGTTCGTCCCGCCGCGGCAGCGCGGTCTGTGCGCCTTGGCGGGTGATCGCCTTGCCGGCCACGACCATGCCGAAATGGGCGGCGGACACAAGATCCGCGCCGTCTATGAGGGCATCGACGAGCCCAGCGCAGAAGGCGTCGCCTGCGCCCGTCGTGTCGACCACCTCGATGGAGGGTGGCGTGAGGTGCGTCACCGCGGTCGGGGTGACACAGAGTACGCCCTGCCCTCCGAGCGTCACCGCGACCGCCGGCAGCCCGAGGCTCCGGGCGACGTCGGCGATGTCGTCGAGGTCGTCGAGGTCGGCGTTCGCGTCACCGAGTTGGCCGAGCTCGGTGCGATTGGGCACGAGCACGTCCACGCGCTGAAGCAGGCCGGGCGGCAGCGCTCGGGCAGGAGCAGGATTCAGGACGAACACGCCGCCGGCCAGGGTCGCGGCGGCCTCCACCGCGCCGACCGGCACCTCGAGTTGGCACAGCACGACGTCGGCGTCCGCCACGCCGCCGGCTTCGACGTCCTCGGGGCCGACCAGGCTGTTGGCACCAGGCGAAACGGCGATCTGGTTCTCGCCGTCGTCGGCGACGGTGATGACCGCGATGCCCGTCGGCGCATCGGTCTCGCGCAGCCCTGCGGCGTCAATGCCCTCCCCGCTCAGGTGCCGACGCAGCCGTTGCCCGAAGTCGTCGCGACCGACGCACCCGATCAGCGCCACCTCGCGGTCGAGGCGAGCGAGCCCGACGGCCTGGTTCGCCCCTTTGCCGCCGGGAAGCTGCCGGTGATGGCCTCCCAGCACGGTCTCCCCGGGCGCGGGCAGGTGCGGCACGGGCACCACGACATCCATGTTCACGCTGCCGACGACCGCGACCCTGCCCCTCGCCATGTCTCTCTCCTTGACAGCCAGCATGCTACAAATATATTGCACACATATTACAGGGAGCGGGCATGGCGGAGAAGGGGATGCGGCAGTCGGAGCACGCCTATGCCGTGCTCAAGCGGGCGATCCTGACCCTGGACCTGGCGCCGGGCGAGCCGCTCAGCGACTCGGAACTCGTCGAGCGCTACGGGGTCGGACGCACACCGCTGCGTGAGGCCCTCCAGCGGCTGGTCGCCGAGGAGCTCGTCGTCGCCCACGGGCGCCGCGGCATGGTGGTCTCGTCCTTCGGCGCCGGTGACATCCAGGCGCTGTTCGAGCTGCGCGTGCAGCTGGACGGGTTCGCGGCGGGCCTGGCGGCTCAGCGCGCCACCGAGGAGGACATCGCCCGCCTCGAGGCGATCTGTCAGGGGCGCGAGCCCGGCTCGGACGACCCCGTGTTGTTCGACGAGCTGCTGCACGACGCGATCGCCCGCGCCAGCCACAACCAGTACCTGATGACCACCCTGAGGCGCCTGTACGACCTCTCGGTCCGGATGTTGAACCTGCTGCAGTTCGAACGCGAGCCGCTGGAGCAGATGCACCGGGAGCACGAAGCGGCGGTCGACGCGATCAAGGCCCGCGACCCCCAGCGTGCGTCGGCTGCGGCCCGGCGCCACGTCATGGCCCGCAACTGGTTCCCGACGCTCGCGGTCGACGAGGACCTCGACGTTGATGCCTGAGGGCCGTGCCAACAAGGAGCATCGAGTGACGAAGTCTGCCCTGTTCGAGAAGGTGTACGGATCGATCGCCGCGGCCAACATCGGCTCGGCGATGGGTGCGGCGGTCGAGTGGGTGAGCGTCCCCGGCGGCGGGTGGCAAGCCATCGAGGAGGCGTTCGGCTGGGTCGACGGCTTCCTGCCCTGGGTCCAGCAGGAGCGTGACGTGCGCTACTGGAACAACAGCCCGCGGCTGCGCTACCAGCACATGGACATGCCGCCGGGCATGACCGAGGACGGCGCCGAGGTCCGCTACCTGCTGACGCTGGCCATGCTCGAGAAGCCGGGGCGCGTCACCGTCGAGGACGTCGCGGAGATCTTCGCCCGCGACATCGTGCGAGACGACATCGGCAGGCTCGTCAACCCGCACATCAAGATCCACCTGGACCGCCTGCGGGCGGGGGACGAGCAGACCCGCATCCCGCCCCGGCTGCTGGGCGCGCTGACGCCGTGGCCGGGTCTGGTCGACGCCGCGCACATGATTGGTCCTGTCGGGATCATCAATGCCGGTGACCCCTATCAGGCGGCGTTGGACGCCGGGGACGTCGCGCTCCTGCTGCAGCCCGCCGCCAGCGGTGGCGTCGAAGCCTGCAAGCTCGTGGCCGCCGCCACGGCAGAGGCGTTCTCGCCGACCGCGAGTGTCGACTCGATCATCGGCGCCGCACTCGACAACGTCTCCGTCACCACCCGCGAGATCGTCGAGGAGACCCTCGAGATCGCGCGGAAGTACCCCGACATGCGCGACATCCGCGAGCCGATCCGGCAGCACTTCGCCCCCACGTACCCGTACGCCGACGCGGTCGAGACCGCGGCCGAGGCGCTCGCGCTGCTGTGGGTCAGCCAGGGTGACGTCCGGGAAGCCATCGTCGGCGCGACCAACCTCGGACGCGACACGGACTGCATCGCCGGCTGCCTCGGCCAGATCGTCGGCGCGTACGGCGGCATCGGCGATGTTCCGAGCGACTGGACCGAGACCGTCCAGGCCGCCCTCGACGCCAACGACTACACGCTGCAGACCACGCCGATGGTCGAGCTCGCCGAGCAGATGACGGCGGTCCTGGAGGAACACATCGATGCGCTGGCCGGGCGCGTCGACGCGCTCCAGCAGCTTCGCACCCACGGTGGGTAGGTGACCCACCGCGATTACTCCAGACAAGGGAGAGGAACGAACGTGATCGTGCATGGGAATCGACGCCGGTGGCGTACGCCGGCAGCACTCGTCCTGGCCTTGAGCCTGGGCCTGGCCGCCTGTGGCGGCGGCTCAGAGCCGGAAACGGACGCGGCGACCGACGTCGACACCGGCGACGGGCAGCCGGCAGGTGAGACGCAGAGCTGGCGGCTGGCGCACTGCTGCGCCGACGGGAGCCACTTCGACGTCGGCGCCGAGCGGTTCGCCGAACTCCTCGCCGAGTACTCCGACGGGGCCATCGAGGTGGAGATCTTCCCCGACGGCCAGCTCGGGCAGGAGACCGAGGTCATCCAGAGCGTGCAGCGAGGCACGATCGAGCTGACCTTCATCGGCCACGACCCGCTGGCGCAGTTCACCGAGACCACCACGCTGCTGAGCCTGCCGTACGTCTTCGAGGACCACGACCACGCCTTCGAGCTGCTGGAGGGCGAACTGGGCGAGCACCTGGAGCAGGAGCTGTCCGCCTCGTCGCTGCACGTCCTCGGCTGGGGGCACAACGGTGCCCGCGTCTACACCAACAACGAGCGCCCGATCGAGGAGCCCGGCGACCTGCAGGGCCTGCGCATCCGCAGCCCCGAGAACCCGGTCAACCTGGCCATCACCGACACGCTCGGCGGCGCCGGTGTGGCGATGCCGTACGGCGACGTCTACTCGGCGCTGCAGCAGGGGACCATCGACGGCCAGGAGAATGCCGTCGTGAACATCGCGCCCGCGAACCTGCAGGAGGTCCAGGACTACATGTCCATGACGCACCACCTGCTCTCGTTCACGGTGCTGCTCGTCAACGAGGACCTGCTCGCAGGTCTGGACGCCGACCTGCGCGACGCCGTGGAGCGGGCCGCTGCCGACGCGATGGTCGAACAGCGCAGCCACTCCGAGCAGGTCACCGACGAGCTCATCGCGCAGATGGAGGAAGCGGGCGTCGAGGTCAACTGGCCGGACCTGGACGCGTTCCGTGAGGCGACCAGGCCGATCCACGACCGCTACATCGGCGAGGCCTTCGACGAGGACCTCTACGACCTCGTCACGCGCTGACCGGCCGGGCCACCGCCGTCGGGAGGGAAGCGACGTGCACGTCCTCCACATCGTCAACGATGCGCTGGCGGCGGTGGTCCGCCTCATCACGGGCGTCTTCACCGCGTTACTGGTGGTCATCGTCACCAGCAACGTGTTCGCGAGGTACGTCCTGCGGGTCGGGCTGCCGTGGGTCGAGGAGCTCAGCCGCATCCTGTTCGTCTGGGTCGTGTTCCTCGGCGCCTGCGTGGCCCTGCAGGAACGCGGCCACCTGGCCATCACGTTCGTGGTGGATCGGCTTCCCCCGCGTGGACGCAAGCTCCTCGTCTGGGTCACCAACGCGCTGACCGCCGCCTTCCTGGTCGCGATCGGGCTGGCCGGCTGGCAGCTGGTGACCTCCACCCTCGACTTCGGCACGCGCACCCCGGCGATGCGGGTGTCGCTGGCCTGGGGGTTCGCGTCGGTGCCGGTCGCCGCCGTGATCATGCTCGTCACGCTCGTCACCCAGACGCTGGACGGCAGCGACGAGCAACCACGCGGCCCCGGCCACGAGCCCTCGGAGCAGGTCACGTGACGGTCGCCGTCAACCGGTCCAGGAGGTCACGCCCATGAGCGGGGTCGTCCTCATCGTCCTGATGGTCCTGCTGCTCGTCGGCCGCACACGCATCGCCTTCGCGGTGGGCCTGGCGACGTGGGCCTACGTGCTGCTGTTCATGCCCGGCGTCGATTCGGTGACGATCGTGCAGCGCATGTACTCGGGCGCCGACTCGTTCGCGCTGACGGCGATCCCCTTCTTCGTCCTCGTCGGTGAGCTGATGAGTCGCGGCGGGATCTCCGAGCGGCTGGTCCACTTCGCACGGACCCTCGTCGGCCACCTGACGGGCGGCATGGGTGTCGTGCAACTCGTGGCGAGCATGATCTTCGCCAGCTTCTCCGGCTCGGCGGTCGCCAACGCCGCTGGGACGGGGGCGATCACGATCCCCGCCATGGTGCGCGCCAACTATCCGCGGGGACTGGCCGCCGCCGTGGAGTCCTCGTCGTCCAGCCTGGGCGCGATCATCCCGCCCAGCATCCCGATGATCGTCCTGGGAACGATCTCCGGTGTCTCCATCGGCGGCCTGTTCGTCGCCGGCTACGTGCCTGCCGCGCTGCTCGGTCTCGCACTGGTCATCGGCGTGCGCCGCGCGGCGATCCGGCACGACGTGCCGGTCGACCCGCGCGCAGACCTCCCCACGATCGGGCGCGCCGCCTGGTCGGCGGCCCCCGCACTGGCCACGCCCGTCCTGATCATGGGCGGCATCATCGGCGGGGTCATGACCCCCACGGAGGCCGGCGCCGTCGGCGCGTTCTACACCCTGCTCGTCGGAATCTTCGGCTACCGCGAACTGCGTCTGGCGGACCTCCCGGCCGCCATGGTCAACACCGCCAAGACCACCGGTGTCGTCATGCTCGTGATGACGACCGCCTCGGCGTTCAGCTGGGTCCTCGCCTTCGAGGGCATCCCGCGCCGGGTCGCGACCGCCGTGCTCTCGCAGGTCAGCCACCCCGCCCTGATCATGATTCTGCTGGTCGTGCTGCTGCTGATCGCGGGCACGTTCATCGACACCATCTCGGCACTGATCGTGCTCACGCCGGTGTTCCTGCCGGTCGCGGTGGCGGCCGGCGTCGATCCGATGGCCGCCGGCGTCGTCATCGTCGTGGCCCTCACGCTGGGTGTCTGCACACCGCCGGTGGGCGTGGTGCTGTTCGTGACCTCCAGCATCGCGCAGACCACCATCGAGGACACCTCCCGCGCGATCGTGCCGCTGATCGGGCTGCTCGTGGCCGGGACCATGCTCCTCGCAATCTTCCCGAACACGCTCATCTGGCTCCCGCGACTTCTCGGCTTCTAGGAGGCACCACATGCAGCAGACGCGTCGTCGTATCGTCGTCGGCGGTGACCACGCCGGCTTCCCGCTGAAGGGTCCCATCGTCGCCAGGCTGCGTGAGTGGGGCCACGACGTCACCGACGTCGGCACCCACAGCGACGAACCCGTCGACTTCCCCGACATCGCCGACCAGGTCTGCCAACAGGTCCGTGCCGGCGAGGCCGACCGCGGCATCATGGTCTGCGGCACGGGGGTCGGGGCGTCGATCGCCGCCAACAAGTACCCCGGTATCCGGGCGGCCCTCTGTCACGACAGCTACTCGGCGCACCAGGCCGTGGAGCACGACGACGTCAACGTGCTGTGCCTCGGCGCGCAGATCGTCGGTGATCGTCTGGCCTTCGAACTGCTGACGGCCTTCCTCGGCGCCGAGCACAGCGACGAGCCCCACTTCCGCCGGCGGGTCGCCAAGCTCGCCGACCTGGAACGTCGTTTCGCCGGCTCCGACGACTGAGTGGCGTCAGCTGCGCCCGTCTCCGCGGTCGCTCATCATCGGCGGTGACTGCGCGCTCGCGACGCTCATGCGGCGTCGAGTATCACGCAGGTGAGCTCGTGCTTGTTCTGGTCGAGGTGGAACAGCTGGGCGCCGGGCAGCGCGGCGAACCGTTCGGCGGCCACGTGGTCGGTGGCGCCCTGGAACTTCACCGTGCACACCAGGTTGCCGACCTGGCCCGACCCGAGCCAGCGCGTCACCAGGTCATACAGCCGGTCCGGGTAGGCGATGATGTCGCTGCACCACCAGTCGACCGGCCCGACGTCCGACGGATCCAGCGCGAAGGCCGAACCCGCCGACCACTTGACGTTCGGTAACGCGGCGACCTCCGGAGCCAGCGGCGCCTTGTCCACCGCGAGCACCTCGGCACCCGTGCGGGCCAGCAGCCACGTCCAGCCGCCGGGCGCAGCACCGAGATCCAGACACCGCTCGCCGGGGCCTGGCTGACGCCGCAGCCGGGCGAACGTCTCCCACAGCTTCAGGTAGGCGCGGCTCGGCGGCCCGTGGCGGTCCTCCACGAACCGCGGCACGCCGTTCGGGAACGGGACCGCACAGTCGGCTGCCGCCAGGACGACGTCACGTTCCAGCAACGTCCACGACCCCAGCGGCGCGTCGGGCGCGACCTCCCCGAGCTCGAGCGCCCGGGCCGACACGTGGGGGAGTTTGTCGGCGATCAGCTCGGCCCGGCCCCTGAGCGTCGGCGCGTACAGGGCCCAGTTGCGCTGTCGGTCCATCAGCTCACGGGCGGCATGCCCGATCGAGCGCACCTGGATCCGCTCCGCGTCCCACCAGGTGTTCGCTGCCCACGCCGCATGCACCGGTGGGCTCTCGCTGATCCGCAGCCGCCCGTGCCGCTGACCGACGACGACGCCGGCGAGCCGCAGCTCCTCGTCGAGCTCGCTCTCGAACTCCTCGGCGGCGAGGTAGGCCGTGGTCATCGGCGTCGCCCCATCACGCGCGTCCCGGCCACGCTCGGCCCGACGGTGCCCGGGCGTCCGTCGCCCAGAGTGAACGCCACGGCGCTCGTTGCGGTCGTCGTCGGCGGGCGGCGCCGGGAGAGGAGGCCGGGCGTGTCGATCGCCATGATGATCCTGTCGTGGGGCCGCGGGAGGTCGCTCCCGGTCGGAGGCGGTCAGCCTGTCATCTCCGCATTGGGTCCTGCGTCATCTCTCTGGCCTGCGGCGCAGTTCTTCCTCGAGAGCGTCCAGCCTGGCGTCCCAGGCGCGCCGCGTCCGTTCCAGCCAGTCCGAAACCTCCTCGAGCGTCGCCGGCTCCAGCCGGTAGATGCGATGGCGGGCCGACGTCCGGCTCGTGACCAGCCCCGCCTCGCGCAGCACCCGCAGGTGACGGCTCACGGCCGGACGGGACACCTCGAACCGCTCGGCCAGCTCGCCGGCACTGCGGTCACGCACGGCCAACAGCTCGACGATGCGCTGCCGGGTCGGGTCGGCCAGCGCCTGCAGCACCGACACGCGATCGGTCACCGGTAGTCCGGCAGCACCTCGGCGAAGCGCTCGCCCCAGTCGAACGCGTCCGCGTCCCCCGCGAGCTCGGCTGCGAGACGATCCAAGTGAGCATGCCAGCCGGCGCCGTAGCCGGTCGCCTGGTCGCTGTCGAGCTGCCGGTGCACCAGCGTCAGCACGGTGCCGCCCGCAGCCGGCGCGAGCTCGAAGCGCACGACGCTGTCGGACTCGCCCGTGTAGTGCCACCCGTACTCGAGCGCCCGAGGTGGGTCCCAGGTCAGGATCGGCCCCTCGCAGGCCTGGCCGTCGCCGAAGTCGTGGTGCACGTGGCCGGCCGGTCCCTCGTCGATGGTCGTGGGCGCCAGCCAGCGGGCGAGCCGCACGGGGTTGGTCAGCGCATCCCAAACCTCTTCCGGCGAGGCGTCGAGATGCCGCTCGAAGCGCACCGTCCGCCGGTCTCCGTCCCCGACCACCTCGCCGTGCCGCGCCATACGCCCGTTGCCCGTCGATGTCATGATCGGTCCTCCGTCTATGTGTAACCGAAAAGTTACACGTCTTGCCGGTGCTGTCAACGGCCGCTTGCGACGAGACGCTCGTCTGATCGCAGGCGGGTGCACAGGTCGAAGACGTCCGGGTCGATCGCCTCTGCCAGGACGCGGTGAGGAGAGAGGACAGTCGTGGTGAGCACGTCGCTCTGCCGCATGCGCCGTCGAACCGGAGGGCAGGTGCGATGGTCGTCCGTGCGAAGGTCCGGCACCAGACCCGGGTCGACCACCCCGAGGTCGAAGGCACCGTCGCGCCCGGCTTCGAGCCGGTGCGCGACGCGTTCGTCGGCAACTTCACCGAGCGCGGCGAGCTGGGCGGCGCCGTGTGTGCCGTGGTGGACGGCGAGGTGGCCGTGGACCTGTGGGGCGGGGTCCGCGACGCGACGAGCGGCGACCGCTGGACCGCCGACACGATGACCCTGGTCCACTCCACGACCAAGGGGCTGTCGGCCATGGTCCTGGCGCTGCTGCACTCGCGTGGCCTGCTCGCCTACGACCAGCGGGTGGCCGCGTACTGGCCCGAGTTCGCGGCAGCCGGCAAGCAGGACGTCACCGTCCGGCAGTTGCTCGCCCACCAGGCGGGGCTGTTCGGCTTCGACGAGCCGGTCGACCGCGAGCTGGTCGCCGACCTCGACCGCCTGGCCGGCGTCATGGAGCGCCAGCGTCCCATCTGGCCGCCGGGGGAGCGGCAGGCGTATCACGCCATCACGCTCGGGTTCTACGAGAACGAGCTGGTGCGGCGCATCGATCCCGCGCACCGCACCATCGGCCGCATCCTCCACGAGGACATCGCCGTCCCCCTCGGAGTCGGCGAGGAGGTCTTCATCGGCACGCCGGCGTCGGTGCCGAACGAGCGGCTCGCCGTCCTGGTGCCCCCGGGACGGTGGGCTCGGCTGACCTCGATGCCAATCTCGCTCACGGTCGACGCGCTGCGGCCCCACTCGGTGCTGCACCGCTCGTTGGTGGCCAATCCCGGGACCGGCTTCTACGTCGACCGCGACCGCGTGATCGTGCGGGAGATCGAGGTGCCCTCGGGCGGGGCGGTCGCCAGCGCCCGGGCCATCGCCACCGCCTACGGCGCGTTCGCCGCGCCTGGCGGACCGCTCGACCTGCGGCAGGAGACCATCGACGCGCTCGCTGCACCGGCCACGCCGGCGCGACAGGGCTGGTACGACGCGTGCTTCCGCGGACCGGCCAAGTTCTCGCTGGGATTCATGAAGCCCAGCGAGACGTTCGCCTTCGGCGCCGACACCGCGTTCGGCGCTCCGGGAGCGGGCGGCTCGATGGGATTCGCGGACCCCGCGCTGCGCCTCGGATACGGCTACGTGACGGATCGCATGGGCATGGACCTGCGGGGCGACCCGCGTGACGTCGCCCTGCGTCAGGCACTGCACGCGGCCCTTGCCAACGCCTGACCCGTGGCGGGGGTCGTCACGGCGGCGCGCCGCCGGATCCGGGGCCACGACCGCCGGTGCCAGGCCCCCGAGCGGGCTCAGGGTGCGGCGGGCAGCTGCTGCAGCGACCAGGTGTTGCCGTCCGGGTCGGCGAACGCGACGAAGGTGCCCCACGGCTGTTCGTCGGGTTCGGTCGCGTCGACCCCCCGGCCGGTGAGCTCGTCCCGGACGGCGCGGACGTCTTGGACCACCATCTGCAGCCCCTGCTGGGATCCGGGCGCCATCTCCGTGATGCCGTCCCCGATGACGATCGAGCAGGCCGACCCGGGAGGCGTGAGCTGCACGAACCGCAGCTGCGGGTGGACCTGGTGGTCGTGGTCGCACACGAAGCCGACCTGATCCGTGTAGAAGGCCTTGGCGCGGTCGACGTCGCTGACCGGCACCGGCACGAGTTCGAGCTTCATGTCCACGACGGCTCCTCCCGGCCTCTCCGGCACCCCCGTGGCGCCCGGCGACCGCTCCCGACCGTAGGACGCGACGCGGACAGAGGATGTCCGCCCCCTTCGGTCAGGAATCGAGAAGGTCCGGTCAGGGCGGGCGTCTACGGTGCCGATCCAACGCATGGACGCCAGCAGCGGACGAGGGGAACAACGGATGGGCACGACATCGACGCCGGACGAGGGCGCGGCCGCGGCCGAGGGGTTCTCCGAGCAGGAGCGGGCCGCCATGAAGCAGCGGGCCGAGGAGCTGCGGGCCCAGGCGGACCGCGGAGACAAGGCCGCCGCCGACGAGGCGGACGTGCTGGCCAAGATCGCCGAGATGCCCGACGAGGACCGCGCCCTGGCCGAGCGCGTGCACCACGTCGTGACGACCGTCGCACCGGAGCTGTCTCCGAAGCTGTACTACGGCCAGCCCGCGTACGCCCGCAAGAAGAAGGTCGTCTGCTTCTTCCGCAGCGGGCGGATGGACAAGGAGCCCTATTCGACGTTCGGGTTCAGCGGCGAGGCGAACCTCGACGACCCCAGCGGTCTGTGGCCGTCGTCGTACGCGTTGGCCGACGACGTGACCGAGCAGGCCTGGGAGCGGCTGGCCGCGCTCGTCGCGCAGGCCGTCAGCTGACACGGCGCGCCGCGGGCCCCCGAGCGCGACCGCCCGAGGACGTGACGCGTGACGCACGAGGCGGCTCGACACCGGCGACGTCGCCGGACATGCTGCAGCGTCGCTGAACGAGCCGGGAGGGGGGCGATGACCGACGAGCAGGCGGTGATCGACTGGCTGATGGACCCGGACGAGTCGGATCCGGCGATCCGGTGGCAGGTCATGCGGGACCTGCTCGACGCGCCGGCCGAGGAGTGGCAGGCCGAGCGGGCCAGGGTGGAGACGCACGGCTGGGGGGCCCGCCTGCTCGCCCACCAGGACGACGACGGGCAGTGGGACGGCGGGGCCCACTTCCCGGCCGACTACGTCTGGGGCGGCACCGAGCCGGGCCAGCCCTGGACCACGACGTCGCACGTGCTGGCGCAGCTGCGGGAGTTCGGGCTCGACCCCGCCTCGGACCGCGTCCCGCGCATGGTGCGGCTCATCGGCGAGAACGCCCGCTGGGAGCACGACGGCCAGCCGTACTGGGAAGGCGAGGTCGAGCCGTGCATCAACGGCCTGACCGTCGCCAACGGCGCCTACTTCGGCGTCGACGTCACCCCGATCGTCTCGCGTCTCCTCGACGAACGGCTCGACGACGGCGGCTGGAACTGCGACGCCGAGTACGGCTCGGTCCGCTCGTCGTTCGACACGACCATCAACGTCGTAGAGGGGCTGCTGCAGTACGAGCAGGTCACCGGCGGCACCGACGCCATCCGTGAGGCGCGCCGCTCGGGGGAGGAGTACCTGCTCGCGCGTTCGCTGTTCCGGCGGTTGAGCAGCGGCGAGCCCGCCGACCCGCGCTACCTGGCCTTCGTGCACCCCAACCGGTGGCACTACGACGTGCTGCGCGGCCTCGACCACTTCCGCGCTGCGGCGGCGCTGACCGGTGCGGCACCCGACTCGCGGCTGGGCGAGGCGATCGACCACGTCCGCGCGCGCCGGCTCGAGGACGGGACCTGGCCGCTGGACTGGAACCCGACCGGGCGGACCTGGTTCGACGTCGACGACGGCGAGGGACGGCCCTCGCGATGGGTCACCCTGCGTGCCCTGCGTGTGCTGCGGTGGTGGGACGCCCACCACTGACGGCAGGCCAACCCGTCGACGACGGCGGTGCGCACGTGACGCCGGGAGGAGCGGTCAGTCCCACAGGTCCCGCAACCGGTCGAGCAGTTCGTCCACGCCACGGAACACGAAGTGGGGTCGTTCCTCGGCGGGCAGTGCGGCGAGGTCGTCGGGCCCGCCGACGCCGGTCTCCACCGCGATGGCCAGGCAACCGCCGGCATGCGCCATGGGCGTCTCCAGGGCCGGGTCGTCTCCAACGACCGCGATCTCCTCGAGGGGTAGGGCCAGTCGCTCGGCCGCGCTGCGCAGCAGGTGCGGTGACGGCTTGCCGACGATCTCCGGGGTCACGCCGGTGATCGCCTCGATCGCCCCGCAGATCGCTCGGGACGTGCCGAGCGTGCGACCTTCCGCGGTGGCGAAGAAGAGCGACTGGGACGCGCTGTACAGCCTGGCGCCGCCCCAGATCGCGTGGCAGGCGGCCTCCAGCGGCGGCAGCGTGAAGTCCGGGAACCAGCCGACCATGACCGCGTCGGCCTGCGGTTGCCCGACCGGCTCGACGACCTCCATGCCGGCGTCCCGGATCGGCCCGGCGATGGCCTCGTGTCCGAGTACGACGACGCGTCGCGCGCCCCGCTCGGTCAGCACCGCGACGGCACCGCTCGCGGGGGTCAGCAGGCGGCCGTCCGCGACCCCCAACCCGAGTCCGCGGAGCACCTCGGCGTACGCGGCCGGGGTGCGTGTCGTGCCGTTCGTCACGACCGCGTAGGGCACGGCACGGTCGTCCAGCCAGGCCAGGAGTTCTCGGGCACCCGGCAGCGGCACGAGCCCCTTGTTGCGCCGGTCGCCGAGCACCAGCGTGCCGTCCATGTCGAACACGAAGCCACGGATGGTGCGCAGCCGTTCGTCGGCCGACGCGACCGCCGCGCCGCCGGCTCGCTCGCGATCAGCCGCCATGAGGAGCTCCCTGCCCTCGACTGCGTACGGTCAACGCGAACTCGTCGGATCCCACGCTCAGTTCGGCGATCGGCGGCCGGTCCGCGAGCTCCCGCAGCAGCCGGTCGATCGGCTGCCGCTCAGGGTTGTACGACGCCGGTGACGGTCCCGCGGCCAGCATCGCGTGGACCTGCTCGGCCGGCATCGTGGCTCGGAGCAACAGCTCCTCGTCCGGCAGGTGGCGACCGAAGCGGGCGCGAAGCTCCTCCGGCGTCGGCGGTGATGGCTCCTCGGCGAGCTCCTGGGCCCGGCGGCGACCGAGGATCCGGTCACGGACGTCCGGGTCGACGGGAACCGTCGGGCGGCCGAAGCTGCCGAGCACGTACCGGATCACCTGATCGGAGACGTTGCGGTAGCGCTCGCCGTCGATGACGTTGTACAGCGCCTGGGAGCACACCATCTGGGGGAACGGCGTCACCATGATCGGATACCCCAGTTCCGCGCGGACCACGCCGACCTCCTCCATCACGTCGCCGAACCGGTGCTCGAGCCCGAGCTCGGCGAGCTGTCGGCGCATCGTGGTCATCACGCCACCGGCGACCTGATGGCGAAGGAACGAGGCGTCGTACTCCTGCGGTGTCCCGAACGGGAGGGACTCCGCCCGGGCCAACCGACGGAAGTACTCGGCGACGACCGCGAGCAGCCGGTCGTCGACCTCGACCTCGTGCCCGTGCTCGCGGACGTTGGCGACCGTCCGTTCGGCGTCGGGCAGGGACGTGCCGTTGGACAGCGCGCCGCACGCCACCTGCAGGACCTCCACGCCCAAGGCGGGTGCCGCGGGGTAGGTCAGCGGCGACAGGCCGAGCGTGCAGTGCGAGTGGAGTTCCAGCGGCGTGCCGTCGAGCGCGGCCGTGATCCCGGGAATCAGGGTCCGGGCGCGATCGGGCGTGAGTAGGCCGGCGGGGTCCTTGATGTAGACCCGATCGATGTCCGGGCAGGCGGTCATCTCCGCGGCCAGGCGGGCGTAGAACGCGTCGTCGTGCACCTCGCTGACGGTGTAGGTCAACGCGGCGATGATCTCGGAGCCGCCCGCCTTGCGGATGGCTGCGGCCGTCGCGCGCACCGCATCCATGTCGTGCATCGGATCGAGCACCACGAACCGCGAGAGACCGTTGACCACGAGCCGGTCGTAGATCAACTGCATGACGTCGGGATGCTGTCGTTCCCACGAGATGAACCGGAAACCGGTCCCGATGAACTGCAGCGGCGTGTTCGGCATGGCCGCATGCGTTCGCCGGATCCGTTCCCAGGGGTCCTCGCGGTGCGTGCGGACGGAGACGCCCATGTGGGTGCTCGAGGTGAAGTCCAGCGCGCGAAACCCCACCCGGTCCATCACCGGGGCGATCTGCAGGACGTGGGGCGTCTTCAGGCCGACCGCACCCCACAGGCTCTGGTTGCCGTCACGTAGCGACACGTCGACGAGTTGGATCCGGGTCATGGGCCGAGCCTCCCGGCGGGCGCAGCGGCGGGGGCGGGGGAGCCGTGTTCGAGGAACTGCGGGAACCACCGGGTGTCCACGCCACCACGGGCGAACTCCGGATCGTCGGCGACGGCCAGGTGCATCGGCACGGTCGTCGACACCCCGTCGATGGCGCATCGGCGCAGGGCACTGCGCAGCCGCTCGAGCGCCGACGGCCGATCCCCGGCGTGGACGATCAGCTTGGCGATCAGCGAGTCGTAGAAGGGCGGCACCACGGCGCCGGCCTGCACGTGCGTGTCGATGCGGATTCCCGGTCCGGCCGGGAAGATCGCCTCGGTCACGGTGCCGGGCGTCGGGGCGAAGTCACGCTCCCAGTCCTCGGCGTTGATCCGGCACTCGAAGGCATGACCGCGGAAGGTCACGTCGGACTGCCGCAGTCGCAGCGGCTGGCCCTCGGCGACCGCGATCTGCTCGGCGACGAGGTCCACGCCGGTGATCGCCTCCGTGACCGGATGCTCCACCTGCAGCCGGGCATTCATCTCGAGGAAGTAGAACGAGCCACGCTCACGGTCGACGAGGAACTCCACCGTCCCGGCGCCGCGGTACCCCAGGTGGCGCGCGAACGCGACGGCGGCGTCGTGCATGCGATCGCGCAGCGCGTCGTCGAGGCAGGGCGCCGGCGCCTCCTCGATGAGCTTCTGGTAGCGGCGCTGGACCGAGCAGTCGCGGGTGCCGAGGTGGACGACGTCGGCACCGTCACCCAGCACCTGCACCTCGACGTGCCGCCCGGAGACGACGAAGCGTTCGAGGTAGACGCGCGGGTCGCCGAAGGCCGCCTCCGCCTCGGCCATCGAGCGGTCGAGTGTCGTGCGCAACTGCGAGCGATCCGTCACCCGTTGCATCCCGCGCCCACCGCCGCCGCCGACGGCCTTGACCAGCACCGGGAGGCCGAGCCGGTCGACCAGCGACTCGGCGCTCGCAACGTCGTCCACCTCGCCGCCGGGGACGACGGGCAGACCGGCCTCGAGCGCGTGACGGCGGGCGGTGAGCTTGTCGCCGACGGCCGCGAGCTGGCCGGCCGTGGGGCCGACGAAGACGATGCCGGCGGCGTCACAGGCGCGGGCCAGGCGTTCGTTCTCGGAGAGGAACCCGTACCCGGGATGGATCGCGTCCGCGCCGACGGTTCGCGCTGCGGCGACGACTGCCTCGACGTCGAGGTAGCTCTGCCCGGCGGGGGCGGGGCCGAGCCGGACGACGCCGTCGGCGAGGCGCGCCGGTAGCGAGTCGAGGTCCGCGTCCGAGGCGGCGAGGATCGCCTCGATGCCGAGCCACTGACAGGTGCCGATGATCCGGGCGGCGATCTCGCCGCGGTTGGCGATCAGCACTCGACGCAGGATCACGGTACGTCCGGTTCGACGACCATCAGGATCTCGTCCTTCTCGGTGAACTCCGCGTTGCCCTTGAGGATCTCGACCACCGTCCCGACCACGCCTGCCGGGACCGAGTTCATGAGCTTCATGGTCTCCACGATGCCGACCGCCGTGTCCTCGTCGACGTGGTCGCCGACCTCGACGAACGGGTCGGCGCCGGGTCGCGGCGCGCGGTAGAAGGTCCCGAGCAGCGGGGCTCGGACCGCCAGCCGCCCTTCGAGTTCGACCGGCTCACGCTCGGGCGCGTCCGGCGCGCCGGTGGTCGCGGTGGCGTGGGCTTCGACGGTGACCGCCGGCCGTGGCGGCGCCGTCACCTGGCGGACCTGGGTCCAGCCGTCGCTGCCCGAACGCCGCAGCCGCACATGGAACCGGTCGGTGGTGACCTCGAACTCGTCGAGCGGGACCTGATCGAGCAGCCGGAGGAGCTCCTGGACGTCGTCGTTGGTGAGGTTCACCGGTCGTCTCCGCGGTGACGGGCCTGCCCGCCGAGCACCCCCAGCACGTGGTCGAACGCGCGTGGTTTCGGTGCCGCCACGGGCTGTGCCGGCCGGTTCGCCCACACCGTCTCCGGACGGCTCTGCAGCAGCACGATGTCGGTCTCCCCGGCGTCCGTCGGGATCGCCCACTCGATGTCCTGCGGGCAGCCGTAGTGCTGTTCCACGCGGCGGGCCAGCCGGGTCAGGGCGGTGAGCTGGGACTCGCTGAGGCAGGGGCGCGCCTGCAAGTCCTCGGGCACCTCCTCGGAGACGACACCGTGACCGCTGGGGTCCATCCGGTGCCAGTGGGTCTTGACCGCGATCTCGCGCTTGACGACCTCGCCGGTCACCTTGCTGACGACCAAGGCGTCGGGCGTGACCTCGCCGCTGACCATCGCGGACCCGAGCCCCCAGCCGGATTCGATCGCGATCACCGACGGGTCCCCGGTGGTCGGGCTGCACGTGAACATCACCCCCGAACAGCGGGCGTCGACCATCTCCTGGACGACGACCGCCATCGCGAGCCCGTCCTCGCCGAGCCCGCGCTGTCGCCGATACGACACCGCCTCCAGGCTGTACAGGCTCGCCCAGCACCGGCGTACGTGCTCGACGACGTCCTCGGCGCCCCGCACCCACAGGTAGGTGTCCTGCAGGCCGGCGAAGCTCGCCTCGGCACTGTCCTCGGCCGTCGCGCTCGATCGCACGGCGACAGGTGTCGCGTCAGCGCCGAGCTCCCGGTACGCCGCGACGATCGCGTCGCGCACGTCGTCGGGCAACGGCGCGCCGAGGATGCGGTCCCGCAGCGGTCGGATCGTGGGGTCCGCCGCCGCGGCGTCTGGCGGCAGCTGCCCGATCCTGGCCCGCAACTCGGCACCGGGGTCCAACGTCTCCAGCGCACGCAGGAACCCGCGGGTCGTCACCACGAAGCCGGGGGGCACGGGGATGCCCGTGCGGATCAGCTCGCCGAGGCTCGCGCCCTTGCCGCCGACCTCCGGCCGGTCGTTCGTCCCGAGCTGGTCCAGGCGTCGGACCAGCTCGGTCGCCTGCCCCGGTCTGCTCATCGGCCGTCCCCGTCGAGGATCGTGACGATGCCTCGGTCTCCGTCGACCCTGAGCCGCTGCCCGGTACGGATGCGCTCCGTGGCCTGACCGGTCCCGACGACCGCCGGCATGCCGTATTCGCGGGCCACGATCGCCGCGTGCGACATCGTCCCGCCGATGTCGGAGACGGCGGCCCGGATCTTGCCGAAGACCGGGCCCCAACTCGGGGCCGTGACGGTCGCGACGAGGATCTCGCCGTCGAGCACCTCGCCGATCTCGTTGACGCTGCGCAGCACACGGGCGGTGCCCTCCACCACGCCGGGTGAGGCGGCGTAGCCACGGATCTCGTTCCCGCTGACGTTGGCGGCGGTGGCCCACGCCTCGATCGTCTCCGAGGTGACACCCCACAGCATCTTCACGGCGGGATCGTTGAGCGCCTCGGGGACCGGCCCGAGCGCGGGCGGCGGGTTCCACTCCGCCAGGGTCGCCAGCATCTGCTTGCGGTCGGCGACGACCGCCTGGACGTGCTCGGCGCTGACGACCGATCCGCCGGCCGCCCACGCGAGCATCACGTCCGCGAGGGCCTGATCGACCTCGTAGTGCTGCAGGTGGAAGATGTCGTCCGCCTGCTCGACGACCCCGAACCGCTGCAACAACGCCCCGAACTCCCGCAGCTTCGCGTACCAGCGGCTGGTGAACCAGTGTTCGCAGTAAAACTTGTGGTCCTCGACGTACGGGAAGACGACGCGACACAGACCGAGCATCTGGTCGAACGCGGCCCGGTCCTCGTCCGTCTGCAGCAGCGACCGGTACTCGGCGACGATCCGTTCGCGTTCTTCCTGCAACTGCTCCGTCGGGCGCAGCAGCGGGTCGCCCTCCTTGGCGAGCCTGACGTACCGCGGCAACGCCGAGAACGGCACCGTCAGGTCGTCGTTCCAGCTGCGGTGGTGGTGGTAGAAGCCGTCACCGGTCGAGACGTTGAACCAGGGGTCGCGTGCCTCGTCCATCGCCTTCACCCATTGCGAGCCGGCTTCTCCGCGGGCTTCGAGCTGCGCGAGGATCGCGTCCGCTCGGGCGTCCTCGACGAAGACGTCGTCGAGGCCCAGCTCGACGGCCAGCCGCGCCAGCTTCTTCAGCTCCTCGTCGGGCCGGTACATGATCACGTCGATGCCCGCGACCATCCGCGCGACCATCTGATCCGGGATCTCGGGGAACGCCGTCTTGCAGAACTCGAAGAACACCACGTAGGCCCCGTAGCCGAGCATCAGCAGCTCGGTGTGGTGGTGCCACATCATCGAGAAGAGGTCGATGCAGCGGTGCCACCGTTCCCGCACGAGGTGGTTCTGCGCATACCCGCGTGCGCTCGTGATGGCGTCGAGGTCGTCGAGCTCGGGCAGCGCCGGCACCTCGATGTCGTCCACCTCCCGGATGAGGGCGTCGATGCGCGCCTTCCAACCGGTGTAGATGTCGTCCCAGTTCTCGTAGTAGTGGCCGGCACGCCGCTCGAACTCCTGCAGCCGGCGGGCGACCTCGTCCTCGTCGAGCACCGGGTTCGCCGTGATGTAGACCCGTCCGTTGACGATCCGGTGCTCGATGCCGAGGGTCGTCGGGAAGGCGAACAACCGCGCCGTGTTGGCCCCGATCGCCGTGTACGGCACCTCCGCCGTGATGGCGTCGAACGCCGGCATCGGCTCGGGGAAGTGCATCGAGTTGTAGAACCAGAACCGCTGGTCGTCCCCGGGCCGGAACCTCGTGAACGCGGGGTACATCGACGCCCAGTTCTCGGCCCCCGGCACATCGGTGATCTCGCTCGGCAGCGGAAAGGTCCGCTCGCTCGCGTCGGTCATCGTTCTCCCATCCTCCCGGTTGGCGGCCGACCGCCTCGTCGCGTCTCCCTCGCGTGGTCCGGCCGCGTCACATGGCGTGCTGACGTGCGTACTCCAGGAACGGCTCGAGCGCGGCAGGGTTCGCCACCGCCTCGAGGTTGACGGCCTGCTCGACGGGTGTGCCGAGCAGGAGCTTGCGGACTGGCACCTCCAGCTTCTTCCCGGTCAAGGTGACGGGGATGTCGGGCACGGCCACGACGTCGTCGGGGACGTGGCGCGGCGTGTAGTCGCGCCGCAGCCGGTCGCGGATCCGGTCGACGACGCTCGCGTCGAACTCCACGTCGGGTGCGGGCTTGACGAACAGCGGCATGAAGAACCCGCCGTCGGCGCGTTCGAGGTTCACGATCAGCGCGTCCTCGACCTCGTCGAGCTGCGCGAGGGTGCGGTAGATCTCGGCGGTGCCGATGCGGACGCCGTGACGGTTGAGCGTGGCGTCCGACCGCCCCAGCACGTAGCAGCCGCCCCGCTCGTTGATGCGGAAGAAGTCGCCGTGCCGCCAGACGCCCGGGAAGTCGGCGAAGTACGTCTCGCGGTACCGCTGGTGGTCCCGGTCGCCCCAGAAGCCGAGCGGCATCGACGGCATCGGTTCGGTTATCACGAGCTCGCCGACCTCGTCGACCACCGGTCGGCCGTCGTGGGCGAACGCTGCGACCGCCACACCGAGGGAGGGGGCCTGGATCTCGCCGGCCCGGACCGGCAGCGTGGGCACACCACCGACGAACCCGGTGCAGCAGTCGGTGCCGCCGCTCCCGGTGGCGACCCACAGGTCGTCCTTGACGTTGCGGTAGAACCAGGCCGTGATCTCGGGGGAGACCGGTGACCCGGCCGGCATGATCGTGCGGAGCGCCGACAGGTCGAACTGCTCGCGCGGGACGACGCCGGCCTGATCCATGAGCCGCACGTAGCTGGGGCTGGCCCCGAAGAGCGTCGCACGGGCGTCCTGCGCCACGCGCCACAGCACCTCCGGGCCGGGATGGGCCGGGTTGCCGTCGTACAGGATCGGGGCGACGCCAAGCAGCAGCGAGCTCGCGATGAAGTTCCACATCATCCAGCTGGTCGTCGTGAAGAAGAACAGCCGGTCCCCGCGCCGCAGGTCCATGTGGAAGGTCTGGAGCTTGAGCTGCTCGAGCAGGATCCCGCCGTGGCCGTGCACGATCGCCTTCGGCAGTCCCGTGGTACCCGAGGAGAACAGCACCCACAGGGGATGGTCGAACGGCACCTGCTCGAACGCGAACTCCTCCGCCGGGACGGCTGGACCGTCGAGGACGTCCTCCCAGCGGTGGCTCGCCACGTTCTCGGTCGTCGGGGGCGTGCCGTCGCCGAACCGGTGCGAGACGTGCACGACCTGGGTGAGCGTCGGCAGTGCCTCGACCAGCTGGCGCACCTCGTCGCGTCGGTCGAACTCCCGGCCGCCGTACCGGTATCCGTCGACGGCGAACAGCACGGTCGGTTCGAGCTGGGCGAACCGGTCGGCCGCGCCGCGCCATCCGAAGTCCGGTGAACAGCTCGCCCACACGGCGCCGATGGCGGTCGTCGCGAACAGCGCGACCATGGCCTCGGGGATGTTGGGCACGTAGGCGGCGACCCGCTGCCCCGGCTGCACGCCGAGCTCGCGCAGCCGGCTCGCCAGCGTCCGGACCTGGGCGGCCAACTCCTCCCAGGCCATCCCGGTCGAGGGCACGTCCTCGCCGACGTGGTAGAGCGCGTCGCTGCCGGGACGCACCTGGCGGAGGACGTGCTGGGCGTAGTTGAGCCGGGCACCGGGAAACCACTCGGCCCCCGGCATCTCGCGACGGCCGAGGACTCGCTGCGGCGGCGCCGACGCCTGGATGTCGAAGTAGTCCCAGAGCGCGCCCCAGAATCCCTCGAGGTCGGTCGTCGACCAGCGCCACAGCTCGAAGTAGTCCCCGAAGTCGTGGCCCCGCCGGTCGCGCAACCACTCCAGGAAGTGGGTCAGGTTCGTGCGCTCGATCCACTCGGCGCTGGGGGACCAGAGGGTCTCGCCCTCCGCCACGCCATGCGCCGTACCGGCCCCGACGACCTGGTCGACCACCTCGCCTGCTCCCGGCCTCTCCCGCTCTCCACGATCGAGGCTGCCCCGGCTCCGGACGAAGGGCAAGGAGAAAACGATAGGATTTCGGAGACCGGAACGTGGGACGAGCTTGCGGCAGTACCAGGTCGAACCGATCACGGCGCTCGGCCGTGGCCTGCAGGTGCTGAAGGTGCTGCACGAGATGCGGGCGGCGAGCCTCCACGACCTCCACCTCGCCACAGGCCTGCCCAAGAGCACGCTGACGCGGATCCTGTTCACCTGCCACCAGCAGGGCTTCGTCTGGCAGCGGCTGGCCGACGGCGCGTTCCTGCCGAGCCATTCGCTGCTGCACCGCGGCCAGCTCGACGACACGGACTGGCTCGTGGAGGTCGCCTCGCCCGTTCTCGAGGACCTCGTGACGAAGAGCCGGTGGCCATCGGTGCTGTCGGTGCCGCGGCTGGACTACATGGAGACGCTGGAGACCAACAGCCGCAAGGCGTACTTCGACGACGTGCGGCGCAACCCGGTCGGCTACCGGGTCAACATGTTGCGCTCGGCGTCCGGCCGGGCCTACCTCGCGTTCTGCGCCGCGACCGAACGGGAGTCGGTGCTGCGACGGTTGCGGCAGAAGACGACGCCCGGCCACGAACTCGCCCACGACGACGCGTGGATCGAACGGATGGTGCGTGAGACGCGGGCACGCGGCTGCAGCGTTCGTGACCCGGACTTCGGCGGCGACTACGCCGGTGGTCGGGACGTCCACGACGACCAGCGGATGTCGATCGCCGTGCCGATCCGCAGCAGCGAACGGGTGATCGGCTGCATCAACCTCACCTGGCGCCGTCGGGTACTCAGCGTCGAACGAGTCGTCGAGCAGCATCGCGACGACCTCTACGCCGCGGTGACCGAGATCGAAGGGCGGATCCGCGCTCAGGCACCGACGGTCAGCACCAGCTTGCCCGGCGTGTGACCGGACTCGATCGCCTCGTGGGCGGAGCGGGCGTCCGCCAACGGGAACGTCCTGCTCACGTGGACACGGAGGCGGCCGTCGGCGACCAGGACGCTGGCGGCCAGCAGGCCGGCCCGGTCCGGCTCGACCAGGATCGGCACCAGGCGGACGCCGCGGTCCTCGGCGAGCCGCCGGGCATCGTCGGCGAGGCCACCCGGCGCGATCACGACCTGCCCGCCGCGCCGGAGTGTCTGGATCGACGCGACCGTCGCGTCGCCACCGACGAGGTCGAACACGACGTCGACGGGCTGCGTGGCTTCGGCCAGGTCCGCGTCGCGGTAGTCGATCAGTTCGTCGGCTCCGAGGTCATGGAGCAGGTCGTGCTTGGCGGCACTGGCGACCGCGACGACGTGGGCGCCCCGGGCCTTGGCGATCTGCACGGCGACGTGCCCGACCCCGCCGCCGGCGCCCTGCACGAGGACCCGGTCGCCGGACGCGACGTGGGCCGTGTCGACCAGCGACTGCCAGGCGGTCAGCGCAGCCATCGGCAGGGCACCGGCGTGCACGTCGTCGAGGCCGTTCGGGGTCGCGACGAAATGCCGTGACGGGGCCGTGACGTACTCCGCATAGGCGGCGGCCTGCTGGGGGAACCGTGGCATGCCCATGACCCGGTCACCGACGCCGAACAGGGTGACCCCACGCCCCACCGCGTCCACGGTGCCGGCGACGTCCCACCCGAGCACGAACGGTGGTTCGCCGAGCACCGAGGCCATGCCCCGTCCCGATCGCGTCTTGGCATCGACCGGGTTGACGCCGGCGGCGGTGACGCGGACGCGGATCTCGGTCGGGAGCGGGTCCGGGACCGCAGCCGTGCCCGGGCGCAACACCTCGGGGCCGCCGAAGGTGTCCTGTGTGATGATCCGCTGTTCGCTCATCGTGCTGCCCCGCGGGCCGCGTCAGGGGGCCGTGTCGCTGTCGCGGGGCGGAGCGTAACCTCCGCCACCGACGGCGCGTCACCCGGCCGTGCCGGCTGACTCGGGCGCACGCGCGATCGGGCGCAGGGTCGAGGTGTCCTCGTCGACCAGGAAGGCCTCGACGTCGTTGCTGCCCGCCAGGAACAGGCTCGGGTCGAGCATCGCCTTGATGCGGGCCGGCCCCTCCGAGGGCTCGATCACCAGACCGACGCCCGCGACGACGTCGTCGACGGCCACTGCCACCCACTGCCCGGACTCGAGCCCGGACACCTCGGCCTCGTAGAACGCCGGCAGCCGGCCGGACTCCGGATCGACGTCGTCGTAGGCGTCGTGATGGAGCGGCTCGACGACCGCTTCCTCGACGGGGTCCCCGCGCTGCAGCGCCTCGCCGACCAGATCCCCGTGCGGACCCATGGCGTAGAGGTCGTGCGGACCACCGCCCGGGCCGAACAGCTCGGCGTTCTCGCGGGCCAGCTGCAGCGGATCGGCAACCGCGAGGTCGTCGGACAGCTCGCCCAGCGGCTGCCAGAACTGACGCCGCTCACCGGCGTCCTCGGCCCGCAACGAACGGCCGTCGAACTCCCAGTCCGTCGGCAGCTGTACGCCCACCACATCGGCGACGGTGGGCACGACGTCGATCACGCTGGCGTCGCGCGGATCCACCTCGCCGTCTTCCTGTGACGGGTAGCGCACGAACAGCGGTACCGGCAGGACGTCGGCCAGCTCCGAGGGCTGCGGGCTGGAATACGCCCGTGGGTGGCCGTGCGGCCGGAAGCTCAGCCCGTGGTCGCTGACGACGACCAGCAGCGCGTCTTCCAGGTCCTCCCGCTCCAGGCGGTCGAGCAGCTGCTCGAGCAGACGGTCGACGTACTTCACCTGCAGCTGGAACTGCTGGCGGTAGACGATCGAGGCGTCCGGCCGGTGATGACTCCACCAGTCGAACGGAAAGGCCCGCGGGTAGCGGGTGCCGTCGGGAAGCAGCGTCGACGGACGGTGGGGGAGCCGCTCGTGTGCGAACCACAGCTGCGGGCTCGCCTCCGCCTCCAGGGCCTGCAGCGCCGCGCCGAACCGGTGCCGCTCCGGACGCGCCTCCGCCTCGCCATCGCCGTCCGGCCCGTCCTGGTCGGTTGGGTCGCCGGTCCCGGTCCCGTCCGTGGCGGGCGAGTCCATCCCGAAGCCCGCCCACTGGCCGGAGATGGAGGGCAGTACACGGTCCGCGAGGCGCTGCGGCAGTACCTGGTGGCCGGCCACGACCGCGACGTCCCGAGACAGGCTCGGCTGCTCCTCCGCGACCGTCTGGGCACGCTCGTCACACAGTTCGGCGGGGCACAGGCGCGTGACCCATTCGTGCACGCGCAGGTCATGCGAGCCGCCCAGCATGGTGAACAGCGACCGCGGATGCGCGGCCGCCACCGGCGACGCGGCCGCCTCGGCCCCCACCTCCGGCAGCCGGCCGGTCAGCAGCGCCGGCACCGCCGCGGTCGTCTCCGGCGCCACGGTGGTGGCGTTCGGGTACCACGTCGAGGTGGCGGCCAGCCGGGCGAACCCCGGGAAGCGTGCCTCGTCGATCGCCCCGGATTCGTCCAGCAGCGCACCGAGCGGGAGCTCGTCGAAGATCACCATGACGACGTCGGTCGCGCGGGCCTCGGCCGCCGCCAGCGACTCCGGGTCGTCGCCCACCACCAGCGCACGCACCGGCGAGAAGAACAGGAACACCACGGCGAACAGCAGCGGCGCCGGCGCCAGGAACGTGGTGAAGCTGCGCACCGGCTCCAGCCGGGCGTAGGCCGTCGCACCGGCCGCGCCGATCACCAGCAGCAGTGCGGCGTACGCCGGCAGCGGCAGTGCGGCGGCCCGGTCCACCGCCGAGGCGATCGTCACGCCCAGCAGGAGGCCGACCACCACGGCCATCGCTCGCTCGCCAACCGCCACGGACCAGGCCCGGAGCGCCTCCACCACGAGCACGAGCAGCGCCGCCGGCCCCAGCAGCACGGCCACCGCCACCAGCAGCACCTGCAGGCGCGACGCGTCGTGCGTCACGAAGAAGGCGACCCCACCTCCGAGTACATCGAGCAGCGGCTGCGCCACCGCCAGTCCGCACAGCCCGAAGATCCGCAGCGCCCGCACCAGGGGACCGCCACCAGGGCCGGGGCGAGCGTCGGCCGGCCGCTCCGTGGTGCTCACGGCCCCGAGGGCCGCGTCTCGCCGTCGGGCACGGGCTGCGCGGACGCGGTCGCGTGGACCTCGATCGGCTGGCCGCGGCCGCGGGGGACGAGGTCGTACAGCAGCCGCGTGCCCCGCTCCGTGCGCAGCCGCGTGTCGAACCGCGTGGCCAGCGCCCGCTCGAGCGCGTCGACGCCGTACCGGTCGGCCGGCACCGCCCGGTCCTTCTTCTGGGCCATCAGCAGCGCCACCATCGGGTCCTCGGGCGTGGGGAACTCGAGGATCACCTCGCTGGAGAACTCCGCGAGGAAGGCCACGACCTCGTCCAGCGGGATGCTCTCCGAGATCGCGAGGTGGTGGACCAGCGCCAGGCACAGCACGAGGTCGGGACGGACCCGCGCGACGAACGGCGACCGTTCGCGCGCCCGCCAGCCGAGCCCGCCCGACGGGTCGGCGAGGTCCATCACGAGCGGCAGGATCCGCTCCTCACCCTGCTCGGACAGCTGCCGGTAGAGCCGGTCGACGACCAGCGGATCGTGGTCCACGGCGACCACGTACTCGGCGGACTCGAGGGCGATGCGGCTGAAGTGCCCGTCGTTGGCGCCGAGGTCCAGCACCTGCCGCCGCGGGCGCTCGCCGGCCACGCGGCGGACGAGCTCCTCCTTGGCGCGCAGGTCCTCGGGGTCGTAGTGCTGACGGTCGGAGTACTCCGACCACACGGACCGGGTCTGCTTCCACTCGAGCCGTTCGACCAGCTTGCGCAGCTTGCGCAGCTGACCGCGGATGACCGCCGGTCCGTAGCCGGCCGACTTCAGCTCGGCCCGCACGTCGTGGCCGTCGGGGCCGGCATCGGTCTTGCGCCGCTCGGCGAGGCTCTGCAGGGCGACGTGGATGAACAGCGACGGTCGCGCCAGGTCCCACCAGCGCAGGCAGGCCGCGCAGGTCTGTGGCGTGACGCCGCGCACCGAGCCGCGCAGCAGCGGCTGGTGGGGCACCCCGCGACGGGCGGTCAGCAGCAGCGGGTAGAGGAACTGTTGGCAGAACTGCCGGTAGCCGAACCACGGCTCGCCGGGAGACAGCCGCTCGAAGGAGCCGAGGTCGATGTGCGTCGGCCGGGCACCCACGAACTGGACGTTGTAGGGGGTGGCGTCCTTGGTGGTGAGGCCCTCGTCGAGCGCCGCAAGGGGCAGGTCGAGCTGGAGCAGGGCCGCGTCGCGGAGCATCGCGAAGGGCCACTCGTACGGGTAGGTGACGACCGGGATCCGCTCGTGCTCGAGCACGGCCGCCCAACCCGCCTGCTCCAGCGCGGCCGGTGGCGCGTCCAGCAGCTCCGTCGCGACGAGTTGCCGCTGCTCCACGGCCCGGGCGAAGAAGCCGGAGGCGCGAAGGGAGGCGAAGTCCCGTGCGGCGGTCTCGTCGAGGCCGCGCAGCACCCGGTCCTCGTGGAGGAACACCCGGTTGGTGGGGTCGCGGAAGGAGCCGGGGTCCGGCTGCGCCGTCGGGTCGCCTTCGTGCGTGGGACGCGGCTGCGCAGGTTCGGTCATTCGCCCGTCAGCTGGCTGCGAGCTTCCTCGGCGGCCAGGCGGTGCTTCTCCGAGAAGAGCCCGAGGAACCGGTTCCAGTACATCTTGACGAGGACGGCGATGCCAGCGCCGCCCGCGGCCAGGGCGGCCAGCACCAGGCTGGCGGTGCCGCCGTCGAGATAGGCGAGCATGGGCTCCACGGCCATCGTTTGCCTCCCGTTCCACGACGCGTAGGACTCCGGAAGGCTACCGGTAACCCGGGGCGGGGGAACCGAACGGCGTGCGGCCGCCCCGGACGGGGCGGCCGCACGCGTGCGATGCGGTTCGCGTCAGCGGTGCAGATCGAAGCGGTCGTTCTGCATGACCTTGACCCAGCCCTGGACGAACTTGTCGATCATGTGGTCCTCGCCGCCGGCGGAGGCGTACTCCTCGGCGATGGCGCGCAGCACCGAGTTGGAGCCGAAGATCAGGTCGACGCGCGTGGCGGTCCACCTCGTCTCGCCCGTCTTGCGGTCCTTGCCCTCGAAGCGGTCCTCGCCCTCGCCGATGGGCTCCCAGACGGTGCCCATGTCGACGAGGTTGAAGAAGAAGTCGTTCGTGAGCTGACCCAGACGGTCGGTGAAGTAGCCGTCGGTGTTGTCGTCACCGGCGTTCGCGCCGATGGCGCGCATGCCACCGAGCAGGGCCGCCATCTCCGGCGCGCTGAGGTTGAGCATGAACGCCCGGTCGATCAGGTAGTGCTCGGAGGGGATGCTCGTCTGCTTCTGCAGGTAGTTGCGGAAGGCGTCGTGCACCGGCTCGAGGTAGGCGAACGTGTCGACCTCGGTCATCTCCTGGGTCGCGTCGGTGCGACCCGGGGTGAACGGGACCGTGATGTCGCGACCGGCGGCCTTGGCCGCCATCTCGACACCGACGCTGCCGCCGAGGACGATCGTGTCCGCGAGCGAGATGTTGAACCCGGACGCGTCCTTGACCTCCTCGAGCTTGTCGATCACGGCCGACACGCCCGAGCGCAGGTTGACGTCCCAGCTCGCCTGCGGCTCGAGACGGATGCGTGCGCCGTTGGCACCACCGCGGTGGTCGGTCTGGCGGTAGGTGCACGCCGACGCCCAGGCCGTGCCGACCAGCTGTGCGGCGGTCAGCCCGGAGTCCGCGATCTGCTGCTTGAGCGTCGCGATCTCGTCCTCGGTGACCAGCGGCCCCTCGTGCGCGGGGACCGGGTCCTGCCAGATGAGCTCCTCGTCGGGCACCTGGGGGCCGAGGTAACGGGCGCTCGGGCCCATGTCACGGTGCAGGAGCTTGTACCAGGCACGGGCGAACTCGTCGGCGAGCACGTCCGGGTTCTCGCGGAACTCCTTGGCGATCTCGAGGTAGTCGGGGTCGGCGATCATCGCCATGTCGGCGGTGTTCATCACCGGCGGGTTCAGCTTGCCCTCGACGTGCGCGTCGGGGACCCAGAACCCGTCCTTGACCTCGACGGGTTCCCACTGCTTCGCGCCGGCCGGCGACTCGGTGACCTCCCACTGGTGGGAGAAGAGGGTCTCCAGGTAGGTGTTGTCCCACGTGGTCGGCGTCGGCGTCCAGGCGCCCTCCAACCCCGAGGTGATGGTGTACTCACCCAGGCCGGTCTCGTGGGTGTTGGCCCAGCCGAAGCCCTGCTCGTGGATCTTGGATTCCTCGGGCAGACCGCCGACCGCCTCCTTCGGCCCGTTGCCGTGCATCTTGCCGAAGGTGTGCCCACCGACCGTCAGCGCGACCGTCTCGCGGTCGTTCATTCCCATGCGGCCGAAGGTCTCGCGCACGTCCTGTGCGGACTTCAGCGCGTCCGGGACGCCGTTGGGGCCCTCCGGGTTGACGTAGATCAGACCCATCTGGACCGCGGCGAGCGGGTTGTCGAGGATCCGGCTGCCGTCCTCCCAGTCGCCGGTGTAGCGCTCGTCGTTGGTGGCGAGCCACTCGGTCTCCGGACCCCAGTAGATGTCGTCCTCGGGCGCCCAGATGTCGGCGCGACCGAACCCGAACCCGAAGGTCTTGAAGCCCATCGTCTCCAGCGCGCGGTTGCCGGCGAAGACCAGCAGGTCGGCCCAGGAGATCTTCTCGCCGTACTTCTTCTTGACCGGCCACAGCAGGCGTCGGGCCTTGTCCAGGTTGCCGTTGTCGGGCCAGCTGTTGAGCGGCGCGAAACGCTGCGCACCGGTGCCGCCACCGCCGCGGCCGTCGATCGCACGGTAGGTGCCGGCGGCGTGCCACGACATGCGGATGAAGAACGGGCCGTAGTGACCCCAGTCGGCGGGCCACCAGTCCTGGGAGTCGGTCATCAGCGCGTCGACGTCGCGGGTCAGTTCCTCGACGTCGAGTTGCGAGAACGCCTCGGCGTAGGAGAAGTTCTCGCCGAGCGGGTTCGCGTCCGGGTGCTTCTGGTGCAGGATGTTCAGGCTGAGCTGGTCGGGCCACCAGTGTTCGTTGCCCTGCAGGCTGGGCGTGGTCCGCGCGCTCCACTCTCGGCGCGAGGCTTGCTGGTCGGACACGATGTCCTCCTCGAAGGGTCCTGGGGTCGCTCGGGGCTGCGGGCGACGGCGGCCGAGTCGAGCAGATCGACCACGTCGGGTGCGACGCCCCCAACCTAGAACAATTCCAAGGATGGGGGCAACCTGCTCTTGGAGCAGTGGGGTCTCTGGTAGCGTTCCGGCCGCATCGACCCGTCGAACCGTCTCGAGGAAACGTTCGTGCAACCGCTGGTGGAGCGCCTGCGCGACCGTGGCTGGCGCCTGACGGCGCAGCGACGCGTCATCGCCGAGGTGATGGCTGGCGAGCACGTCCACCTGGCGGCGGACGAGGTGTTCGTCCGGGCGCGGGCGATCCTGCCCGAGGTCAGCCTCGCCACGGTGTACAACACCCTGCATGAACTCGTGGACATGGGCGAGCTCCTGGAGGTCGCCCACGCCGACGGCCGCAAGCGCTACGACCCCAACGTCCAGCACCCCCACCACCATCTGCTGTGCGTGGAGTGCGGGCGCATGCTCGACGTCCACGTCGACGACCCGCGGCTACCGGACGGCGAGCAGCACGGCTTCGAACTACTCGGCGTCGACGTCACGTTCCGGGCCCGCTGCCCCGACTGCGTGGGTGCGCGCACGACCGCGTCCTGAGCCCCGGACGTCATGCGGACCGGGCCGTGGGCTGGGCGGTGTGCTCCAGTGCCCAGCGCAGCGCCTCGTCGGCGATCGCCTCCCACCCCTCCTGTGCCGGCAGCAGATGCGCGAAGCCGCGATGTTCGCGCAGTTCGGTCACCGTCGCCGCCTTGTAGTGGCGCAGGTTCGCGCGTTGCACCTTCGGCGGCATCAGGTGGTCCTCGGACCCGGAGACGAACAGCAGCGGCGCCCGCGCGCCGTTGCGGTAGTCGACCGCCGCGGCCTGCGGCCCGGGCTGGAAGTTCGCCAACACCCCGTCCAGCAGGATCCGGCCCGAGGCCGGCACGGCGTAGCGCTCGTACAGCCGCCGGGACTCCTCTTCGGAGAACGTGTTGGTGAAGGCGTAGCGCCACTGCTGGGGCGTCAGCGCGACGGCCCGATGGTGGTTGGCCGGGTTCTTCAGGACCGGGAACGTCGCGCGCACCTGGGACAGCGGCACCGTGCGCACGCCCTCCGTCGGGGCCGAGTTGATCGCGACGCCGCATGCCCCGTAGCCGCGGTCGAGCAGGATCTGCGTGAGCGCCCCGCCGGCCGAATGCCCCATCAGGATCGGCGCGCGATCCAACGCCCCGACGATCCGCTCGAGGTGTTCGACGATGGCCGGCAACGTCAACGCCTCGATGGGTGAGGGATCGGCGTTCAGCGCTTCCACCTCGACGTCCATGCCGGGGTAGGCGGGTGCCAGGACCCGGAAGCCGTACGACTCGTAGCGGCGGATCCAGTGCTCCCACGAGCGAGGGGTCACCCAGAAGCCGTGGATGAGGACGATGGTGTCGGGACCGTTCGGTGGCGGTTGCATCCGTGCTCCTCCGGTGTCGCGCCTGCCGACCATCCCGCACCCGCGTCGGCCGGTCATCACCCGGGCCACACGTGCTGGCCGAGGCGTCCGGCGGCCGTCGCGGCGGCTCTCGCGGCCGCGAGAGCAGCCCGCGTCGGTCAGGCCAGGGGGTGCACGCGCGCGGCGGAGCGGTCCGGGCCGGGCTCCACGACGCCGTGCTCGTACGCCGCGATGACGAGCTGGACGCGGTCGCGGACCCGGAGCTTGGTCAGCAGCGCGCTGAGATGGGTCTTGACCGTCGTCGTCGCGAGGTGCAGCTCGCGTCCGATCTCCGCGTTGCTCAGGCCACGCGCGACGAGCTGCAGCACCTCGGCCTCACGGTTCGTCAGCTCCGCGGGGAGCGGGCGGCGGGGCTGCGGTGAGCCGAAGCGGTCCACCAGCCGCCGGGTCACGGCCGGCGCCAGCACCAGATCGCCGTCGGCGGCGGTCCGTACCGCCGCGACGAGCTGATGCCGCGGTGCGGACTTCAGCGCGAAGCCGGACGCGCCGGCCCGGAGGGCCTCGAACACGTACTCGTCGAGGTCGAACGTGGTCAGTACCAGGACCCGGGGTCGCCACCCCTTGGTGTCCAGCAGCGTGCGGGTCGCCTCGAGGCCGTCGGTCCCCGGCATCCGGACGTCGACGATCACCAGGTCCGGCCGCAGCAGCCGCGCCTGACGTACGGCTTCGTCGCCGTCGCCGGCCTCGCCGATCACCTCGAGGTCCGCCTCGGCGTCGAGGATGGTGCGCAGCCCTTCGCGCACGAGCTCCTGGTCGTCCACCAGCAGCAGGCGGATCATGCCACGACCTCGGCGGCCATCGGCAGCCGGGCGGCGACGCGGAAGCCGCCCTCGCTCGTCGGGGCGCCGACGAAGTCGCCGCCGTACGACTCGACCCGCTCGCGCATGCCGGCCAGCCCGCGGCCGGCGCCCGGCACCGAGGTGCCGACGGCCCGCGGTGGGCCGTCGTCATGCACCTCGACGTCCACGTGCCCCTCCATGATCGTCACGCGCACCCGGCACGGCGCCCCACCCGTGTGCTTGAGGACGTTGGTCAGTGACTCCTGTACGAGCCGGTAGACGGTCAGGCCGAGGCCCGGCGCCACGGTCTCGGCAGGACCGGCAACCTGCAGGTCGATGGCGAGACCCGCCCGCTCGAACGTCCGCGTCAGCTCCTCCAGGTCGGACAGCCCGGGCAGCGGTGCGTCGACGTCGTCGGTGCCGAGGACGTCCAGCATGCGACGCAGTTCGTCCAGCGCCTGGCGGCCGGTGCGCTGGATGACGGTCAGCGGCCGCTGGACCTTTGCCGGCTGCCGCTCGAGGAGCGCTTCGGCGGCCTCGGCCTGCAGCACGATGATGCTCAGCGAATGCGCCACGATGTCGTGCACTTCACGCGACATGCGACCCCGCGCCGCGGCCACGGCGAGACGCGCGGTCTCCTCCCGTTCGCGGGCCAGCGAGTCGGCGAGGGCGGAGAGCCGGGCCGCGGCCAGCCGGCGGCTGCGCACCAGACGGCCGGCACCCCAGGCCCCGCCGAAGTACACGATCGGGAACACCATGTCGGTGACCGGTGCCTCCGGCTCGGTGACGACCGAGATGACCCCGACGCCGAGCAGGATCGACGTCAGGGACGCCACCGCCACGACGCGCCGGGTGCCGTTGGCGACCGCGAACGCGACGATCATCAGCGCGACCCACGAGCCGAAGGCGAGCGTCGGGCCGGTCAGCAGCGCCTGCACCAGGGCTGCACCGAGCACGGCGGCGGCCGCACCGATCGGTCGCGGCTCCCGCCAACGCAGAGGGAGCGCGTGCGCCACCGAGAACACCGCCGCCGCCAGCGGCGGGAGCGTGCCGGCCGCGGCCATGCCCGGCGTGATCTGGTCGAGCACGAGCACGAGCGGGACCGGCCACCAGGCCCGTACGACGGGATCCGGCGCCAGCGTTCGCGTCCGCAGATCGATCATCGACGAAGGATACGACCCGGCGTGGCGTCGCCCGCTCGTTCTCGAGGAGGAGATCGGCCCTCCGAGAGGACCAGGACGGCACGCCGGTCGGCGGAAGGCAGCGGAGGGTCGGCTCCGTAGCGTCCTCGGGGAGGTGGCCGAGCGGGCTGCCGGTAGACCACGAACGGTGAGGAACTCGCATGCACACGTCCATTCAGAACCTGTCCGACCGCTGCAACCGGCTCGCACGGTGGTCCGGACCCCTCGCGGTGGCCTCGCTGGCCCTCGTCGTGGCAGCCGAGGTCGCCGGGCCCGGCATGGGAAGCCCTGTGGGCGTCGTCGCCGCCGTCCTCGGCCTGCTCGCGGCGACGACGCTGCTGATGGGGATGGTCGGCCTGCACGTCCGGTCGGTCGCCGTCGTGGAAGGACGAGCCGACCGGCCGTTCCTGCTGTTGCTGGCCGGTGGCGCGCTGGCCGCCGGCGGCATGTGGGACCTGGTGTTCACGGTGCCCGTGCTCACCGCCAACGCGCCCGAACTCCTGCAGCAGCAGCACCCCTCGGTCCTGGCGGGCTACCTGATCTCCTACGGCCTGCTCGGGCTCGGCGCACTGCTCTGGACCCTCACGCTGCGGCGGCACGGTGCGATCTCGCGGGCCGACGGGCGCTGGCTCCTCGCCGGCTCCGTGGTGTGCTTCACCCCGCTGCCGACGCGGTTCTTCCTCCTCGCCGTCGCCATCAGCGTGGTCGCGGCCCGGGCGTCACGATCGCCCGCTGGCAACGACGTCGCCGTGGCTGCGTGAGCGCGGGCACCGCGCTGTGCAAGACTCCGCGGCGCTGCGGCCCGGGGAGCCGCCGCCAGGAGTGGCCCATGACGACGCTGCGACCGCCCGACGACCGTCAGCCGGGGTTCAAGCCGGACCCGCTGACCGACGGGCGCTACCGCCGCTGGTGGTCAGGCAGTGCCTGGGGGCACGCGACCCGCCCGGTCGGCGGCCCCACCCTGCACCTCGTCGACCACGAGGGGGCTGCCGAGGTTGCTGCTGGCGCGACGGCGCCGTTCGCGCCGATCGTGCATCGCTCGACCGCGGCGCTGATCCTGGGGCTGCTCGGTGCGCTCTTCGGGTTCTCGGTGCTTCGGGGCGCCGTGCTCGACCTCGGCACGCCACCCGAACAGTTGGTGTTCGGCTGGGGTCTCACGCTGGCGGGCCTGGTGGGGGTCCAGGCCGGCGTCGTCGGCTTCGTCGTGGGCGGGCTCGCCCGCGAGGCACCGACCGCGCCGCTTCCCGAGCCGGGCGGCGGCTGACGCGGCCCGGCACCGCGCCCATACCGCACCCGAACCCCGCCGGCACCGCGCTGCCCCGCAGCCGCGCTCGTCGCAGCACCGATGACGGACGCCGCCCGCGGCGAGCACGGACGAACGCGGAACAGATTCGGGCACGCCGGCCCTGCCGGCGCGAGGTGTCACGGCGCATGCTCGTCACGAGGCACGCAGGAGATGGTCGGATGACGTCAACGACTGCTCCGCACCGCCGACCGGACGGTCTCTTCGTCGTGTCCTGGCCCCACGGCCGACGGACCGGAACCTCGGTCCCGTTCGGGAAGGCAGGTGATCCGACATGACACCGCAGAGCCGTCAACTCTTCCCGTCCCGCGGCGCGGCGCGGACGGCGGTCACGTGGCTGACCGCCGCCGTGGCGCTGCTGGTGGCCGGCGCATCCGCGGCCGGCCTGTTGGTCGGTGGCCTGTACACCGACCCGCCCGCCGTGGCCGTCATGTTCCGCGGCTACGACCTCGTCACGCTCGTGCTGGTGGCGCCGTTGCTCGTACTCACCCTCGTGCCGTCGCTGCGGGACCGGGTGACCACGACCCTGCTGCGGGTCGGGCTGCTGGCCTTCTGCGTCTACGACTACGCCTACTACCTCTTCGGTGCCGAGCTCAACGCGACGCTCCTGGCCCACGTCGCGATCTTCACCGGCAGTCTGTACGCGCTGGTGCTCTCGGTCATGACGCTGGACGTCGCCGCGCTCGCCGAGCACTTCGCTGCCACGACCCCGGTGCGGACGGTGGCCGCCATCCTGGCGCTGCTCGGGGGTGCCCTCGCCGCCATCCAGCTGCTCGGCCTGGCCACCTTCGCGGTCACCGGCGCGGCCCCGCAGGAGCCGTCGCAGCTCGTCGTCCCGCTCACGTTCACCCGCCTGGGCGCCGTGCTGGACCTGGCACTGCTCGTCCCCACCTACCTGCTCGCCGCGGTTCTGCTGTGGCGGCGCCGCGGCGGGGGCTACCTGATCGCCGTGACCGTGCTGGTGGCCGGCCTGCTGCATCAGGCCAGCTACGTGTCCGGGATGCTTTTCCAGCTGGCGGCGGACATTCCGGGAGCGGCGTTCGATCCGGTGGAGCCGGTCATCATCGTGCTGTACCTCGCAGCCGCGGTGCTGCTGCTGGCCAACGTCCGTGGCGACGCCCACCTCCGCGTGCGCGTGTCCGAGCGGGAACCGACCTTGGCGTCGCGGTGACGGCCGGGTCGAATTCAGCGAATCTTCGGGTTCCGAGCCGGAATACGCTCCATTGGCCACACCGACGGGTCCGACCGGACGCCTGGCAGGTGGCCCGCCCCCCGACTCGCCCGACCGCAACCGTGGCCACATGGCCGGGCCATGGTCAGGGTGGCTCCCGGCCCTTCCCTACGGTCGCTGTCGAGCGCTGCACCAACACCAAAGGACCGACATGCGTTCGCACCTGAAGAAGTTCGCTGCCGTTCCGGCTGCGTTGGTACTGGGCCTTGGCGTCGCCGCCTGCGAGGGTGAGGGCGACACCGTGGTCGACGACGCGCCGGACGTCGTCGAGGACGACGCGACCGGTGACGACGCGACCGGTGACGACATGACCGGGGACGACGCCACCGGCGACGACGCCACCGGCGACGACCTCGATGCCGACGCCGACGCCGAGGCGGACGCGGACGCCGACACCGACCTCGAAACCGACACCGACACCGACACGGACACCGACAGCTGATCCGGTCACGCACGAAGACGCCCCGGCCGTCATGGCCGGGGCGTCTTCGCGCGAACCGCCTCCGACGGCCCGACACCGGGGTCGGGGCGCGGAGGCCGATGCCACGCCGTCGCCGTGCCTCAGCCCGCCGCCAGCAGCGTCCGCAGCCGATCCAGGCTGTCGCTCCAGCCGGCTTCGTGCAACGCCCGCCGTGCCTCGGTCGCGAAGGCTTCCTGCTCGACGAAGATCCGGGTCGCGGCACCGCGGGCCGACAAGGTGACGGTCACGACGGTTTCCACGTCGTCCGGGTCCGGCTCCTCGTACCGAAACGTGAACACGAGCCGGTGCGGGGGCGCGACCTCGAGGAACTCGCCCTGCACGTGGAACGGCTCACCCGCCGGCGGTTGCATGGCGAACCGATAGCCACCGCCGACCCGCAGCGCGAGCTCGACCTCGGGCAGGGAGAAGCCATGCGGTCCCCACCATCGGGCGAGCCGGTCGGGTTCGGTGAGCGCCGCGAACACCGCCGCCGGCGGGCCGGGAAGCTCGGTCCGGAGGCGGATCCGCCGGCTGCCCGAGGGCTCTGCCATGTTCGCGCCTCCTCGTGGCCGCGAGCCGGTGGCACAGTCCGTCAGGAGTCGGCGGCGGCGCGGGCCGCTTCCTCGACACGATCGCGGTAGGTCGACCACCAGCCGGCATCACCGTCGGGCAGGTTGCTGACGGCCTCGCGGTGGCCGACCGCGCCGTCGATCAGCTCGCGCACGATGTCGGCGTGTCCAGCGTGCCGGTGGGTCTCGGTGGCGACGTGCACCAGGATCCGGTGCAGGGACACCGGGTTGGCGTCCGTGTGCCACCACGGCACCCGGCCGACGTCGTCGAGAGCCAGCGCCTCGATGGTGGCATCCGCGTGTGCCCACACGCGCCGATACAGCCCCACGACCTGCTCCCGTGACTCTTCCGGCGTCGCCCACAGGTCGGCGTTGAGCTCCGCGTCCTCGTCCATCCACGGCAACGGTTCGGGGAAGGGGCGACCGAACACGAACCCGAAGTAGCCCGCCTCGACGCCCGCGAGGTGTTTGACCATCCCCAGCAGGTTCGTGCCCGTCGGGGTCATCGGTCGGCGCGCGTCGTACTCGCCCAACCCCTCGAGCTTCCAGAGCATCGCCTCGCGCCCGACCTGCAGATACCGCTGCAGATCCGCCTTCGGATCGAACCCACCCACCGTGTCCCCTTCGCCCGGCACGGGCACCCTAACGTCGCGGTCCGTCCGTCGCGGGGGCAGCCCCCGGCCCGAAATCGCCGGCGCGGGGGAGGGCCGAGGTCTAGGGTCGTCGACGGCGAGGAGGTCCGGAATGACGAAGGGCGACACCTACCGCGTGGAGCGCCGCATCCACGTCGACGCGCCGCCGGCCGTGGTCCACGAGCGGGTCGTCGACCTCCACCGCTGGACGTCCTGGTCGCCCTGGGAGGACCTGGACCCCGACCAGGAGCGCAGGTACGGCGGCGCCGAGCAGGGCGTCGGTGCCTGGTACGCCTGGCGTGGCAACCGCAAGGCCGGGCAGGGTCGCATGGAGATCGTCGGCGCCGACGAGTCCACCGTCACGATCGATCTGCAGTTCGTGAAGCCGTTCAAGTCCCGCAGCACCACCGCGTTCGAGCTGCGGCCCGACGGTGACGGCACGCTCGTCACGTGGACGATGACAGGCCCCAACACCGCGATGCTGCGGCTCATGGGCCTGTTCACCTCGATGGACAAGCTGATCGGTCCGGACTTCGAGAAGGGGCTGCAGCGGCTGAAGGCGGACGCCGAGGCAGCCGACGGCTCGACGCCCTCGGCCACCTGACGGGACGTCGGGGCGGCGGTCGAGGCGGCTCGCGGCGGGGCCGAACGCCGCCGCGAGCCGCGCGATCGTGGCTCAGCTCGGTGAGCCGGCGATGTTGACCAGCCACCTGACGCCGAACCGGTCGACGCAGTGGCCGAACGTGTCACCCCATGGCGCCGGCTCCAGCGGCATGACCACCGTGCCGCCGTCGCAGAGGCCGTCCCAGAAGCGACGCAGGGCCTCGTCGTCGTCGCCAGACAGCGAGATGTTGAACGCGCTGCCCTCGTCGAGGTCCATGGAGTCGGGCACGTCGGCCGCCATCAGCACGAGCCCGTGCTCGGTCTCCAGCTGGCTGTGCATGATCTTTTCCGCCTCGGCGGAGTCCTCACTGGCCCCGAAGGACGCGAAGGTGTCCATGGTCAGCTCGCCGCCGAACACCTTCTGGTAGTAGGTCATCACCTCGCGGGTGCGGTCGCGGAAGTTGAGGTACGGGGTGAGTTGCACGGTCACGGGATTGCTCCTTCGGAAACGGCGGTTGCCGACGGGCAGACGGCCGCGAGGGCACGAACTCATCGGTCGCGACCCCGCTGACGGTCCGCGTCGCCATCCTGCTGCCGGCAACGGGCGCGAGCAGGGGCAGGCGTCCGTCTGCAATCGGGTCAGGTGCGCGACGGCCACACACGGCGCATGCTGCGCCAATGCCTTGGAAGTGAGGAGACGTGCCGTCTGGAGCCGCATCGCCATCGGGGTGGGCCGGTGAGCCCTACGCCGCCGCGGCCCGACACCACCGCTCGTTCGACGACTGGTTCGTCGCGCAGCTGCCGCCGGGGCCGTCGGACCGGGTCGTCGACGTGGGGGCCGGCTCGGGCGAGTTCACGGCACGGCTCGCCGAGCTGGTGCCGGACGGCCACGTCATCGGCGTCGAGCCGGATCCGTCGATGCTGGCCGCGGCGCGACGGCACCAACGCGCCAACCTCGAGTTCCGGGCCGGCACCTTCGCGGAGCTCGACGGCGTCTGCGGCAGCGGCGGCGCCGACCTGGTGGTCAGTCGGGCAGTGCTGCACTGGCTGCCGTCCGAGGACCACCTCGACGCCTTCCGCGCGACGTGGCGGACTTTGCGGGCGGGTGGCTGGTTCCACGCCGAGTGGGGCGGTGCCGGCAACGTGCGGCGGCTGCGGTCGGTCCTCGACGAGGTGGCCGACGTCGTGGGCGCAACGCCGACACGCCTCACGTTCCACGACGCCGGCACGGTCCTGGAACTGTTGGAGCAGGCCGGCTTCGAGGTGCCTCCGACCGGGGTGTCGACGATCGCGCAGCGCCGCGGGTTCGACCGCGAGCAACTGCTCGCCTTCGTGCGGACCCAGGCCACCATGGCGTATCGCTTCACCGGCGCGGAGGACCGGGAGCGATTCGTGAGCGAGGTGGTCGCCCGCCTGGACGCATTGCGCCGCCACGACGGCTCGTTCGACCAGACCTTCGTGCGCCTCCACGTGCGGTGCCGACGACCGGGCCGAGCAGCGGCCCCCGGGATCAGAGGCTCGGAGCAGACCGAGGACTAGCATCCGGTCGCTTCCGGGGATCGAGGGGCTGAACCCGGATGCTTCGACGACGCATGGCCGCGCCGCCTGAGCGGTGCTGCCACCGCCCTCACTGCCAAAGGACACCTGCCGTGGCCGAAACCAGTGCGATCCTCTCCTGGACACTCGTCGAGGAGATCCCGATCCCGTCGGACGTGACCGACCTGCTCGTCGACGGCGAGAAGGCGGTTGCCGCCTACAAGACCTTCCGGGACAGCGCCGTGTTCACGACCCGGCGGCTGATCGTCCGCGACGCGCAGGGCTTGCGCGGCAAGAAGGTCGAGATCTACAGCCTGCCCTACTCGGCAATCAACATGTGGTCGTCGGAGAACGCCGCGGGCATGCTCGACTTCAACGCCGAACTGGAACTGTGGACGCGGGCCGGCCACATCAAGGTGAATCTGCACAAGGGTGTCGACGTCCGGCGCCTCGACAAGCTCATCGCCGAGGCCGTGCTGGGCGCCAGCGGCCGCTGAACGTCGCCGGCCGCCGGCGCGCGATCCGACCGCGTGTGGGCGGCCGGATCGGAGCCGACGGCGAGGCCTTCTGGATCAGCCGGCGGGCGGGATGATCACGGTGAGGACCCGGAAGTCCTTCGCGACGGTGCCGTCGGACGCCCGCGCCTCCAGTGCGAGGACGAACGACGTCCCGCTGCCCCCGATCACCGGCTCGGGCAGCAGGTCCGTGACGAGGCTTCCGCAGTCAACGACCGGCTCGTCGGGACCCTGGTCGGACGCCGCGAAGTGACTGCCCTCGCACAGGGCCTCGGGCGCCTGACCGATCTTGGTCATGATCCATCGCAGGCGGGTTCCGTCGAGCACCTCGCCGGTCACGTCGACGGCCGAGCCGGCGAGCTCCACCGCGACGGCGGTGCCACCCGGGCCGCTGGCGATCGGGCCGCCGGCGACGGGGAGCTCGATGGTGGCGACGGCCGGCTGCCAGGGCGTGTCCGGTGCGTCCGGCTCGCCCGGCCCACCCGGCTTCCCGGGTCCACCGGGTCCACCGGGAACACCAGGCCCACCGGGCGGCGTCGTCGGACCCCCCGGCGCAGGGGAGGAGGGGCGACCGCGGCGCGGCGGTTCGCCAGGGCCCCCCTCGACCTGCAGCGCCACCTGTGCGCTGCTGCTGGCCACGCCGTCGGAACCGGTGAACACCAGCGTATGACCGCCCGGCTGGAGGTGGTCGGCCGGGACGGTCGCCACGTGACCGCTCGCCTCGTGCACGACCTCGCCGCCGCGTCGCAGCTCCCACATGACCTGGTCGTCGGCCAGCGTGAAGTGCGTGCCCATCGTGCTGTGGCCGACCAGCAGCAGGTCGGTGTCCGCGGGCACCGACGCGGCGTCGCCAGGGGTGACGATGCTCACCGTCGGCGCGTCGTGGACGACCTCGATCATCACCTCGTCGGTCACCTCGTGGCCGCCGGCGTCCCGTGCGCTGGCTCGCAGCGTGTCTTTCCCGACCGGCACCGCGTCGGTGAACAGGCTCACGGTGCCGTCGGACGGACTCGGGACGGCGTCGATCCGCCGGCCGTCGGGCAGCGACCACGTGACGGGCAGCGCCCGGCCGGTGTGGTCCCGGGCGATCGCTTCCGCGTGGATCTCCTCGCCGAGGCGAAAGGTGCCGCCGTGGCCGGGCTGGGTGATGTCCAGCGTGGGTGCCTCGCCCTGGCACCGGTGCGAGGCCGGGAACAGGTCGAAGTCGGCGGCGACCTCCGCCTCGGCGACCGCGAGCCCGATCGTCCGGAGCAGTTCGACCGGCGGGCTACCGCGCCGGTTGATGTTGACGACGACGTTGATCTCCGCGTCGTCCAGCCCGCCCGGCAGGTACTTGGTCACCCGGGCGCCGCCTCCGCGTGGGGTGGCACCGTTCTTGGTGACGGACGGGGTGGTGTAGCGCTCGTCCCAGCCCAGCACCCACTTCGAGGACAGCTCCGGAACGGCGGGGCTCACCATCGTCGCGGCGGTGTCGAGGTCGAGCAGGCGGCGGTGGTTGCTCGCGACGTCCACGCCACAGACGATGCGGGCCACGTCCTGCGCCGTCGCGGCCCAGCCGCCGGTCGAGGTGCTGATGGCGGGCTCGTCGCGCTCGATGACGTTTTCCGGCAGGGGCGGGATCGGCAGGCCCGACTTCTCGTCGAGGTCGTAGCCCGCCGCGTCGCGTTCGCTCTGCAGGTGCACGACGTCGACGGGGACGACGTCGTGGAGCCCCAGCGGTTGCAGCAGGTTCGCCCGGACGTAGTCGACGTAGGGAACGCCGCTGCGCTCGGCGACCACCTGCCCGAGCAGGCCGAAGCCGTGGTTCGAGTATTCACGGTGGTTGCCGGGACGGAACCGGAATGGACGGGCGGTCGCCCCCGCCATCATGGTCTCGTGCACCTCCGGATAGGTGACGTCGAGTTCGTCCTTGTCGAAGCGGGTCGCGGCGGCCGGCCCGCTGCCGTTGCGCAGGTAGCCAGCGGTGTGGCTCAGTGCGTGGCGGACCTCGACCTCGCTCATCCAGTCCAGGAGCTCGGCGACGTTCGCCTGGTAGTTGCCCTGGGTGAGGTAGGCCGGCAGCCCGGTCGTGTCGTCACCGGGTGCCGGCACCCGGCGCTGGACGGCCTCGGCGGCGACGGCGAGGTAGCGACCCGCATCCTCGAGCACGGCGTCGTTCGCGTGCAGCACGCCGGGCGTGCCCTCCGGGTCGGCGCCCCAGATCGGCGTGGCCGAGGAGCCGTACAGGTGACCGTCGAGGTCGAGCTCGCCCTGCTCGACCAGTTGCAGCGCGGCGATGGCGGTCAGCACCTTGGAGACGCTGCCGATCCGGGTGCGGTGCCACGGTTCCATCTGGCGCCCGCTGTCCAGGTCGGCCACGCCGTAACCCTTCGACAGCACCAGCCGGCCGTTCTTCGTGACGGCCACCGTCGCGCCGGGGATCTGCTGCTCGTCGAGGTACTGCAGCATCACGACGTCGACGGCGGCGCCGATCTGCGGCGCGGCCTCGCCCGAGACGCGCGGAAGCTGTCCGTCCTGGCAGCCGCTGGCGAGCACCGCCGACGCGAGGGCGACCGCGATCGCGATGCCGCGCCGGGCAGGCAGGGAACGGCGCCGGCCGCGGTCCGTGCCGCGGCGGCGCCTCGGGAAGGTCGTGTACGTCGTCATGGGATTCATCGGTCGCTCTCCGTCGTCGCACTGGTCACCAACGGAGAACCTGACGCGCCGGGCAGCGGCGCCTTACAGCCGGGACGCGGCAGCATCGTCCGTTCCACCGCGACGGCGAGTCCTGCCGGTCAGCCGCCGACCTCCGAGACGAACACGGCGGCCAGGCTGGTGGCCACCGGAGCCAGCACCCCGGCGAGCGGTCCCAGGGCACGCAGCGGCGAGACGTCGAGTTGGAGCATCTTGCTCATGCTCGCGCGCCCCTCGTGCCAGGGGTCGCCGGGGATGCCGTCGGGAGGGATCGGGAACGCCTCGTCCACCAACCGGGCGGCGACCCCGCGCCATTCCACGAACGTCGGCACGAACACGATCGCGAACAGCCCCGTGAAGAGCGCGCCGTAGGCGAGGACCCAGTACGACGGGAACGTCTCCGGCGTCGCGGCGCCGGAGCTCAGCAGGGCGTTCCGCAGTGCGCCGGTGCTGACGACGCCCGCGGAGATGCCGATGCTGACGGCGGTGAGGATGCGCTGCGTCAGCCGCCGCAGCCCGACGAGTTGGCTGGCGCAGTGGGCACGGTCCACCTCCGCGCTCGCTGCCGCCGCCGTCGGGGTCGGTTCGGACGCGACGTCCCCGCCCGTCGCGGACGCGGGCACGGCCACCCGCGGAACGAGCGGGAGGAAACGAGCGAACTGGCCGAGCCGCGCCTGCGTGCACCACAATCCCGCGACCGCGGGGAACCCGAGGGCCATGATCAGCCCGACGAGGAAGAGGACCTTGACGCGGGCGGCATGGAGCGGGTTCACCGGGCCACCGCCGGCGAGCGACAGCCCGCCCATCAGGGCGAGGATCAGCAGGCCGTAGCACGAGGCGGCACCCACGAACCAGCCGCGACCCCGATCGGGGAAGACCCTCCGGACCGCCTGACCGACGACCGCCGCGATCACGACCCACAGCGCCACCGTGGCAGCCAGGGCCAGCGCCCAGATGTGGAACTCGACGGTGGCGGCGAACGCCCGGCTCTCCGCGGTCCGGCCGCTCCCGGTACGCAGCAGGACGAACACCCCGACGATCAGCCCGACGAGCACCACCGTGGAGACGGCCGGCCACCAGGCCGACCCGTGCAGGCGCGCGAGGTCGTCGCGCGTGGGCCGGCGGACGGAGGCCACGGCGTCGCGCACCCGTCGACCCCGGCCGGCCGCGCCGGCGGGCGACACCGGTCGAGAACCCACCGCACACCTGCCTCGAAAGGGCTGGCCTCAGCATGGCAGATCGCGGATTCGCGCGAGCGGGTTCGGCGGCGTTCTCGGTCCGGACGCGTCGCGCGGTGGCGTGTCACAGACGCGGTGGGTGCGTCGTCGAAGCGGTGACGGACCCAACGACCCTCGGAGTCGCCCCATGGAGACCCGCCCCGTGATCGTCGTCGGTGGGGGCCTGGCCGGCCTCACCGCCACCTTGCAGCTCGCCCGCGACGGCGTCCCCGTCGTCGCCGTCGACGGCAGCGGCCGACTCGGCGGTCGTGCCCGCTCGACCGTGCGCGGCGGCTTCGCGCTCAACCTCGGCCCGCACGGCCTGGCCCTCGGCGGACCGGGCACGGCCGTGCTGCGGCGCTTGGGCATCGAGCTGCCCGGCCACAGCCCAGCCGTGCACCGCGCGCAGCTGCTGGTCGACGGCGAGCTGGTCGGTCCGCTGCAGCGCCGCCGCGGCGCCGGCGGGTTGCGCACGCTCGCGGCGATCGGGCGGATGGCCGCGGAGACCCGGCACGGGGACCCTGAGGGCAGCGTGCGCGACTGGCTGGAGCGCCGGATCCCCGACCGCCGCGCCCGCGCGACCGCGACCGTGGTGGCACGCCTGGCGACCTACTCGGACTCCCTCGACGAGCAGGGCGCCGACGTGATGGCCGAGGCGATCCGCGGCGGGGGCGTGCGCTACCTCGACGGTGGCTGGGGGGCGCTCGTCGAGCGGCTGCGCCGGGCGGCGCTCGCCGCCGGCGCCGAGCTGCGGACCGGCGCCGGCGTCCAGCAGGTGCGGCGCGCAGCCGCCGGCGGGTGGGAGGTCGTCCTGCGCGACGGTGAGGTGCTCGACGCCGCGGCCGTGCTCGTCGCCGTCGGGGGTCCCGCGGACGTGGCGAGATTGCTGACGGGGCAGGAGCGGCAGACCGTCGACGGCTGGGCCGGGCGCGCCGCCGCGGTGCACATGGCCTGCCTCGACGTCGCCCTGGCCCACCGCCCCGCGGGCCACTCGCTGGTGCTGGGCGTCGACGAGCCGCTGTACCTCTCCGTCCAGTCCGACCACAGCCGCATCGCCCCCGCGGGCGGCGCGGTCGTCCAGGTCGCCCGGTTCCTGCGCATCGGCGAGCGCGCCCCGGCGGACACCCGCGCCTGCCTCGAGGCACTGCTGGACCAGGTGCTGCCGGGCTGGCGGGACGAGGTGGTCCACGCCCGCTACCTGCCCGGCCTCACCGTCACCAACGACGGCGGGCTGGCCGCCAACGGCGGACGGCGCGGCCGGCCCGGTCCCGAGGTGCCCGGCGCGCCGGGGCTGTACGTCGCCGGCGACTGGGTCGGCACCCGTGGCAACCTGTCACAGGCGAGCCTCGTCAGCGCGTCGTCGGCGGCCACGGCGATCGCGCAACGGCGCGCCGCCGGCACCACGGCACGGCGACAGCAGGAGGAGCAGGCGGCGTGACGAGCCTGGAGGTGGCGGTCCACGAGCATCGTTCGGCGCTGCTCGGGCTGGCCTACCGCCTCCTCGGCTCGGTCAGCGAGGCGGAGGACGCCGTGCAGGAGGCGTTCCTGCGGCTGGAGCGCCACGGCACGGATGGCATCGACAACGTCGGTGGCTGGCTGAACCGCACCACCTCGCGGATCTGCCTCGACCGGTTGACGTCGGCGCAGGCCCGACGGGAGGTCTACGTGGGACCCTGGCTGCCCGAACCGTTGGAGTCGTCCGGCGACCCCGGCGATCCCGTCGAGCTGGCGGAGTCGGTGTCGATGGCGTTCCTCGTCGTGCTGGAGTCGCTCAGCCCGGCGGAGCGGGTCGCGTTCCTGCTCCACGACGTGTTCGGCTACGACCACGCCGAGTTGGCCGCGATCCTCGACCGCAGCGAAGCGGCCTGCCGGCAGCTGGTGTCGCGTGCCCGCAAACAGGTCGAGGCCCGCCGTCCACGCTTCGAGCCCGACCCGAGCGTGCGCGCCGAGGTGGCGGGCCGCTTCCTCGAGGCCTGCCGGACCGGTGACCTGCAGGCCCTGCTGTCCACGCTGGCGCCCGACGTCGTCCTGCGCTCGGACGGGGGCGGGAAGGTCTCGGCGGCGCGCCGACCGGTCGAGGGCGCCGAGCGGGTGATGCGCTTCTTCGAAGGACTGGCCCGCCAGGCACCGTCCGATGTCGTGCTGGAAACGCGCTGGTACAACGGCACGCCCGGGTTGGTCGTCGGCGTGGCGGACGGGTCGCTGCTCGTCGTGTTCGTCCTCGACGTCGCCGACGGTGCCGTGCGCAGCATCGAGGCGATACGCAACCCGGACAAGCTCGCCCACCTGGGTCCGGTCCGCTCAGCCACCGGGCCGTGAGGGCCCGGGGGGCCGTGAGCGGTCGTGGTCACGGCGGCGTCGGGAACCGCGGCAGGTGGGTTCGCCGGAGCGTGAACAGGGTCGTCTCTGCACGAGCAGCAACGCGGCCCGAGCATGGACTGCGGTCCTCGGGCCTGTCCAGCGTGGTGACACACCGGTGCGCTTCAGCTGGCGACCGGCGCCCGCTCGACGGCGCGCCCGGCTAGCCCTCAGGAGATCTTCAGTGGCATCGGGCGCTACGTCCAGCACGCCGCCCTAGCCTCACCCGCGGGAGAACCGAGCGGCTCCTTGGTCAGGGTCTCGGCACGTGCCTCGGGGACGAGGTGCACGTTCTCCTCCGGCCGCTCGTGTCTCCCCCGTCACGAGCGGCCGGCTTGTGTCCGCCGGCGCCGCATCGGCAGCGGGGACCGCCGGCCCCGCGGACCGTCGGCCGTCCGCCACGCACCGTCGGTCGTCCGGCGGACCGTTGGCCGCCCGCGCGCGGTGGCGGCATCCGGGCGTTCGCAACCGGTCGACGGTTTCCACGATTCCCGTTTCGTCCGACCTGTCCGACGGCTAGGGTCCGCCCCGCACGGGCTGCGACCTCGTTGACGGCGTCTCACCGACGTCGTCGCGGGGGGTGCTGGGAGGTCGCCATGCCGTCCGCACACGCGCTGGCTCCGCAAGGGCGGGCCAGCCATCTCGTCGGCTTCTACGAGTCGGACGACTTCCTCGCCGAGGCGGTCGCGGACTTCCTCGCTCCGGCCCTGCTGGCCGACGGCATCGCGCTGGTGATCGCGACCGCCGACCACCGCGCCCGCTTCGCGGCGGCAATGCACGATCGGGTCGCGGCGGCGGGGCTCGTGGTCGATCCGGAACGGCTGGTGCTGCTGGACGCGCAGGCCACGCTGGCCACCCTGGAAGTGGACGGCGCGCTCGACCCCGACCGGTTCGACACGGTCGTGGCCGGCCACATCGAACGGTTGGTGGCGACGGGCCGATCCGTGCACATCTACGGCGAGATGGTCGCGCTGCTGCACGCGAACGAGCGGGCCCTCGAGGCGCTGGTGCTCGAGGACCTGTGGAACCGGCAGGGCCTGCGCCACCACTTCGAGTTGCTCTGCGGCTACCCGCTCCACCTGTTCGACGGCGACGGCAGCGCCGGGACGTTCCAGGCCGTGTGCGAGCGGCACACCGGGGTCACGAACGAGTCCTACGCCGGGCTGCTCGAGACGAGATCGGCCCGCACCGGCGCCGTCGTCCTCGACCGCGAGACGCGCCGCTGATCCACAGGCGGCGGGCGCGCGGATGTGCGCCATGCGGGACGAGGGCGCATCATGCCCGCTCCACGACGAGGACGCCGAACGACGTGCCGACCACCCAGGACGCTGCCGCCCTGCTGCGCGAGCTCGCCGGCCTGGATGCGACGCTGCGCGCCGACCAGGACCGCGCCATCGACGCGTTGGTCGACCGGCGCGAGCGGGTGCTGGTGGTGCAGCGCACCGGCTGGGGCAAGTCCGCGGTCTACTTCATCGCCACCCGGCTGCTGCGCGAACAGGGGGCCGGACCGACCTTGATCGTCTCGCCGTTGCTGGCGCTCATGCGTGACCAGCTGGCCGCCGCACGGCGGATGGGGTTGCGGGCGGAGACCGTGAACTCCACCAACGTCGACGACTGGCACACGATCGAGCGGGAGGTCGCCGCCGGCGAGGTCGACCTGCTGCTCGTGTCGCCGGAGCGGCTCAACCACCCCCGGTTCCGGGCGGAGATCCTGGACCGGCTCGTCGCCAGCATCGGGATGCTCGTCATCGACGAGGCGCACTGCATCTCCGACCACGGCCACGACTTCCGCCCCGACTACCGACGGCTCCGCGACGTGCTGGACCAGCTGGCCGCCGCCCGCACCGCGGCCGTGCCGGTCCTGGCGTGCACCGCGACGGCCACCGACCGGGTCGTCACGGACGTCGCCGACCAGCTCGCGCGCCGCCCGGACGGCGAGCCCGTGCCGGTCACCGTGCTCCGTGGCGCCCTGGCGCGCGACACGCTCGGCCTGCACGTGGTCGACCTCTCCAGCCACGAGCAGCGCCTGGCCTGGATCGCCGGCTACCTCGCCGACCATGCGCCGTCGGGCCGCGCCGGCATCGTCTACACGCTCACCGTTGCGGAGGCCGACCGTGTCGCGGCGTTCCTCACCGAAGCCGGCCACGACGTCGCCGCCTACACCTCCCAGCTCGACGCCGAACAGCGCGCACAGCTCGAGGATGCTCTGAAGGCCAACCAGCTCGCCGGGGTCGTGGCCACCACGGCGCTGTCGATGGGCTACGACAAACCCGACCTGGGGTTCGTGATCCACCTCGGGGCGCCCTCGTCGCCGGTCGCCTACTACCAGGCCATCGGCCGGGCCGGCCGCGGCGGGCACGACACCGACATCGTCGTCCTGCCGACGCCGGCCGACGAGCGACTGTGGCACCACTTCGACGTCGCCGGGATCCCGACGCAGGCCGAGGTGGACCAGATCGTCGCCGCCCTGGACGGGTCGACGCCGCGCAGCCTGCCGTCGCTGGAGACGGCGGTGAACGTCCGCCGCAGCCGCCTCGAGCTGCTGCTGAAGGTGCTCGACGTGGAAGGCGTGGTCGCGCGGGTGGAGGGCGGCTACGTCGCCACCGGCCGACCCTACCGCCACGACGACGCCCGGTACCGGCGCCTGCTCGACGGCCGGCGGGCGGAGCACGAGGTGATGCGCCGCTACCTCGACCCGGCCACGACCCAGTGCAGCATGCAGCTGCTGACGGCCGCCCTGGACGATCCGGCCGCCGAGCCGTGCGGGCGGTGTGGGCGTTGCACGGGCCGCCCCCTGGCGGTCGAGTTGGACGACAGGGTCCTCGACCTCGCCCGCCGCCACGTCCGCGACCGCGAACTGCCGGTGATGCCGCGGCGGCGCTGGCCGTCCGGACTGGACCGGCTCGGCCACGACCGGCGCGGGAACATTCCCAAGGACGTGCAGGCAGCGACGGGCCGGGCCCTGGCCGGTGCCGACGCCTCCGGCTACGGGCAGCAGGTGGCCGAGCTCCTGGAGCTCGTCCGGTCGGGCCAGGACGATCAACTCACCACCGGTGCGGCGTTCGGCGAGGCCGTCGACGGGCTCGTGGCGCTGCTGGCGCGCTGGGACTGGCCGCGGCGCCCGCAGTCGATCGTGACCGTCCCGTCGCGGACCTACGGGACGCTGACCCGGGCGGTCGCGGACCGGCTCGGCGAACTCGGCCGCCTGTCGGTCCATCACGACGTGTTGGAGGCCGCCGACACCCCGCCACAGGACCAGTTCGCCAACTCCGCGTTCCAAGCCGCCAACGCGCTCGACACGCTACGGCTGGCCGGCCCGGTTCCCTCCGGTCCGGTGCTACTCGTGGACACCTTGACGCGCTCGGGCTGGACCCTGACCGTCGCCGGCGTGCTGCTCGCCGAGGCCGGTGCCGGGCCGGTCCTGCCGTTGGTGCTGTCGTCCCGGACGGCGAGTTGACGCGCCGGTAGGCACCGCCCACGTCCGACCGCGACGCCGGCACGGGCGCGCCGGCCCGTCGGCGCAGGACGACGGGCCGGCCCACGTCGCGACGATCAGCGCTCGGTGCCCGTGCCGCCGGCGTCCGCCTCGCTGCCGGCCGCGTGTTCGCGGACGCGCACGTTGCCGCCGCTCGGCATGAACACCGACGTGTGCCCGTCCTCCCACCGAACCTCGACGCGGAGGGGGTCCTGCTGGAGGACCCGCTCGACGACCCCGCTGCGGTGGGGCTGTTCGACCTTGTTGGACACCACCTCGATGGCGTCACCCGACTGCAGTTCCATGTCCACCTCCCCGTACGACACGACAAAGCGTGCGTCGCGCCGACCCGGGTCGCAAGAGGCGGGCCCCCCACCCGGCGGCAGGGTCCCGCCCGCGCGCGCCGTCCGGCCGCCGACTAGCCTCATGGCATGGCCGAGATCGCGCGACTGAGTCTGTTCGCCCTCGACTGCCCCGATGCGCGGGCGCTGGCGGAGTTCTACAGCCAGTTGACGGGCTGGCCGGTCGACGACGACGGCGGGGGCGACGCCGACTGGGTCGAGCTGCGCAGCGACGGCGGGATCACGCTGGCGTTCCAGCAGGTCGAGGACTACCGGGCGCCGAACTGGCCCAGCACGGACCGGCCGCAACAGGCCCACGTCGATTTCGACGTGCCCGACCTCGACGAGGGTGAGCGTCGCGTGCTGGCCATCGGCGCCCGCAAGGCCGAGTACCAGCCGGGCGAGACCTTCCGCGTCTACCTCGACCCGGTCGGCCACCCGTTCTGCCTCGTGCTGAACCGCGACGCGTGAGCCGCCCGACGATCACGCGCGAACACACGCACCCGGCCCGCCGCAGGAGCCGCCCGTGCCGCTGACCGACCTCGACGGGAGCATCGTCGCGCCGCGACTTCCCCACGGGCTGGACACCCCCGAGGTGGTCGTCGACCTCGACCGGGTCGATGCGAACATCGCGCGGATGCAAGCGCTGTTGGACAACCGCGGCGTCGCGTTGCGACCGCATGCGAAGACCCACAAGAGCCCCTTCTTCGCCCGACGGCAGCTTGCCGCCGGCGCGGTCGGCATGACCGTGGCGGTGCTCGGCGAGGCGGAGGTGCTGGCCGACGGCGGCGCCGAGGACGTGTTCGTGGCCTACCCGGTGTGGGCGGTGGGGGAGAAGGCCCGCCGGCTGCGGGCGCTCGCCGGTCGGGTGCAGCTGTCGGTGGGCGTCGACTCGGTCGAGGGCGCCGCGCAACTCGGGCGGGCGCTCGCCGGCGCCGCGGACCGACCCGAGGTCCTGATCGAAGTGGACTCCGGTGAGGGGCGCACCGGCACCAGCCCGGACCGGGTCGCCGAGGTGGCACGCGCCGTCGCGGACGCTCGCCTGCCGCTCGCCGGCGTGTTCACCCACGGCGGGCACGCCTATCGCGGCCCGGAACGTGTCAGCGGCGCCGCGCGGGACGAACAGTCGACCCTCGCGGCTGCCCTGGCCGCCCTGGACGCGGCCGACTTCGAGGTGCGCGTCGTCAGCGCGGGATCCACGCCCACGGCCGTCGACGCCTCCGCGCAGCCGATCACCGAGGAACGGCCCGGCACCTACGTCTTCGGGGACCGCCAGCAGGTCAACCTGCGCGGCTCCGACCCGGCGACCGTGGCTTTGGCCGTGGCGGCGACGGTGGTCAGCACCGCGGTGCCCGGCGGCTGCGTGCTGGACGCCGGCGCCAAGGCGCTCGCCAAGGACAAGCCGGGCTGGCTCGACGGCCACGGGGTGATCCCGGCGCTGCCCGGCGCGACGATCACGTCCGTCTACGACCACCACGCGGTCGTCTCGCTGCCCGACGACCTGCCGCCACCGGCGGTCGGCGACGTGGTCGCGGTGGTGCCCAACCACGTCTGTCCGGTCGTGAACCTGACCGACGAACTCGTCGTGACCCGGGACGGCGCCGCCGTCCAGCGTGTCCCCGTCGCCGCCCGCGGCCGCACCAGCTGAGCACGCGGCAGCCGCTCCCAAGGCGGTCGCTGCCTCGACCGTGGGCGGAGGCCGTGTCGGAGGTGTGCCGCACGGTCGGTCCAGCGTCGCACCGGTGCGCCACTGGCTCGACCGTGCGTCACCACTCCGACCGTGCGTCGCTGTCACGACCGTGCGTCGCTGCCTCGACCGTGCGTCGCTGCCTCGACCGTGCGTCGCTGCCTCGACAGCGAGGGGCGGGTGCGCCGGATGGCGGGCTGCGTGCGGTACGCCCGCCCGCGGGCGGCCGTGGCCCGGAGCCCGGAATGGCCCGCCGCGGTCCGGCGTTCTCACTGGGGACCGGCCGGACTCCGGCCACCCCCCGACCGTTTCAGGAGCCTTCGTGGCGACCGTCGAACTGACCGCTGACAACTTCCAGCAGACCATCGACGACAACGAGATCGTCCTGGTCGACTTCTGGGCCGAGTGGTGCGGACCCTGCCGCATGTTCGGCCCCATCTACGAGGAGACCTCCGAGGACCACCCCGACCTGGTGTTCGGCAAGGTCGACACCGAGGCGCAGCAGCTGCTCGCCGCCCAGTTCAACATCCAGTCGATCCCGACGCTGATGATCATCCGCGACCGGGTCGTGCTGTTCTCGCAGCCGGGTGCGCTGCCCGGCGCGGCCCTCGAGGACCTCGTCCGCCAGGTCCGCGAGTTGGACATGGACGAGATCAAGCGCGAGATCGCCGAGCAGCAGAGCGCCTGAACGCCCAATCACCGCGACGTCGCGACGGCGGCCACCTGACGCCAGGTGGCCGCCGTTCGACGTTCAGGACGGGCCCGGCGTCAGCTGCGCGACGTCGTCGTGCTGGGCCCGGAACCAGCGCACGGTGTCGGCCAACGCGGCCGGGAAGTCGTCTTGCGGCAGATCCGGCACCAGTGCGCGCAGCAGCCGGTTGTCCGCCTGCGAATGGCGGACGTCACCTGGACGTTCCTCGCGGTGCTCGACCGGCAGCGGGCCGAAGTGCTCCTCCAGCAGCCCGGCGAGCTCGTTGATGGACCGTCGCGTGCCGAAGGCGAGGTTCACCGGACCGATGTGCACCAGGCGCCGGCGCAGCGCGGTCTCCAGCACGCCGGTCAGGGCGTGGACGGAGATGAAGTCGCGGGTCTGCTCGCCGTCGCCGTAGATGGTCAGCGGCCGGCCCGCGAGCGCGGCGTCCACGAAGGCCGGCACGACCGCCGCGTAGGCGTGGTCGGCTGGTTGCAGCGGGCCGAACACGTTGAAGAACCGGAAGGTCAGCACCGGCAGCCCGTAGCTGCTCGCATGCGACCGGGCCAGCCCCTCGCCGGCCAGCTTGGAGGCGGCGTACGGGCTGGCCGGGGCCGGTGGCAGCTCCTCGCTGACCGGCATCGTCGTCGGTGAGCCGTAGACCGCTGCCGACGACGGCCACACGACGTGCAGGTCGCCGTGCCGTCGCGCCGCCTCGAACACCCGGAGCGTGCCGGTCGCGTTGACCTCGTGGGTGTCGACCGGGTCCGCGACCGACTCCGGCACGGACACGCGCGCGGCGAGGTGCACGACCGCGTCCGCGCCGGCGACGACCTCGTCCAGCGCTGCCTCGTCGCGGACGTCGCCGACGACGAGCCGCGTCCGCGGCAGCTCCTCGAGGTAGGCGCGCCTCCCGCTGGACAGGTCGTCCAGCACGCTCACCTCGACGTCCGATGCGGCGACCAGGCGCCGGACCAGGTTCGCGCCGATGAAGCCGGCGCCCCCCGTGACGGTGATCCTCACGACCCCTCCTCGCGTTCCGTTGTCCCAGGCCCCGCGAGGCCCGTGTCCCCGGCCGGCCGCAACGAGCGACGAGGGTACGGACCGGCGCGGCCCGTACCCCCGTCGACGTTCGGACGGCTACTGGTCCCAGCCGTAGGTCGGCAGGCCGGAGACGTCGTCACCGTTCAGTGCGTCGACGCTGCCTCGGCCATCCGGTCGGCCATACCGAACGGGGCCGGCCTCGGGCGGACATCCCGAGCACGGCAGCCAGGCGCTGTCGTGCCGTCAACGTGCGCCTCGACCCACCGGAACGCGGCGCGCAGACCACGTACAGGTCGCGCGCTAGGGGAGGGAACGCGGTGTGGCTGCCGGGACGGCCGCGGGGGTGGAGCCGTCCCGGCGGTCACGTCGCCCGGACGAGCCGGACGTCGAAGCGGGCGCGGAGGGTGCCGTCCTCGACCTGGTCGAGCTTCGTGACCAGCGACTCGCGGACGCCGAAGACGACATCGGTGTCGAGGTAGCGGCAGTCGGCGTCGTACAGCTGCGTCACCAGCGGCTGGTAACCCTCGGCGCTGACCCGCAGGTGGATGTGGGCCGCCCGCATCGGGTCGCGCTGCAGCAGGTCGAGCAGCCGGCCGACGGGGCCGTCGGTCGGCACGGAATAGCCGAACGGGCGGTTGGTCATGAGCCAGTAGCGCCCGTCCTCGTCGGTGAGGAAGCGGCCCCGCATGTTGTTCTCCACCATGTCGGGGTCCTGGCCGTCATAGGCGCCGTTCGCGGCGATCTGCCAGACCTCGACCTGGGCGCCGATCAGCGGGGCACCGCCCTGGCCGGTGACCCGGCCCTCCAGACGCAGCGGCTCCCCCTCGTACTGCTTGACGATGGAGTCGCCGTTGTCCAGCAGGGGCGCGTCGGAGACGTAGAACGGTCCCAGCAGGGCGTTCTCCGTCGCGTCCTCACCCTGCGGCCCGTTGAGGAAGTCCACCAGTGCGGAGATGCCGAACACGTCCGACAGCAGCACGAACTCCTGCCGCTTGTCGTCGCTCATCTTCCCGACCGCCGTGAGGAACTCGACCGCCGCGAGCCATTCATCGACGGTCAGGTTCGTCTCGATGACGAAGTCGTGCAGGTGCTGGGCGAGCTTGGTGAACAGCTCGCGCACGCGCGGGTCGGGTGCGGCGCCGAACGCGCTCACGACCTGGTCGCGCAGGTTCTCCGGTGTCGTCGTCATGACCCCTCCCACTCCTCTTCACCCCGGCGCCTCCCGCCGCGGTCACTCCGGGTCGACGTAGTCCGTGTGTCGGTGCACGGACAGGTAGATCTCGTTGGCGATCGGTTGCTCGAGCTCCTCGGCGAGCTGGCCGATCAGGCCGGCCGCGCGTGCGAGCAGTGCCACGCCGCGCAGCATCGGCAACGGGATGCCGGCGTCCACCAGCGCGGCCCCGCCCACCCCCGCGCCGTTGAGCGGCAGCGTGCGGCCGAGCACCTCGTGGTGCACGCGCCCGATCGCCTCGAACAACCGCAGGTGCGGGCCGCGCAGGCCCGCCTCCTCGGCGATCTGCAGGATCCGGGGCACGCGCGGGTCGGAGGTGTGCGTCGGATGGCCGAGGCCGGGGATGATGCGGCGGGCGGCGCGCTCCTCCTTGACGATCTGGCGCGCCACCTCGTCCCAGCCCGCGTCCTCGTCGGGCAGCGGCGCCTCCAGCGCCGACACCTTGGCCGCGAGGAACTGCCCGCAGTCCTCGGTGACCCCGAGGAAGCGTGAACCGCCGCCGAGCAGGCCGGCTGCCAGCGCTCCCTGCAACGCGTCGGGTGCGCTCAGGAGCGTCAGGCGCGCCGCGATCGCGGTCGGCACGAATCCGTGGTCGGCCAGCGACGCCAGCACGGCCTCGAACACGCGGGTCTGGCCCGGTTCGGGGCGCCGCCGCAGCAGCAACCACAACGACAGCTCACCGAAGCCGACCTCGCCCATGATGTCGGACGCGAGGTCCTCGCCGAGCAGGGTGATGGTGGTCGCGTCGGAGGCGCCCAGCGACGTGCGGTAGCGGGGCTCGGCGGCGTCGGTCACGGTCGTGTCGCTCCTGGTCATGGTCGGTGAGGTCAGCCCCGCGGGCGCCGCAACCACGCCCGCACCTCGTCGCCGTGCTCGTCGAGGGCCGGCGGGGCGTAGCGGTAGGACGGCGGCGTCGTGGAGAACGAGATCGGGTTGCGCACCGACGGGATCGCCGCGTCGCCCTCGCCGACCTCGACGACCGGTTCGAGCCCGATCGAGTCGGCGAACGCGACCCCCTCGGGGACCGTGTTCACCGGACCGCCCGGGAGCCCCTTCTCGCGGAAGCGGGCGAACCACTCCTCGGTCGTGCCCTTCGCCAGCGCGTCGACCAGCAGTGGTTTGAGCTGGTCGCGACGGGCCGTGCGGTCCTCGTTGGACTGGAAGCGGTCGTCCTCGGCCAGCTCCGGCACGCCCAGCACGTCGCAGAGCAGGGCGAACTGGCCGTTGTTCCCGGCGATCACGATGATCGCGCCGTCGGCGGTCGGCAGCGGTTCGTAGGGGAACAGGCTCGGGTGGGCGTTGCCCATGCGGTAGGGCGTGACGCCGCCGGCGACGGCGGCGCTGCTGTGGTTGACCAGGCCGGACAGCGCCGAGGACAGCAGGTTCACCTCGACGTGCTGGCCCTGGCCGGTGGCATGGCGGTGGTTGATCGCCGCCAGGATCCCGATCGCAGCGTGCATGCCCGCCATGACGTCGAACACCGAGATGCCGGCCCGGTACGCCTCGCCCGCCGGGTCGCCGGTGAGGCTCATCAGGCCCGAGATGCCCTGCACCATCAGGTCGTAGCCGGCCAGCTTCGCGCCCTCGGGCGTCGACCCGAACCCCGAGATCGAGGCGTACACGATCCCGGGGTTGGTGGCCCGGACGCTGTCGAAGTCGAGGCCGAAGCGCGCCATGCCGCCCGGTCGCATGTTCTCGATCAGGACGTCGGCGCGCCCGGCCAGTTCACGCGCCAGACCGAGGTCGTCGGGGTCCTTGAGGTTCAGTGCGATGGACCGCTTGTTGCGGTTGACGCCGAGGTAGTACGTGGAGATCCCGTCGCGCACCGGCGGCATCCAGGTGCGGGTGTCGTCCCCGGACGGACCCTCCACCTTGACCACCTCGGCGCCGAGGTCGGCCAGCAGCATCGTCGCGTAGGGCCCCGCCAGGATGCGGGAGAAATCGGCGACCACCAGGCCGGACAGCGGCCCGGTGGCGTCGGCGTGCGGGGCGGATGCGGGCGTTGGCGACGTCACGTCGACTCCGGATGACCGTTGTGCGGACACGTGTCCGCATGGTCGCCTGCCGGGTCGCGCACGTCAAGGCGGCCCCGGGGCGGGAGGTCATGGGACCGGGGCGCCCATCGTCACCTGGGGGACGGCGTCGCGCAGCGCGTAGTCGTGGCTGATGCGGCCGGCGGCGGCCAGCAGCCGCGGCAGGTGCTCGTCGGTCAGCGTCTCGACCGACGTCTCGGCCGCGTGCACGGTGACGTTCATGGCCGCGACCACCCGGCCCTCGCCGTCACGCAGCGGCACCGCGGCAGAACGGATCCCGGCCGCGAGCTGTTCGTCGGCCACCGCCCAGCCGCGGGCCCGAACCTCGCGCAAGTGCTGCTCGCGCTCCTCACGCGACGGCTGCCAGCGTGGGGTGATCCCCGAGCGGCTCGGCTCGGCGAGCCGCGTTTCGACCTCCTCGGGCGGCAACGCGGCGAGCAGGACCTTGCCCAGCGAGGTCTGCAGGGCCGGGAAGCGGGTGCCGATGGCAACCGCGAACGTGATGATCTTGGGCACCGCCACACGTGCGACGTAGACGATGTCCGACCCGTCGAGCTGCGCGATGGAACTGGACTCGCCGGTCTGGCGGACCAGGTCCTCCATGTGCGGGCGGGCGAGCTCCCACAGCCCCTGCGAGTGCACGTAGGCCGTACCGAGCTCCAGCACGCGGGGGGTCAGCGACCAGCCGCGGTCGTCCAGGCGGGCGTAGCCGAGTTCCTGAAGAGTCAACAGGATCCGGCGCGCGGTCGGCCTCGCCAGGCCAGTGGCCTCGGCCACCTCGCTCAGGACCATCGTCGGTCGCGACGGTGCGAACGCCCGGATCACGTCGATGCCGCGCGCCAGTGCCTCGATGAAATCGGGCCCCGTCTGGCTCCGGGCCATCCTGTCGCCTCCTCGCGTGGCGGACGCGTGCCCGCCGACCTCGCAAACCGTACGCGCCGGCGGCCGACCCGTCGTCGAGGCCGTCCGGCTGTCGTCACCGGCGGCGTCGTTCGCCGCCCTCCGTGGCCGCCGCGACGGCCACGAGTCCACCGATCAGCCCCAGGTTCTTGAGGAACTGAATGCGGTTCGTCTTGCGCGTCGCGGGGTCCTCGTGCTTCCAGAACGCGTGGCCGGCCAGGGTGGTCGGCACCAGGGACACGGCCAGGCCCGTCGCCGCGCTGCGCGGCAGCACGCCGAGCCCCAACGCCACCCCGCCTGCCGTCATGGCCGCACCGTTGAGCCGCACGGCCGCCTCGGGGTTCGGGATCCCGATGCCGGCCGCGAGGTCCACGCGTCCGCCCGGTTCGGCGGCTGCTTCGTAGCCCAGTACGACGAAGGGCGCGGCGAGCAGCACTCGGGACAGGCGGCGGGCGATCGGCATGCGGGGTCCTCCTGGCGCGTTTCCGGCGGCGCTTGACATCCGTCGATGCCGCGCAGAATATGCCGTGTGTCCGCCAGACGGATGGGTGTCCGTTGGTTGGCGGCGGCAGCGCACGGGACTGCGCGGCGCGCGACGCGCAATCGGGAGAGGACGTATGACCGACACTCCAGCGACCCGTGACGGACTCAACAGCGGCCGGCCCACCGTGCTGCGCGGCGGCACCGTGCTGACCATGGACCGCAGTGACACGGTCCTCGAACGCGGAGACGTGCTGATCGTCGACGACCGCATCGAGGCCGTCGGTACCGACCTCGAGGTACCCGACGACGCCGTGGAGATCGACGCCTCGGGCGGGATCGTCATGCCCGGCATGATCGACACGCACCGCCACATGTGGCAGACGGCGATGCGCGGCTACGGCGCCGACTGGACGCTCACCCAGTACTTCGTCTTCTACTACCTCAACTGGGGCAAGATCTTCCGGCCCGAGGACATCCACGCCGGCAACCTGCTCGCCGCCGTGGAGGCGCTGGACGCCGGCGTCACGACCGTGGTCGACTGGTCGCACGGCCTGCAGACCGTCGACCACGCCGAGGCGGCCGCCGACGCGCTGACCGCCATGCCGGGGCGTTACGTGCTGGCCTACGGCAACATCCAGGCCGGCCCGTGGGAGTGGGTGCCCAGCGCCGACGTGCGCGCCTTCATCGATCGGCGCCGGGGCGGGAAGGAGGACCTGCTCCAGGTCCAGCTCGCCTTCGACGTGACCGGTGACCCGGCCTTCCCGGAGAAGGCGGCCTTCGAGGCGGCCCGCGAGCAGGGGTTGCGGGTCACCACGCATGCCGGGGTCTGGGGCGCCACCAACGACAACAGCATCCAACTGATGTGCGACCACGGGTTCATGACGCCCGACGTCACCTACGTGCACGCGGCCTCGCTGTCGCACGACTCCTACCAGCGCATCGCCGCGTCCGGTGCGTTCGCGTCGGTGTCCACGGAAAGCGAACAGAGCGCCGGCCAGGGCTACCCGCCCACCTACGCGCTGCGCCGGCACGGCATCCCGGTCTCGCTGTCGATGGACACCAGCGTGTGGTGGAGCGGCGACCTGTTCAACGCCATGCGGGCGACCCTCAGCGCCGACCGCAGCCGCGACCACCTCGACACCCAGGCCGACGGCGACACCGTCGTCTACAACGCGCTGCGTGCCGACGACGTCGTGCGGTGGGGAACCCGGGGTGGTGCGCAGGCATTGGACCTCGACGATCTCGTCGGTTCGCTCGAGCCGGGCAAGAAGGCCGACGTGGTCCTGGTCAAGAACGACCGCTCGCCGGCCATGTACCCGATCCTGCACCCCTACGGGCACGTCGTGTTCCAGGCCACGCGCGCGGACGTGCACTCCGTCTTCGTGAACGGGCGCGCCGTCAAGTACGCCCACGAGCTCGTCGACGTCGACCTGCAGCGCGCCAAGGACGAGGTCGGCCGCACCATCGACTACCTGCGGTCGGAGATGGGCGAGCAGGAGTGGCGCAGCGGCATGTCGCCCGACCTGCCCGAACAGCAGCTGTTCGACAACCCCTACCAGTACACCGACTGGGAAGGCGGCCGCGGCGCCAAGGGCGTGATCCCCAGCGCCGGTCGCGCCTGACCGGCCGGGCACGATCCGGAGGGGCCGGACGACGAGGTCTCGCGTCCGGCCCCTCCTTCCATGCCCGTCCGTGCCGCCTCCGGCTCCCTGATCGTTGGCCGGTATCGGCGGTGGCACCCGCACGGCAGGGTGGGCCCCGGGAGCGAGGGAAGTCCGTCGAGGTGAGCATCCTGAGGATCGAGCGCGCCGCGACGACGGAAGGTGCGTCAGCGACGTGGCCGTGTGCGTGGTGTGGCGACGAGCAGGACGTGGCCGACGGATGGATCGTCACCCACGAGGACGCCGTTCCCGGTCAGGCCCTCAAGGCGTTCGTCTGTGACGGCTGCGCCGTGGCGGAGGCCCGCCGCACACGGGCTCACGCCGCCCACGGCCGGCAGCGCTGCGCCCGGTGCCGGCGTCGGCGTCCGGAGGCCGAGTCGGCCGTGCTCGAGCAGGTCGACGACGTGACCGGAGACGCCTTCCGCGTGCCGCTGTGCCGCGCCTGTGCCGACACGGAGCTGGCACGCCTGCGTGACACCATGACGTCCGGCGTCTGATCCTCAGTCGTTCGCCGGCTCGTCGCGCACCAGCGACGCGACGTCGTCGGGTGAACCGATCACGGTGACGCGGTCGCCCTCGCGCAGCTGTGTGTCGCCGTTGGGCACGATCGTGCGGTTGCCGCGTCGGATCAACGCGACGAGCGTGTCACCTGGGAAGTCGATCTCGCGCAGCCGACGGTCGACCATCCGGGCCGGCGGGCCAGGAGCCCCGACCACGAAGGAGTGGAAGCGCTCGTCTCGTAGCAACGTCTCCAGCAGTTGCTGGTCGTCACCGGCATGACGCCAGGCGCGGACGAAGTCGGGGACCTCGACCATCGACACCAGTTGCGCCAGCAGCCGCAGGTGCTGGGTGACCGGCTCCGGGGGACTGACGAGATAGAGCAGCGCGTGGACGGTGCCCCGCGCGTCGGGTTCGCCGTTCCCGGCATCGGCGCCCGGGAAGCGGGCGGCGCCGGCGATCTGCACGCCGCGCCTGCTGCGGACGAGGACGACCTCGGCCTGCTCGATCTCGTCGAGTACGAAGTCGTAGACCACCGCCGGTGCCCGCTCGGGAACGATGCCGCGTGCCGCCCGGAGGTCGATCGAGCCGTTGCGGCGTCCGTCCGGGCCCCGCAGCGCCGCGTCGAAGGCGGTCAGCACGCGCGCGTTCACGTCCTCGAGGTCGGTCGGCCCGTCCAGGTCGATGACCCGCGCACGAGCGATCAGGGCGTCGAAGGAGTCGCCCTCGCTTGCGCCCCGCTCCTGCAGGATGCTCCACAGTTCCTCGTCGACCCCCTCGTCGTGGAGTTCACCGAGCCGGCGGAAGACGCCGAACAGCGCGCCTCGGCGTTCGACGCGCTCGCGGACGTACAGCCGGTACCACAGGTACGAGCCGACGATGATCACCAGGATGAAGGCGACGTAGAAGGTCCCGAGGGTGAAGATGAGGCCGAACGTCGCGACGAAGCCCGCGATCTGCATCCACGGGTAGAACGGTGAGCGGTAGCCGGGCGCGTAGGAGGCGATGCGCCCCTCGCGCATCAGGATCACGGACAGGTTGATGAGCGCGAACAGCAGCAGCAGGAACGCGCTGCCCAGGCTCGCGAGCCGCTCGACGTCGAGGAACAGGATCGCGGCCACCATCAGGGCGCAGGTGACGACGATGCTGACCGTCGGCGTCCCGAACCGCCCGAGCCGGTCGAAGCCGCTCCACATCAGCCGGTCGCGGGCCATGGCCAGCGGGTAGCGCGAGGCCGTCAGGATGCCGGCGTTGCCCGTGGAGGCGAACGCCGTCACCGCAGCCAGGACGATCAGCCCCAGCGCCACCGCCCCGGGCAGCCAGTCGAAGACCTGGGCCCCCGCCGTGGCCACCGGGGTCAAGTCCTCACGCAGCTCGTCGGCCGGCAGCACGCCGACGAGGACGGCGACCCCCGCGGTGTAGATGGCACCCACCGTCAGCAGCGCCAGGATCATGCCCAGCGGCAGGTTGCGGTCGAGGTCGCGGATCTCCTCGGCGGCCGACGACACCTTCGTCAGACCCGCGTAGGAGATGAAGACCAGCCCGATCGTGGAGACGAACCCCTCGATGCCGAACGCGAAGAACGGGCGGAACTGCCCGGCGACCGTCTCGCCGGCCAGGGTCAGGTCCAACAGTCCGTTGGCGATGAAGAAGCTCATGATCGCGACGAGCGTGGCGACCAGCCAGACCTGCAGACGTGCCGTCTCCTTCGCCCCGAGGACGTTGAGCACCCCGAACCCGACCGTCAGGGCGATCGCGAGCGAGCGGACCGGCAGGTCGGCGTAGAGCGACAGGTACGCGCCCATGCCGACCAGGGCGAACGCGCTCTTGGCGATCAGCACCAGCCAGGCACCGAGGCCACCGACCGTGCCCGCCAGCGGTCCCATGCTGCGGTGGATGAAGAAGTACGTGCCGGCGGCGCGCGGCATGGCGCTGGACAACTCCGCGATGGAGTACATCGCGGGCACCATGAGCACGCTGGAGACGAGGTAGGCGAGCACCACCGATGGACCGGCGTTGGCGGCGGCGATGCCCGGCAGCAGGAAGAAGCCGGAGGCGAACATCGCGCCGGTGCAGATCGCGTACACGTCGAGGAGGCCGAGCTGCTTCTCCAGGCGGCCCCCACCCTCGACGTCGGCCAAACGGGACTCCTCCGGGGGGCGACGGGTCCGGTGTCCACGCGAACCGTAGTGGGTGCACCGAGCCGCGGCACCGAACGGCTGGACCGACTGCCGTGTCCGCGAAGCGGCTCAGGCGTCGGACGGTGCTGACCGGTGGCTCGCCGCGGCGAACAGGGACTCGACCGCGTCGACGACCGGTTCGGGGTTCGTGAACATGCCGAGGTGGTCGCTGTCGAGCGCACGGCAGGGCCAGCCTCGCCGCTGCGCTTCGCCGAGTTCTTCGTCGTAGGCATCGCTGAGGCGCAGGTAGACGCAGCCGTCGACCGACCAGTCCGGCGGCATCGGGACCGGCTCGTCGTAGAAGTCCCTGGGCACGCGCGGCAGTTCCTGGCGCAGGACCGCGCGATCGGCCGGGTCGGGCAGGAGGTCGGCCACGACGTCGTCGGGCCACCAGTCGAGCCACGGCCGCAGCCGGCCGGCTTCCGACTGACCATCGAGGAACCGGAGCATGGCATCGGAGCTCTGGTGTGCGCCGGTCGTCGGCGGGACCACGGCGTCCACGAACACCAGCCCACCGAGCCGGTCGTCCAGCCCCGCACCGATGGCAGGTAGCAGCACGCCCGCGCCCGAGTGCCCGGCGACGACCACGGGTGCGGCCAGGTCGGCGGCTGCCGACACCGCGGCGTCCACGAACCAGCGCCAACGCGGCGGACCCGCCTCGGCGACCCCGGTCAGGTTCGGCAGCCGGATCTCGCAGCCCCTCGCGGCCAGCACGCGCGCCACTGGGTCCCACGTCGTGGGACCGACCAGCGGGCTGTGGACCAGCAGGACCGACGTCTCCATCGTCCGACGATAGCGATCCATCGAGGGCATAGGGTCGTGCCCGCCCACGCGTCCGCTGGGCAGGGCACAGCGCAGGAGCACCACGTGCGCGATCCGCGTGAGGGCGTGGCGGCCGACGGCACGATCGTGACCGGCGCGGACGCGGCCCACCTCGACGTGGCCTTCGCGCCCGTCGTCGACGATGCCGTCTCGCGCCTGCGTGCCGAGGTGGGTGCCAGCCTGCACGGCATCTATCTGTACGGCAGCGTGGCCACGGGCCAGGCGGTCGTGGCCCGCTCCGACCTCGATCTGATCGTCGTGCTGCGTACCACCGTGGACGCGGCCCTGGGCGACGTCGCCGCGGAGGTCGGCCGGCGACACCGCGACGTGGTGCGCGGCGTGGCGGTCGGCACCGTGACGTTCGAGGACTTTTGGCGCCCGGATCCAGCGGCCGCGGCCGACCGCTGCTTCCTGCGGCACTACACCGTGTACCTCGCCGGCGAGGACCTGCGACCGACGTTGCCGGCCTGCCGGCCGTCCACCGAGCTGGCGGTCGGCTTCAACGGCGACCTCGGTGCAGTGCTGGCCGACGTCCGCCGCCGGCTCGAGACGACGACCGATCCGGCGGCGCGTGCCGCCCTGGAGGTGCGGGTCTGCCGCAAGCTGCTGATGGCCGCCGCCACCCTGCTGAGCGTCGAGACCGGCGGCTGGTCGACCGATCGGGCAACCGGTGCCGCGCTCGTGGCCCGCGTCGCGCCCGCCCTGCGCGCCTCGGCAGAAGCGGCGCTCCGGCGTAGCGAGGAGGGTGCGGGGCTCGCCGACGAGGACGAGCTCCTGCGTCTCGTCGACGGACTCGGCGCCTGGCTGGTGGATCGCTACCGCGCCGCCGGTTCCTGATCGGCGTGTGTCACTCGCCGGTGCTGGCCCACGGGTCGTAGGTGCCGAAGGTCCACAGGTGGCCGTCGAGGTCGCGGCAGGTGTAGTCCGTGCCGTACTCCTGCTCCCGCAGCGGGATGACGATCTGCGCCCCGGCGGAGCGGGCTCGCTCCTCGTGGGCGGCGACGTCGTCCACGACGACGTAGTAGCCGCCGGTGGGGCCAGCGTCGTCGACCGCGCGGAGCAGACGGCCGTACTCGGTGCCGTCCACGGGGGCCGGCATCACCATCGCGCCGCCGAGCACGAGTTCGACGTGCTGCAGGTTGCCGCGCTCGTCCTCGTAGACCGCGTGCCGTTCGAACCCGAAGGCCTCGACCAGGAAGTCGATGGCCTTGGGCAGGTCGCGGTAACCGGGGACCGGGATCAGCTGGGGCCGCATGTGTACTCCTCGCGTCGACGGGCAGGAACACGAAGGACGCTACGACGGCGACCGTGACCTGGCTTGGAAGAATCGGAAGGGTCGATGGTCCCCGCCGGCGAGACGGTCACCGCCCGGTGAGGTCGAAGACGCCGCCCTGGTCGGGGAGCCGATCACCGACGAGCTGCCGCGGGGTCAGCCCGGCGAAGCGGCGCACCTCGGTGGTGAGGTGCGCCTGGTCGTAGTAGCCGACGCGGTGCGCGATCTCCGCCAGCGATGGGCGATCGGGGCGCGCGAGCAGGGCCGCCGCCCGCTCGAACCGCACGAGCCCGGCCATCCGCTTCGGTGACATCCCGAGCTGGTCACCGAACTGGGAGGCGAGTCGTCGCTCGCTCCATCCCAGTTCGCGGGCGAGCGCACCAACGCGCACACGGCCGCCGGTGGCCCGGATGCGGCGCCAGGCCTGGTGGACCTCGGTGCGAGGGAGCATGCCGCGGTGGAGGTTGGCGATCAGCAGCCGGTCGAGCATCCGGAAGCGGTCGGGCCAGCTCGGCGCCGTGGCGAGCCGCTCCACGACGCGGTCGGCGTGCCGGCCGAACACCGAGTGCAGCGGGAGCGTCCGCCCGGTCAGCTCACGCAACGGTCGCCTCAGCAGGCGGAAGGCGGCTACGGGACCGAGATCGACCTGGATGCCGTGGTAGGACGGCGCGTCGATCAGTACGTGCCGGTCGTAGAGGCCCGCGACGAAGGAACCGAGTGTCACGGGCTCGGTCCCGGCATCCGGAGAGGACACGGTCTGGGGCGGGCCGAAGCCGAACACCAGTGCCACCGAAGCGCCGGGGATGCCGCGGTGCCGGGCCGGCCGGGCCAGCCGCTGCTCGTACCCGTGGTACCCCGCGACCAGCCCGCGCAGCGGCGCGCCGGGTCGCTGCCAGGCCCTGACCCATGTGCCCAGCGCCGACTCGTGTCGGCTCGTCACCCCGTCCGGCACATCCATGGCTCCACCATAGACATCCGTCCGGGGACGGGGTGGCCGGTCGACGTGCCGGCCCGTTGCCGTCTGCGTCACTCCTCCGACGAGGACCGGAACTGACACCATCGAGGCTTACCGTGACAGCGGCGGTGACGGGAGCTGGCATGGACGCACGAGCGATCGCCCGCTGGCGGGTGCGCACGCTGCGGCTCGCAGGGCAGGGTCACGCCTCCCCGGAGGCGGTCGTCGGTGGCCTGCTCGGGGTGCAGGCGGAGAACCACGGGCAGGCGTCGTGGGCCGTGGCGACCCGCACCAACGGCCTCACCGAGACCGAGTTCGCGCGCCGGTTCGACGCTGGCACCGTGCTGCGGACCCACGTGCTGCGGCCGACCTGGCACTTCGTGCGGCCGGGCGACATCCGCTGGCTGCTGGAGCTGACGGCGCCACGCATCCGGCGCACGTTCCGCCTGCACGAGCGCGAGCTCGGCCTGGACGGCGCCGCGATCGAACGTTCGCGGTCGGTCATCGCCTCGTCGCTCGCCGCCGATGGGCCGCTGACTCGTGCGGCCCTGGGGGAACGCTTGCGCGAGGCTGGCCTTCCCGCTGTGAACCTGGCCCTGGCCGTGCTGATGGCGGACGTGGAGCTGGAGGCCATCGTCTGCAGCGGACCGCTCGTCGATGGTCAGCACACCTATGCGTTGCTGGACGAGCGAGCGCCGTCGGCCCGCCGGCGCGACCGGGACGAAGCGGTCGCCGAACTCGTGGTGCGCTACTTCACGGGCCACGGCCCCGCCACCGAACGAGACCTCACCTATTGGGCGACGATGACCGTCACCGACGTCCGCGCGGGGCTGGCGGCCGCGGGCGACCGCCTCGCCAGCTTCGAGCACGACGGCCGCACCTACTGGCACGGCGGCGAGGTGCCGGACGATGGGCCGTTGGAACCGCGCGGCCACCTGCTGCAGACTCTGGACGAGTACCACAACGGCTATCAGGACTCCCGAGACGTGCTCGACGTCGACGGCATCGTCCCGCGCAGCCGCCGGACCGTCGGCATGGCCCTCGTGGACGCGCAGATGGTCGGCGGGATGCGTCGCCGAGTGGAACCCGACCGCGTGGTCTTCGAGGTCGAGTTGTTCCGCGGCCTGGCGCCCGACGAGCGGGCCGCCCTGCACGACGCCGCCGAGCGTTACGGCGACTTCCTCGGCCGCAGCCCGGAGCTCGTGCTCTCCGGCCCCTGAGCGCGGCTCGTGGTGCGCAGCGGTCCCTAGCGCAGGACGATCCGGTTGCCGGTCACGAGCCAGGACGCGTCGGAGCACAACCACGCGACCACCCCGGCCACCTCCTCCGGGCTGGCGACGTGCTGGTGCCCCCACGACGAGGCGACGAAGTCCCGGACGGGATCGGTCACCCAGCCCGTGTCCGTCACCGGCGGCATGAGCGCGTTCGCCGTGATACCGAGCTCGCCCAGCTCCGCAGCGGCGGTCATCGCGTAGTTGTCGAGAGCCGCCTTCGCCGCGCCGTAGGAGGCCTCGGACGGGAAGCCGTCCGGCCCCCCGGAGGTCAGCGTGACGATCCGGCCCCAGTCGTCACCCCGCTGGCGGTGCCGTCGCGCGTGCTCGGCGATCAGCAGTGCGCCGGCACGGGCGTCGACGGCGAACTGCTGGTCGAACGTCGCCGGCGTGACCGGTCGCACCGTCCGCTCGGCATGGTCGGTCCCGCCTCCACGGAACGAGTCGCCGACCCATCCGGTCGCGTTGTGCACCAGGATCCGCACCGGCGCGTCGAACGCCTCTTCCGCGCGGTCGTAGAGCCTGCGCGCGGCGTCGTCGTCGGCCAGGTCGACCGCCGCGGCGACCGCTCGACCGCCGTCGGCGCGGATCGTCTCCGCGACGAGTTCCGGATCGCGGGCGCGGGCCGTGTAGTAGGCCGCCGGCGTCGCGGGGTCCCGTTCGTCCTCGATGGGCAGGCCGGCGACGAGCACGTGTGCGCCGGTGGCCGCGAGATGCCGGGCCGTGGCGGCGCCGATGCCGTGGTTGGCCCCCGTGACCACGGCGACGGGATGGGCACCGCCGGAGCGGCGCGGCGGTGCCGGCACGGTGTCGGACCCGGTGACGGCGGCGGGCGTGGACATGGTCGTCTCCGGGACGGCGAGCGGCCACGGGGCCCCGAGGTCGGCGCAACGTAGCCGTCAGGGAGTGAAAGACGCCCATGGTGCGAACCCGATTGACGGCCACCTCGCGGCGACGGAGGGTCGACGAAGGTTCGGCCGCGGGGGTCGGACCGATGACCCTGGGGAGGGATCGATGGTGGATGCGACGCTGCTCGAGGACCTGCGTGCGGTGGTGCGTGGCGACGTGATCACCCGCGACGACGTCGCCTACGAAGAAGCCCGGACGGTCCGCAATGCCATGCACGACCGACATCCGCTGGCGGTCGTCCGAGCCCGCGACGTCGCCGACGTGATCGCCACGGTGCGCCACGCTCGCGACCACGGCATCGAACTGGCGGTTCGGGCCGGTGGCCACGCCGTGGCCGGATTCGGCACGCTCGACGACGGGATCGTGCTCGACCTGCAGCCGATGAAGGGGATCCGCGTCGACCCGATGGAGCGCACGGTGCGGGTCCAGGCCGGGTGCACCTGGGGCGACCTGGACCACGCGACGCACGCCTTCGGGCTGGCGACCACGGGCGGCCTGGTGTCGACGACCGGGGTCAGCGGTCTGACGCTCGGCGGCGGGATCGGCTACCTCGCACGGGCCCACGGGCTGTCACTGGACAACCTGCTGGCCGCTGACGTGGTCACCGCCGACGGCGAGTTCCTCCACGCCTCGGAGAAGGAGCACGCCGATCTGTTCTGGGCGCTGCGCGGTGGCGGCGGCAACTTCGGTGTGGTGACGGACCTGCTGTTCCGTCTCCACGAGGTCGACCAGATCCACGGTGGGCCGATGCTGTTCGAGCTCGAGGACGCCGAGGTGCTGCTGCGGACCTACCGTGACTGGATCGCCGCCGCACCACGCGCCATGGGCGCCTTCCCGGGCTTCCAGATCGCGCCACCACTGCCGTTCATCCCGGAGGAGCGGCACGGCGACACGTTCGTCATCGTGGTCGCCTGCTTCAACGGACCCGCCGAGGAGGGTGCGGCCCTGATCGACCAACTCCGCGACGTGGCGCAGCCCGCGGCGGAACACGTCGACACGATGCCGTATCCGGCGCTCAACAGCGCCTTCGACGCGCTGTTGCCGCCAGGCCTGCAGCACTACTGGAAGGCCAACTTCGTCACCGACCTGACCGACGAGGCGATCGCCGCTCACCTCGAGCACGGGCCGCGTGTGCCGAGCGTCCAGTCGACGATGCACCTGTACCCGATCGACGGTGCGGTCCACGACGTCGCGCCCAACGAGACGGCGTTCGCCCACCGGGAAGCCAACTTCGCCGCCGTCATCGCCGGCATGTGGGAGGACCCGGCCGACAACGACGCCAACATCGGTTGGGTCCGCGACTACTACGAGGCCATCGCCCCGCACTCGGAGTCCAGTGGTTACGTCAACTTCATGGCGGGAGACGACCAGGACCGCGTCCGCGACAACTACGGCGGCAACTACGCCCGCCTCGTCGCGATCAAGCGGCAGTACGACCCGGACAACGTCTTCCACCTCAACCAGAACGTCGTTCCCTGAGGCCCGGTCGGGCGTGGACGCACGACGGCGCGGTGCTGGTGCACCGCGCCGTCGTCCCCCGCGCGTCTCAGTTCGCGTTCTGGCGGTGTGGGATGTCCTCGTAGCGCTCCGGGTCGAGGTCACGCCACGAGCCGTCCGCGACCGCCTCGATCAGCCCCATCAGGCCGACCTCGATCTGCTTGATCGCCATGCCCATGCGCTTCTGGCCGGTCGACGTCGAGTTGCCACTGGTCTCGAACAGCACGGTCGCGCTGCCGCGCAGTGCGAACGACCCCAGCGCGGTGCCCGGCAGGTTGATGTTCTGCGGGTACAGCGTGATCGCACCGTAGGGCGAGTTGCCGATCTGCAGCGCGTCGTGCACGGCGAGGTTGGCCTGGCGCGACGCGTCGTAGTCGAACAGCGGCCAGTCCCCGTGCTCGCTCGGGTCGGCGATGAACCGTGCCGACAGCGACAGCGGCGAGTAGCCGTCCAGCCCGTCGCCGGTGTAGCAAGGCCCCTGGTTGTGCAGGTCGACGAAGACATCGACCACACCGAACTCGTCCTCCAGCGCGGCGTAGACGTCACGCAGCGTCTGGGCCTCCGGGGTGATGTACCAGCCCGTGCCGGCGCTGCTGCCGGGGAAGTCGGCGGGGTCGGGCACGTAGTCGAGGTCCGGGTTGAAGTCCCGGTTGACGTCGAAGCCCTGATTGTTCGTGTTGAAGTTCCAGGCCCGCCGGGCACCCTCGAGCTGCGGGAAGTCGGCGACGACCTCGTCCCAGGTCATCACGTTCTGGCGTTGGTTGGCCTCGCCGCCGTCGGCGTTGAGCATCGGCACGAACACCAGCGTGACCGCCTCGCGGATCTGCTGGGCCTGCGGCGAATTCGTGCTCAGCGTCTTCAGGATGTTCAGCACGGCGTGAACGTTGTGCTTCTCGTTGCCGTGGATCTGGCTGTTGACCAGGACGACCTGGTCGCCCTCGCCGACCCGGGCCGTCCAGATCTCGCGCCCGTGGTTGGTGTAGCCAGCGACGTCGACCTCGATGGCGCCGCGGCTGGTCCGCTCGAGCTGCTCGAGCGTGCGCCCGAGCTCGGCATGGTCGATGTGGCCGCTGATCGCCGTCGGCAGGTTGCGGTGACAGCGCGACTCCTCCGGGAACGCCTCGGCCGGCGCCGCGGCGCCCGGCAGCAGCGCGCCGGCCAGGGTCACGGCGGCCAAGCCGCTGGCCAGTCGCATGCGGGGGTTGCTACGGGTAGTGGTACTCACGTGGGGCTCTCCTCCCTCGCGGACCGGCGGAGGGGCCGTCCGGTCCGGACGAGGGAGGAAACAACTAGCCCGTTCGGGCCAGGTCAAGCGCGGATGACGGACTGACGCGCGGGCCGCACATCGCCGGAGTCACCGCGCCGCCGCGTCGAGATCCGCACTGCGGCTGAACTCCACCAGGCGGGCGCCCTGCTCGCTCCAGCATCGGTGCAGCGCCGGCCAGAAGAAGATGTCGCCGGCCGACGCGGTCTCGCGTTCACCGAACGCGAACCGCACGTCCACCCGGCCCTCCAGCACCACACCCCAGTGGTCGACGGGACACAGCCCACTCTCGGTGGTCGTCCCCAGGCGCTGCAAGTCACCGCCGGGGGCGACGTCGAGCACGCGCACGGCGGTGCCCGCCCACGTCGCGCGGCGTGCTTCGACCCCGTCGATGCGCCGCTCCACGGGCAGTCCGCCGGTCGACACGTTCATGATCGCTTCCTCCTCGTCGCCACCACGGCCTTCGCCGCCGCGGTGTCACCGGCACGGCGGAAGCAACCCTGTCACGGGCGTGACAGCCCGAGCGGTCGCCCTCGTGACGTCGAGGGCACGCCGCGAGACACGAAGTCCGCGTCCGACGGTCAGAGCTGCCAGTCGACCCGCACCCGCGGGTCCGGGCGGTAGCAGCAGTACGTACCGGTGTGCACGGTGTGCTGCAGGTGCTCCCCGAGGTCACGGTGGTGGGTCGCGATGCGGGCGAGCGCGTACCGCAGGGCCCGCGTCACGCTGGCGCGGGCACGCTCGGCGGCGGCACCCGCGGTGCGCGACCGGCCGCCGAGTCCGAATGCGCGCGCCAGTTCCCGCACGAGGTACTCGCGGTCCGCCTCCGCCCGGGCAGCCCGTTCGGCGTCGCCGAACCGTTCGGCCTCGGCGAGGTCGTCGTCGATTTCCGCCAGCCGGCGGCGGTACGCCTGCCGGGCCTGCTCGTCCAACAGCGGTCCGGCGTCGCCGCCGCGCGACGGCCGCAGCGCCGGCTCGTTGGCGGGCGACGGTGTGGACGCCCCGACCTCGGCCATGACGAGGTCGAGCGCGTGGAACTCGCGCCCGGGCTCGGCCAGCAGGCGTTCCAGGTGGCGCATGCCCTTCAGGTCGTGCAGCAGCACGGCGCGGCCGGCGAACACGATGCGGCGGGTGTCGCCCTCGCAACGGAAGACGGCTACGGCGTCGTCCACCACCGGGTCGTCGTGACGGACGGCGAGAGGCATCGCCGAGGTGGCGTGGCCGCCAACGGCAGGCGGGCCACCCGGCGGGACCGCGCCGATGCGGGTGAACGCGGCCGTGGCGGCCTGGGCCTCCAGCCGCGCACGGGCGTGGTTGCCGCACTCGCCGTAGGCCTCGGCGAGGAAGCCGCGCACCACCGCCGCCTCGTAGGGCGCACCGACGTCGCACCAGCCGGCCAGCGCCGTCTCGCCCTCGCCGACGGCCGCCTCGGCGTCACCGCGCGCGAGGGCCACCCGGCCCCGGGCCAGGGCCGCTGCGGCCTCCAGCGCACGGCTGCGGAAGGCGCCGGCGATGCCGGTCAGCTCCTCGGCGGCGCGCGCCGCCCGGTCGGGCTCACCGGCCGCCAGCGCGATCTCCACCTCGGCGGCCAGCGACGGGGCCCGCGGCAGGGGCCCGTAGGGCGGGCGCTCCTTGGACGGCACGTTGCCGGGATGCTCGAGCGCGGCGCGGATCAGCACCGAGGCAGACGTCACGTCGCCCTGCGCGAGCCGCAGCAGCGCCAGGCCAGGATGCGGATCCCAGCCGTGCCCGTGGGCCTCGAGGAAGGCCCGCTCGGCACCGGCGAGATCGCCCCTGCGTAGCCGGATGGTGCCCAGCTCGGTCAGCGGCCAGCCGAACTCCCGCCGCATCCACGGCCGCAGCTCCTCGCATGCGAGCAGTGCCTCGTGCTCCGCCTCGGCGCAGGATCCCCGGAGCCGCAGGATCTCGGCGCGGTGCACGCGGCAGCGGCCGTTGAGCCCGCCGAACGCGTTGCCGTGCCGCCAGCGCTCCATGGCGTCGGTCCACTCCTCGGCGCGGTCGTACTGCGCCAGTCCCTGCATGGCGCAGATCAGCTCGCACCACACCATGCCGGCGGCCAGCGGGTCCAACGACCCCGACAGCGTCGCGACCGCGGCTTCGTCGAGCAGTCGCAGGCCGTCTTCGACCTGCCCGTCGAAGATCATGGTCCGGGCCAGCGCGACCCGTCCCACGGCGGCCGGAGCGGCGGCATCGAGGCGGGTGCCGAGGTCGACCGCCGCCTCGGCCCACCGTCGCGTACCGGCGACGTCGCCGGAGAGCAGCCGCTCGTAGGCGCGCACCATCGCCAGCCCGGCGTGCACTGGCGACTCCGCCTGCCCGTCCAGCAGCCGCTCGGCCCGCGCGGTCCAGCCACGGACCGGCGCCATCAGCCCCGTGTCCATCATGAGGTAGGTGGCGATGGTGACGGCCGCGCCCGCGGCGGCCAGCGTGTCCCCGGCGGCGCTGTGGCGGCGGTGGAGTTCCTCCCAGGCGGCGATCGCGGCCTCCAGGTCACCGGCGCCGTAGGCGGCGTCGCCGAGCAGGTCCAGCTGCGCATCGGTGAGCCCGCCGGCCTCCCGGGCCTCCAGCAGGAGGTCGAACGCCCGCCGCCAAGCGCCCGCGGCCAACGCCTCCCGCACCGTCTGGGTGAGGGAGTCCTCGATGGCGAGTTCTCGAGCCGGCATGCCGTCGCCCCCTGACGGACCGAGCGTAGGTGCCGCCCGTATGTCGAGCGAGCGGAATCGCGGCCCTGTTCCGGTCGTGACAGCGTTCCTTCCGCCCTTTCACCATCTCTGGAAGGAGCCCCCATGGCTGCGACCGCGGCCGACCTGGTCGCCGACGCCACCGCACGCATCCGCAACCTGACGCCGGCGCAGGTCGAGGCCCACCTGCTGGCTCGCGACGCGATCCTGCTGGACGTGCGCGAGCCCGACGAGCTCGCGGAGCACGGCAGGGTCGCCGATGCCGTGCACGTGCCCCGCGGCCAACTCGAGTTCGCGGCCGATCCGACCAGCCCGCTGCACCATCCGGCGCTGGATCCCGCCTGGCGGACGATCGTGTACTGCTGGCTCGGCAGCCGTTCGGCGCTGTCCGTGCTGGCCCTGGAATCGCTGGGCTACCGCGACGTCGCCCACCTCGACGGCGGGCTGCGCGCGTGGGCCGCCGCGGGGCTGCCCGTCGTCGGCCTGGCCGGCTGGCACCTCGACGCCGCTGCGGGGACGACTGCCCGGGGACGCTCAGCCGGCGAGGGCTGGTGAACCGGCCCGCTGCCGGCGGGCCAGGGCACGCATGGCGGCCGTCCCGAGCAGCGGACCGGGCGTCAGGACCAGGAAGGCCCAGCGCCAGCCGGCGGCGTCGACCAGCACCGGGATGAGCCAGATCGTCGCGACCGTCAGCGTGAACCCGAGCGCGAGTTGCAGGGTGACGGCGGTGCCGACGTAGCGCTGGTCGGCCAACTCGGTGACCAGGGTGGAGAACTGTGCGGAGTCGGCCACGACCCAGAATCCCCAGAACAACACCAGGCCGACGACCAGGGCCGGGGGGCCGCCGAAGACCACGCCGGCGGCCGCGGCGGCGCCGCCGGAGGCCAGCATCGCCAGGGACGTGAGCCACGCGCGCCCCCGACGGTCCCCGAGCACGCCGCCGGCGACGCAGCCGAGCGCGCCGATCCCGATGGCGGCGAACGCGGCCAGCGACGCGGCGGTCTCGGGCCGGCGCAGACCGGACAGCTCGAACGATGCGGTCAGGTACACGGCCACCCACGCCCACATCGCGTAGAGCTCCCACATGTGACCGAAATAGCCGTACGACGCCAGCCGGACGTCCCGGTCGGCCAAGACCCGCAACGCCAGCCGGGGGTCGAATCGTGCCCGCGGGAACGGGTAGGGGCCGTCACGGGCGACCAGCGCCAGCACGGCACCGACCAGCGTGGTCGCCGAGGTCGCCGTCACCACGACGCGCCAGTCGAGCCCGCCCACCGCCCGCACCAGGTGCGGGAGGGCCGAGCCGAGCGTCAGGGCCCCGACCATCACGCCCAGGGCCAGGCCGCGCTGACGGCGGAACCACGTCGCCATGGCCTTCATGGCGGGCGGGTAGACGCCCGCCAGGAACACCCCGGTCAGGAAGCGCAGGGCGATCGCGGGACCGGCCGAACCGACCGCCAGCAGCCCGAGATTGGCCAGGGCCGCACCCACGGCCGCGACGGCCACCACGCGCCGCGGGAGGAACACGTCCGCCAGCGACAGTGCGGCACTGACGACCGCCCCGACGACGAAGCCCAACTGCACGGCGATGGTCAGCATGGACGCCGCCGCCGGGGTCAGCTGCCACAGCTCCTGCACGTCGGTGACGACGGCCGACGCGGAGAACCACGTGCTCATGGCGAGCAGCTCGGCCGTGCCGAGGATGGCCAGCGCGCCCCACCGGCCCGGCGGGTCGACGGTCTGAGCCGGCGCCGCCGTCACGGGCGCGACCGGCGTACCGACGCCCGCGCGCCCACGGCGCCTCCTCCACCTCGCGACCCGAGCGTCACGCATCCTCGCAGATGCGTGGCCGACGCGTCGGGACGCGGAGGGCCGGTGACGTCGCGGCGCCCGGGTGAGGGCGCCGCGACGCGGCCGCTGGCGTCAGGCGGTCAGCACGACCTTCAGCGAACCGGTCTCGCCCGCCCGGGCGAACACGTCGTAGGCCTCGAGGAAGTCGCTCATCGGGAAGCGGTGCGTGATGAACGGCGACGGATCGATCTGCCCGGCCGCGATCAGCCGCAGCAACGTGGGCGTGGAGTAGGTGTCGACGAGCCCCGTGGTCACCGTCACGTTGCGGATCCACAGGTCCTCGAGGTGCAGGGTGGCGGGTGCGCCGTGGACGCCGACGTTGGCCACGCGACCCCCGGGACGGATCAGTCGGGCGCACAGTTCGAAGGTCTCCGGGATGCCGACGGCCTCGATCGCGACGTCGGCGCCCAACCCGTCGGTCATCTGCAGGACGTGCTCGAGCGCGTTCTCCTGCTGGCTGTTGATCGTGGTCGTCGCACCGAAGCGCTTGGCGGCCTCCAGGCGCGCGTCGACGAGATCGATGGCGACGATCTCGCTCGGGGAGAGCAGTCGTGCGGTCATGATCGCGGCCAGCCCGATCGGTCCGGCGCCGACCACGGCGATGACCGAGCCGGGGGCGACCTGACCATTGAGCACCCCCACCTCGTAGCCGGTGGGCAGGATGTCGGCCAGCATCAGCGTGGCCTCGTCGCTGACGCCGTCGGGGACGGGGTAGGTGGACGTGTCGGCGAAGGGCACGCGGACCCGCTCGGCCTGCGTGCCATCGATGAGGTGGCCGAGGATCCAGCCGCCGCCGCCTCGGCACTGGCCGTAGCTGGCACGGCGGCAGTAGTCGCAGCGGCCGCAGGCGCTGATGCAGGAGACCAGCACACGGTCGCCGACCGCGACGTTCTTGACCCCGGCCCCGATCTCCTCGACGGTGCCGATGGCTTCGTGCCCGAGGATCCGGCCGTCGGTCACCGCGGGCACGTCGCCCTTGAGGATGTGCAGGTCCGTGCCACAGATGGTGACGGCGTCGACCCGGACGACGGCGTCGGTGTCGTCGACGATCTGCGGGTCCGGCACGTCCTCCCAGCGCTTGTCCCCGGGGCCGTGATAGACGATCGCTTTCACCAGGAGGCTCCTTGGTTCCGACCGGTTCGGACGAACCGGTCTCCCGACCATCCGCCCGCCTGCGCGCCGGCTGCCAGGGCGCGATGTCCCCTCCGCGTGTGACCATCGCCCGTCGTCGGTGCGGCCAGTGATGGTCAGTCGGGACGCCCGTGGCGGGCGAGGCTGCCGTTGCCCCAGCGCGGGTCGCCGGTCACTTCGCGGCCGAACCAGGCCGGCGGCACGAACGCGTGCGCGTCCGGCTCCGACGCGAACTCCACCTCGATGCGGCACAGGCCCGCGAGGCGCGCGTCGGTGAACACGTCGACGTCGGCCACCAGCCCGTCGACGGGGACCCGGTAGCGGACCTTCTCGAGCCGCCGGCCCGCCGTGTGCTCCCACAGCAGTTCGGCCTCGTCGGCCGGGACGGGCAGCTCGATCTCCGTGCGCCGCAGTCCGCGGCCGAGCTTGATGGTCAAGGTGGCCGCCCCCGGCTGGATCCGGATCCGAATCTCGGTGTCGGTGTCACGACCGACGTAGCCTTGACGCAGTGGCAGGCCGGCACCGAGCAGCGCCGCGTCGGGGACGCGTGGCGCCACGAATGCCCGCTCGATCTCGACCGCCATGCGCGCATCGTGCCCCATGGCCTGCCAGGTGGGCGAGAGATGGGGAAGACCTTCGGCCACGGCGACCGCCGGCGACCGGCGCTGCCCGGTTACCGCAGCGCGCTGCGGCGACTGGCCGACACGATCGAGGCCACCTGGCACGGGCTCGAGGACGACGATCCCGAGGTGTTGCACGACCTCCGGGTGGCCAGTCGCCGGACCCGGTCCCTGCTGGCGGCGGGTCGGCGGGTCCTGCCCGCGATCGTGCGCCGCGACCAGGCCGAGGCCTTGCGATGGCTCGGCCGGGTGACCGGGCCGGCCCGCGACCTGGACGTCCAGCGCGTCCGCTGGCCGGTACCGACCGACGAGGCGTCGGACGCCGAGGTGGCCGCGCTGGCGCAGGTCGGCGAGCTGCTCGAGCGTCGTCGCACCGCCACCCGACGGGCCGCCGCCGAGGCGCTGGCCTCGCCCCGTGGCAACCAGCTGCGTCGGGACTGGCGGGCCTGGCTCGATCTGCCCGACGCGTGGGTGCGGGGTGGCCGCGACGCCGATGCGCCGCTGGGCCGGGTCGCCGCCGAACGCATCGAGGGCGCCCAACAGCGGGTGCTGCAGCGCGGACGTGCGCTCACGAGCGCGGCGCCCGGCAGCGAACTGCACCGGCTGCGCAGGGACGCCAAACGCCTGCGCTACCTCCTCGACGCCTTCGGTGGCCTGGGCGGGCGCAGCCGCAGCCGGGCGATCGTCGCTGCGCTGCGGGAGCTGCAGGACGTCCTCGGTGCCCACCAGGACGCCGAGGTGGCAGCGGCCTGGCTGCGTGGGCTGCGCACGGACGGGCACGGCGGCCCGGGCGCGGGGGCGGACCTGCCCGAGGCGGCGCTCGACCGGATGCTCGTCGAACTGGACCTGCAGCGTGACGCGGCCCGCGCCGCGTTCGCCGTTCGGTTCGAGGCCTGGTCGGACGCCGCGGCCCGTGCCCGGCTGCAGGCCCTGCTCGCGCGCATGCGCTGAGGGGCCGCCGCCGGCGCGGTGTCCGACGGCAGAACGTCCGATGCCGCAGGCCCGGCTCGGCACGGCCGGGAAGCCTCCTCACACGAGGTTGACGAGCGTGCCCAGGTTCGGCATCCGGTACAGGCCGTGTGCGTGGACGACGCGTCGGGCCGCCTCGCGGGGGCTGGCTCCGGTCGCCACCATCTCCCGCGCGATCGCGGCCACGACCTTCGGCGCCGCGAACGACGTGCCCGACCAGCTCGCCCACCCTTCGAAGCGTTCGTGGGTCCGGCCGCGCACCTTCACCCCGTCGTGGTGCAGGAAGGTGCTGACCACGTCGACGCCCGGTGCGCAGGCGTCGACCCAGTGGCCCCAGTTGGTGAACCACGCCGGCTGGCCGCCGTCCGACAGCGCGCCGACCGCGATCACCCCGTCGAAGGCGGCCGGCCAGCTCGGGCGGCAGGTGCCGTCGTTGCCCGCCGAGGCCACGACGACCGTCTCGTCGTCCGGGCCCACGTGCCGGCGCAGGATGTCGCGCATCGCCGCCGGCGGCTCATCGTGTTCCGAGTAGCCTCCGAACGAGAGGTTGATCAGGCAGGGGCGGCCCTCCGCGAGCACCTCGCCCAGCGCGGCCGCCATCGTGAAGTCGTCGCCGTCACCGAAGCTCGACATCGCGCCCTCGCAGCGGATCTCGGCGCTCGGGCACAGCCGCGCCAGGATCCCGGCGATGAATGTCCCGTGGCCCGCCGCCCGGTCCAGGAAACCGTCCTCGTTCTCGTCGGGGATGTCCTCGTCGCATCGCGGGTCGTGGTCCAACGGCGACAGCCGCCAGGTCTCCGGCATGGGTGAGTGCGCGCGCAGCGCGGCGTGTCGCACCGTGCGGGTGGTGCCGGGCACGTAGGGCTCCGACGACGGCTCGCCGTCCGTCTGCAAACCCGTGTCGAGGACCGCGATGAGCGGACCGCCGCCTTCCTGCCGCTGCCAGGCCGGCAACGGGGTGGCAGCGATGGCGGTCGACACGGCTTGGACGGGGTTGCCCTGGTAGGCGGGGTTGCCTTGGTAGGCGGGGTTGCCTTGGTAGGCGGGGTTGCCTTGGTAGGCGGGGTTGCCTTGGTAGGCGGGGTTGCCTTGGTAGGCGGGGTTGCCTTGGTAGGCGGGGTTGCCCTGGTAGGCCGGATTGGCCGACCACGTCGGGCCGACGCCGCTGAAGACGACGTGGTTCAGTCGTGCCGGCACCCCGCGATCGCACAGTTCCCGTTCCACGTCGCAGGCCTGTTCGACCCGCACCCGCACGATGGCGCCGTCGGATGCCTCCAGTGGCTCCGCGTCCGCGAGCAGCCGCCGGTCGCGGAAGGTGCGGGAGCGTTCGGCCGCCCGGACCTGTCCCGCCGGCAGCAGGAGTTGGTCGCGGCGGTAGGCGAAGGGTGTGGCGCCACCGCCGATCTGTATGTCGCGGCGGCGGAACTCCTCGCGCACCTCGAGCGGCAGCCCGCCCTCGCCACCAGCTCGCCCCTCAGGTCCTTCGGCCATGGTCGTCCCCAATCTTCGCCGGCCCCTCGGCTCCGGGCCCTACTCTGCCACCATGACGCCCCCGCGTGCGGCCGATGCGGCCATCGAGGACCTGATCGACGCCGCGATCGCGGACCCGATCGGGGTGCGCGACCGTGCGCCCGCCCTGCTGGCGAACCACACCGGCGACCCCAGCAAGGTCGTCCGCATCCGGTGGGCGCTCGGCCTGGCGCTGCGCGAGTTGGGCGAGCTCACCGACGCCCGGCGCGAGTTGCAGGCCGCCGCCGCAGTCGCCGATGGCCTTCCCGACGCGCCGACCGCCGCGCTCGTCCGGTCGAGCTTGGCGCTCGTGCTGCTCCACCTGGGCGACGGGGAGGCGGCCCTGGCACAGACCGTGGCGGCCGCCGACGACCTCGTCGACGAGGCCGACGCAGCACGGAACGAGATGCAGCGCGGTCTGATCCTGCAGCGCCTGGGCCGCCATGAGCAGGCCGTGGCCGCCTACGACGTGGCCGAGCCGGCTCTGCGTCGCACCGGCGACCACGCCGCCCTCGCCCGGCTGCTCAGCAACCGGGGGGTCCTGCACGCCTATGCGGGCACGCTGGGGCCCGCCACCGGCGACCTCGAGGAATCCGTCGCGCTCGCCAGGCGCCTCGGCGCCACCCGCGGCGCGGCGTTCGCGCTCCAGAACCTCGGCTTCGTCGCCGGCCGCGCCGGCCGGTTGCTGGAAGGTCTGCAGCGGCTGGAGGAGGCGGACCGTCTGCTGCGCCAGGTCGACGAGGACGCACCGACCCTGGCCGTGCTGGACATGGACCGCGCCGAGGTGCTGGCCGACACCGGGCTGCTCGACGAGGCGCTCGAACGCGCGGTGGCCGCCGCGGCGGCGTTCGAGGACGTCGACGACCAGACCAACCTCGCCGAGGCCGAGCTGCTGGTGGCGCGGCTGCGGCTCCTGGCCGGCCACCCGGTGGCCGCCGCGTCGCTCGCGGAGCAGGCCCGGGCCCGCTTCGCCGCCGCGCACCGCGACGGCTGGGAGCTGCAGGCCCGCTACGTCGCGATGGCGGCGCGAGCCCGCGACGGGGCGGTGGTGGACGCCGCCGCAGCGGGGCGCCTCGCGGACGAGCTCGCCGCCGGCGGCTGGCAGACCGAGGCGCGCGTCGCTCGCCTCCTCGCCGCGCGCCACGCCCTGGAGGCGGGTGATCCCGCGGGCGCGGAGTCGCACCTGGCGCGGGTCCGGGACGGAGCACGGCGCGCGCCCGCCCTCGCCCGCGCGCAGCACTGGTACGCGACCGCGTTGCTGCGTCGCCACCACGGCGACGCGGGCGGTGCCCGCCGCGCCGTCGCCGCCGGCCTGGCGGCGCTGCACCGCTCGCGCCTCGTCTTCGGTTCGGCCGAACTCCGTGCGCACGCGGCCCGCCACACCACCGAGCTCGTCGAGCTGGGAGTCCGCCTGGCGCTGCAGGCCGGTCGGCCAGCCGACGCGCTGCGGGCACTGGACGCGGTCCGGGCCATGGACCTCGCTGTGCCGCCGCGGCCACCTGCCGATCCGGAACTGGCCGACCTGCTCGGGCAGCTGCGGCGTCTGCACGCGGACGAGCAGGACGCCGCACGTTCGGGTGACGGCGTCGAAGCGGCGCGCCGCCTGCGTGCCGACGTCGAACGACGCATCCGCGATCGCGCCCGCCTGCTGGCGCACGAGACCGCTGGCGTTGCGGCGCCATCGCTGGACGTCGGTGAGCTGGGCCGCACCCTGGCCGGGCGCACACTCGTCGCGTACCTGAACCTCGACGACCGACTGCACCTGCTGACCGTGACCGGACGGGACACCCGCCACGTGCCGCTCGGCCCGATCGAGGAGGTGCGCACCGGCATCGTCCACCTGCGTTCGGCGCTCCGCCGGCTGGCGCACGGGCGCGGCAGTACGGCGGCGCTGGCCGCCGCCGACGCGTCCATCGCCCGCTCCGTGGACGACCTGCTCGCACGTCTCGGCCTCGACCGGGTCCCGCCGGAGGGGCTGGTCGTGGTCCCCACCGGCGCACTCGACGGTCTGCCCTGGGGGGCGCTCGTGCCCGCGTTGGGGCAGGGCCCGGAGATCGCCCCGTCGGCACTGGGCTGGCTGGCCGCGGCCCGACGGGGCGAGGCGGGCGGGCCTGACGTGCTGGTCGCCGGACCGGGCCTGCCGGGCGCCGCCGAGGAGGTGGCCGAACTGGCCGCACGGTTGCCGGGCGCCCGCGTGCTGACCGGTTCCGATGCGACCGCCGCGGCCGTGCTGCAGGCGATGGAGGGGGCCGGGACGGTGCACCTCGCCGCCCACGGACGCTTCCGTGCCGACAACCCGCTGTTCTCCGAGCTGCGTCTGGCCGACGGCCCCCTGACCGTCTACGAACTGGAGGGTTTGCGTCGCGCCCCCGCGACGCTGGTGCTGCCCAGTTGCGAGGCGGCCGCCTCGGCCACGCTCGCCGGCGATGCCGTCCTCGGGCTGGGCAGCGTGCTGCTCCGCCTGGGCGTGCGCACCCTGGTGGCTCCCGTGCTGGAGATCCCCGACGCTGCCACGCGGCCGTTGATGGTGGACCTCCACGCTCGGCGGGCAGCCGGCGCGACACCGGCGGCCGCGCTCGGCGCCGCGGTGGCCGACGCGGCCGACGCGACGCCGCGACAACGGGCGGTCCGCAGTTCCTTCGCGCTGTTCGGCGCCTCGGACGTCGGCACCGGCGGCGCTGGCACCGGCGGCGCTGGCACCGGCGGGAGCGTCCCCGGTTGGTAGCGTGCCCGCCGGCGCGTCGCCGGGGCCACGAGCGAGCCGCGCCGGACGACGTCACACGACCGGAGGGCAGGCGCGTGGACCGGGCAGAGGTCGAGGCGCTCGTGCGTGCGGCCGGCACCGGCGACCAGGGGGCTTACGACCGCCTCGTCGAACGCTTCTCCGGGCTGGTCTGGGCGGTCGTGCGCAGCCACCGGCTGGCCGACGCGGACGCGCAGGACGCCTTCCAGACGACCTGGCTACGGCTGGTCGAGCACCTCGACCGGCTGCGCGACCCCCGCGCCGTCGGTGGGTGGCTGGCGACCACGGCCCGGCACGAGTCGCTGCGTCTGCTGCGCGACGCCGACCGGGTCCGGCCCGCCGAGGCCGAGGACCTCGACCGGGCGCAGGACGTCCTGCCCGTCGGGGACGAGATGATCCTGTGCGACGAGCGCGACGCCGAGCTGTGGTCCGCCGTGGGGGAGCTCGGCCAGCGCTGCCGGTCACTGCTGCGGGTGCTGATGGCGGATCCGGCGCCCAGCTACCAGGAGGTCGCCGCCGCCCTGGGCATCCCCATCGGCAGCATCGGCCCGACCCGCGGCCGTTGCCTCGAGCGGCTGCGTGTGTCCCTGCGCGCACGAGGTATCACCGCCGCCTACGGCCACTCCGGCTGACGACGGGGAGGCAGGCCGTGAACCAGCACCAGGACGAGCGCGACCGCGAGGCCGCCGACGAGGCGCTGCTCGCGGAACTGCGCCGGGTCGCGCGATCGCTCGACCCGGTGCCGGCCGACGCCGTGCTGGCGGCGCGATCTGCGCTGGCCCACCTGCGTCTGGACGCCGAGCTGGCGGAGCTGGTGCACGACTCCGAGACGGCCCCCGAGCCGGTCGGCGTGCGCGGTCAGGGGACGTCCCGGCAGTTGAGCTTCCAGGCCGGCATCGTGGAGATCGATCTGGAGATCCTCGTGGAGGGCGAGCGTCGTCGCCTCGTGGGCCAGTGCGTGCCGGCGACCGCGCTGGAGATCACGGTCCGCCAGCCGCAGGGGGAGCGGTCCACGGTGACCGACGACCTCGGCCGGTTCGTCGTCGAGGTGCCGCCCGGCCCCGTCAGCCTGCGCTGCGCCTGGCCCCACACCGAGCAGGTGATCGAGACGGCGTGGGTGCGCGTCTGAGCCGCCCTGCTTTGCGCGTCCACCGCGCACCGCGAGCCGGCTCGTATCAGTCGTCGGCCGCGGCGCTCTGGATACGCGAGGCACCACGGGGACGCCGCGGACACGGCGGGTGCCGGAGCGAAGCACCACGGGGGGCGGGTCGGCGGTCGGGGGGCCGTACGACCCGAGCTCCCGATCGCGGGGACCGATCGGGAACGACAGGGCCGGGGCGCGGCAAGCGCCCCGGCCCTTTCTCCACGTCCGTCCCACCCGCCCACGCCGTTCTTCGCACCGGCGCGATGAGTTCATCCGGCCCCGGTCGTCAGTCGTCTCGCGGGCGGCCGACGCCGGCCGCCAGGAGCGCGTACGGTGCCGACCATGGGTACGACGGACGACGGCGTGGTGCTGGACCTCGACGGACACGAGGTCACGATCTCTAGCCCGGACAAGGTCTTCTTCGACGCGCGCGGCGAGACCAAGCTCGACCTCGTGCGCTACTACGAAGCGGTCGCCGAGCCGTTGCTGGCCGCCATGGGTGGGCGCCCCGTGCTGCTGCAGCGCTATCCCAACGGCGCGAGCGGTTCCAACTTCTTCCAGAAGCGCGTCCCGAAGAACGCGCCCACCTGGCTGACCACCACCACGGTCAGCACGGTCAACGGCACCACGTCGGAGGCGCTCGTCGCCGCCGACGTCGCCCACGTGGCGTGGGCGGTCAATCTCGGCTGCCTCGGCTTCCACGTGTGGCCGCTGCGCGCCGACGACCCCGACCACGCCGACGAGTTGCGCCTCGACCTCGACCCGCAGCCGGGCACCGACTTCGACCTCGCACGGGCGGCGGCCCGGGAACTGCGTGCCCTGCTCGAGGAGCTCGGGCTGACCGGCTACCCCAAGACGACCGGCAAGCGGGGCATCCACGTCTACGTGCGTCTGGAGCCGCGCTGGGATTCCTACCAGGTCCGCCACGCCGCGGTCGCGGTCGCTCGCGAGCTCGAACGGCGGCGCCCCGACCTGCTCACCGCCGCGTGGTGGAAGGAGGAACGCGGGCAGCGAATCTTCGTGGATTACAACCAGAACGCGCCCCACAAGACCGTCTTCGGGGCCTGGTGCGTGCGTGCCCGCCCGGGCGGGCAGGTGTCGACGCCGTTCGCCTGGGAGGAGCTCGACGACATCGATCCCGACGAGCTCACGATCGCGAGCGTGCCGGCCCGGGTGGCCGAGCAGGGCGACCCGTGGGCGCAGATGTACGCGCAGCCGCAGTCGTTGGCGCCGCTGTTGGCCATGCACGAGCGTGACCGCGCCGAGGGCCTGCTCGACGCGCCGTGGCCGCCGGTCTATCCGAAGATGCCCGACGAGCCGCCGCGTGTCGCACCCAGCCGGGCGAAGCAGCCCGACTGAGCACGATCACGCGGCATTCGGCTCAGGCGTCGATCGACCGCCGGTAGCGCACCACGCCCGGCTCCGGCGGGGTGTCGGGCACGAAGCCGTTCTTCTCCAGCACCCGCTGCGATGCCCGCAGTTCGGGCAGCGTGTGGCACGACGGAGTAGCCGATCTCCACGATGCCGTGCTCGGGTGGCCCCGCGTAGCCGGCCGTCCCGGCCACCGTCGGGCGGCCTGCGTCGACGGTCACGAGGTGGTGGTGCCACCATCCGGCGTGTCGACGACCGTCGGCGAGTTGCGCGCGGAAGTGGCGCAGCGTGTCGGCGTCGTGGTGCTCCGGCGGCCAGTCCGCGGGAAGGACGGCACCGAGCCGACGCGCGAACGCCCGCGGGTCGCGGAGTTCGACGTCGGCGAGTTCGACGGTGCCGCCATGGCGGCTCCTGGTCTCTCCGAACGGACGACACCCACCCTGGCGGAGGGTGTCGCCCCGCCGGCGCGCCCGCGACGGGCGCCCCGGCTCGATGGTGGCGCGGATCAGGTCACGCGACGTCCGCGCCCGACGAAGGCGCGGTAGATCAGCAGCAGGATCACCGAACCGATGATGGCCGCGAGCCAGGTGCTGATGCTGAAGAACTGGTCCACGGGGTTGGTACCGAACAGCGCCCCGCCGAGGAACCCGCCGATCAGGGCGCCCACGACGCCGATCAGCATGGTCACGAGGATGCCGCCGGGGTCGTCACCCGGCAGGATGGCCTTGGCGATCGCACCGGCGAGCAGGCCCAGGATCAAGAACGCGATGATGCCCATCGAGACCTCCTGTGAGGCAGGCGAACGTGCGTCCGGATTCGACCAGTCTCCGTCCGCCGGTCGACGCCGTCCATGGACATCCGCCGCTGTCCGCCCGGCCGTCGACGTGCGTCGGGTAGCCGGCCGTCGTCGTGTCAGGGGTCGAGCCGGTACAGGCGGAAGAAGCCACCGTCGACGTCGACCACCTCGATGCCTCGGTAGCCCGCCTGCCGGGCCAGTTCACGCACGGTGCCCGGCCGGATCGCGGTCCCGACGGCGGCCGAGCCGGGCTCGACCCGCGACGCCGGCAGGCAGTGGCTGACCGACCAGCCGAACATCATGCGCTCGAGTTCGTCGCCCGGTGCGACGAACCGTTCGGCGACGGCTTCGTCGGCCACCAGCACCGCGCCGTCCGTGCGCAGCGCGGCTCGGCACGCACGCAGCACCTCGACGGGATGTGACAGGTCGTGGAGCGCCTCGAGCACCAGCACGACGTCGAAGGGGCCCCGTGCGGGCAGCATCTTGGCATCCTCGGCGAGGAAGGTGACCTCGACCTGCGCCGCGCGTGCATGTTCGCGGGCTTCGTCGACGGAGGCACGATCGGCATCGACCCCGACCACGATGGCGCGCGGGTAGTGCCGTGCCACGGCGATCGCGGCCCAGCCGTGCCCGCACCCGACGTCGGCCACGCGCGCACCGGCTCGCCGCAGGCGTTCGTCCAGGTCGGCGGCGGGCAACCAGGTCCGCACCAGGTCGGTGAGGAAGGCGGGACGGTTGATGGCGCCCTGCCCCTGTCGGAACGCCGTCCCGTAGCGGTGATAGGGCACGCCGCCGCCGGTGCGGTAGGCGTCGACCACCTCCTCGAGGGTGGCGGCGATCCCCACCAGCATGTCGGCGAAGGGCGCCACGTGTGCGGGGTCCTCCGGGTCCAACAGGGCGGCGCGGTGCCCGTCGGGCAGCGCGTAACGGCGTTCGTCGGCTGGGTGCGTGGGCTCGTCGACGCCGAGGATGCCGGCCACGGCCTGCTGTTCCAGCCACTCACGGGCGTACCGGGCGTCGATGCCGACCCGGGCCGCCAGTTCCCGGACCGTCATGGGCCCGTGGTCGCGCAGCGCCTCGTAGAGGCCCAGTCTGCGGCCGAGATAGATCGAGAACAGTTCGAGCGTGCCGACCGTCGCCTGGAAGAGTCGTTCGTCGAGGGCGACGTCTGGAGCGGTGACCGTGGACGCCATGGCGTACTCCTCCGGTTCCTCCACCACCGGATGCGGCCGCGTGGCGGCCACGTTCCCGACTATCCGCGGTGGGCCGGCACGGGGCAACGCGGGTAGCGGGGCGGTTGTCCCGCACCGCGTCGCGCACGGGCCGGACCGCTGCGGAGCGGTCCGGCCGGGCCGGTCCGTCAGCCTGCGGCCGCCACCTCGAGCGCCTGGTCGATGTCGGCGAGGATGTCCTCGATGTGCTCGATGCCGACGCACAGACGGATCGCGTCGGCCCGCACGCCGGCGGACACCTGTTCGTCCTCGGTCAGCTGCCGGTGCGTCGTGGAAGCGGGGTGGGCCGCCAGCGAGCGCGTGTCCCCGATGTTGACCAGCCGCGTGAACAGTTCCAGGGCGTCGTAGAACCGCACGGCCGCGTCGTAGCCGCCACGCACGCCGAAGGTCAGCAGCGCGGAGGGTCGCCCGTCGGTGTAGCGCTGGGCCAGCTCGTGGTAGGGCGAGCTCGGCAGGCCGGCGTACTCCACGTAGCTGACCTGCGGGTGCTGCTCGAGGTGCCGGGCGACCGCCAGCGCGTTGTCGACGTGGCGCTCCATGCGCAGCGGCAGGGTCTGGATGCCCTGCAGGAGCTGCCAGGCGTTGAACGGGCTGATCGCCGAGCCGGTGTTGCGCAGCGGCACGGTTCGCGCCCGGCCGATGAAGGCCGCGTCGCCGAGGGCCTCGGTGTAGACCACGCCGTGGTAGGCCGGTTCGGGCTGGTTGAGCATCGGGAAGCGTTCCGCGTGCTCTGCCCACGGGAAGCGGCCGCTGTCCACGATCGCGCCACCGAGCGTCGTGCCGTGACCGCCGATGTACTTCGTCAGCGAGTGCACGACGATGTCCACGCCCCAGGTGATCGGCTTCAGCAGCACGGGGGTGGGCACGGTGGAATCGGCGATGACCGGGACGCCGTTGCGGTGGGCGACCTCCGCGATCGCCTCCAGGTCCGGGATGTTGCCGGCCGGGTTGCCGATCGTCTCCAGGAAGACCGCCTTGGTGCGCTCGTCGATGAGCTTCTCGATCGACTCCGGCGCGTCGTCGTCGGCGAAGCGGACGTCGATGCCCTGGGCCGGCAGCATGTGACGGAACAAGGTGTAGGTGCCGCCGTAGAGCAACGGGACGGTGACGATGTTGTCGCCGGCGGCGGCGATCGTCTGGACGGCGTAGGTGATGGCAGCCTGACCGGACGAGGTCACGAGCGCCGCGACGCCGCCCTCGAGCGCGGCCATTCGCTGCTCGAGCACGTCCTGCGTCGGGTTCATGATCCGGGTGTAGATGTTGCCGGGCACGGCGAGGTTGAACAGGTCCGCGCCGTGCTGCGCGTCGTCGAACTCGTAGGCGACCGTCTGGTAGATCGGGACCGCGACGGCCTTGGTGGTCGGGTCGGGCTCGTAGCCGGCGTGGACGGCCAGCGTCTCGTCGTGGGCCATGTGCAGCTGCCTTTCTCTGGCGCAGGGAACGGCGGGGGACCGGCGTCAGCTGCGCCGGCCGAGGGGATCGTCGGGGTCGACGCCGTCCATGAACGGCACGCCACGGCGGACGTCGGTGAGCCGGTAGACCAGCCCCAGCCAGTTGGCGAAGACGGCCTTGGCGGTGTCGGCCCAGGTGTTGTCCAGGCCGCGTGCCAGCTCGGCCTCCGGGAAGTCGGGCAGGGGGCCACCGGCCTCCCGTGCCGTCAGCACGGCGTCGACGTGCTCGTGGGCGCGGCGTGCGGCGTCCGGCGTGAAGTAGTGCTGGGGCAGTGGCGGGATCGTGGTGAGCTCACCGGCGGCGTAGCGGGTGACCTCGCGCTTGTACTCCTTCAACAGGCTGACGGCGTCGTACTCGGGGTGGCCCTGCAGGTAGACCATGCGGATGCCGTCGCCGCTCACGCCGAGGTGGAAGTCGCCCTCCGTGCTCTCGATCAGCACCTCGAGGCCGGCGCGTTCCACCTGCGACGAGGTGATCTCGTTCCAGCGGGAGTGGGGGACGTCGAAGCGGGTGTTGATCCCGCGCAGCAGCGGGTGGGCCGGGCGGATCGAGCGGTGGAGGAACACGCCCCACCGCTTGGTCTGCAACCGGCGGCGGTGGATGCCGTGGGTGTGCTGCAACAGGGCGTGGGTGGCCAGGCAGGAGCACAGCACGGAGGTGACGTTGTCGCTCGCCCAGGAGATGACTTCCTGCAGCGGCGTCCAGAACGCCTCCTCCTCCAGCCGTGGGTTGGAGACGTTGGCGCCCGACACGATCAGCGCGTCCAGCCCCTCCTCGCGCAGCTGGGCGAACGGCGTGTAGTAGCGGTCGATGTGGGCCTGCGCCTCGGCGCTGCGTGCGAGCCCGGGCACGGTGAAGGGATGGACGTAGATCTGCACGATGCGGTTGGCGTGCCCGACGAGCCGGATGAACTGCTGCTCGGTCACGTGCAGGGCCGCGTCCGGCATCATGTTGAGCAGGCCGACGTGGAGCTCGCGGATGTCGGCGTGCTCGGCCAGGTCGACGCTCAAGACGTCCTCGCCGTCGGCGGCGAGTTGCTGGAACGTCGGCAGTGGGGAGTGGGCGACGATCGGCACGGTGCTCCTGCGGGGGTGGGGCCGCGCCCCGACGCTAGCGGCCGGCGCCGCGAGGGTCGTCCGCGGGGCGTGCGAACGCACCGATCTCGCCCGCCGGCGGCGGGCGGGAGGTCTGCCCCTGCCTGCCGTCACGGTTGGCGACGACCATGACGCACGGCACGGAGGTGGTGATGGCGTCCCCAGCGCTCGGCGCGTTCGCCCGCGACTTCGCCGGTTCCGCGGCGGCGACGGCCTGGCTGTTGGCCCGCGGTCGGCTACGGCTGCCCGGTGACCACGTCGGAAGTGATCTCCTCTTCGCCGACGGCACGCGCTCGCGCGTCTACCGCGAGACGGTGGTGGCCCCGGCCGTGACGCGCCGTCCCGCCCTGCTGGTGGTGCGGTTCCGGCTGCGGCTGGTCGGCACGAACCCGACCCTGCACGCGTTGTTCCGGGCGGAGTCGATCGCCAACACCCCGCTGTTCGCCGGCTTCCCCGGCTTCCGCTCCAAGCTGTGGTGCACCGACCTCGACACCGGTGTCTACCGCGGGGTGTACGGCTGGGACGGCGCCGACCTGGCGACCGATTACGCCACCACCCTCAGCGCCCTGCTGCGGGTCGTGAGCGAGGCTGGATCGGTCGACTTCCACGCCGTCGCCGACGTCCACCGTGACGCGTACCTGCGGGATCCGGCGCTCGCCGGCGATCCCGGACCCGGGCACGCCTGGTGGCGGCTCGCGCAGCCGCTGGCCGCGTGAGCGAGGTGCTGGTGGTCGGTGCGGGGCCGACCGGGCTGGCCATGGCGGCGTTCCTGCACGCCCACGGTGCCGGGGTGCGCGTGGTCGAGCGCCGTGCCGAACCGCGACCGTCACGTGCGTTCGTCGTCCAGCCACGGACGCTCGAGCTGCTGGCGCCGCTCGGGCTCGCCGACGCGCTGCTGGCGGAGGCGGTCCCTCTGGCCGGCGTGCACCTGCACGCCGGCCGTCGCAGTGTGCCGGTCGGGCTCGCCGAAGCCGGGATCCGTGACACGGCGTTCCCCTATCTGTTGCCACTACCGCAGGCGACCCTCGAGCGGGCGCTCGAGGCGCATCTGCTCGCTGCAGGCGTGCCCGTGGAGCGCGAGGTCGAGGCGCTCGCGTGCCGCCCGACCACCGCGGGCGTCACCTGCGTGCTCCGCGGTCGGGACGGTCGGCGCCGCGACGTGGAGGTGGACTGGCTGGTCGGCTGTGACGGTGTCGACAGCACCGTGCGCCGGGACCTCGGCATCGCGTACCCGGGCGGCGAGTACCGCGCCGCCCTGCTGCTGGCCGACCTCCAGGTCGAGGGCGACGGCCTGCGACCCGACGCGTTGCACGCCTATGTCGGCGCGCCGGGGATCCTGTTCCTGTTTCCGTTCCCCCGTGCCGGCGGTTGGCGGTTGTTGACGGTGGCGCCGGCCGCCGCCACGCCGGGCGACCAGGTGGACCTCGCCACGCTGCAGGCGGTGACCGACCGGTTCACCGGCGGCGGCGTGCAGCTGTCCGAGCCGTCGTGGACGGCGAAGGTGGTGCTGCGGCACGGGCAGGCCCGCCGGTACCGGCACGGTCACGGGATTCTCGCCGGCGACGCGGCGCACGTGCAGAGCCCGGCCGGCGCGCAGGGCATGAACACCGGCATCCAGGACGCCGCCAATCTGGGCTGGAAGCTGGCCTACGTCGCCACGGGGCGGGCACCGGAGTCGTTGCTGGACACTTACGAGGCCGAGCGGCGGCCCGTCGCCCGGCGCGTCCGTCACGTGACCGACCTGGCGTTCCTGGGCGAGGCGGCCGACCTGCCGCCGCTGCCGTTGCTGCGTCGGTGGACGGCGCCGGTGCTGCTGCCCCTCGTCCGGGGCCGGTCGCTGCCGGCCTTCGCCGTGCGGCTGCTCGGTGGTCTGTGGGTCAGCTACCGGCGGAGTCCGGACGTTGCGGACGCGGCCGCCGTGCCGCCCGGCGGGGTACGCGCCGGTGACCGGCTGCCGGACGTGACCGTGGACGGGCGCCGCCTGCACGAGGTGGTCTCGGATCCCGGCTACCACCTGTTGCGGTGGCCGGCCCGGCGTGCCGCGGAGCCGTCGTGGGACGACCCACCCGCGCACGTGCTCGTCGACCGCAGTCGCGTCCCGCTGGCCGTGCACCAGTTCGAGGCGCGCCACGACGTGCGTGCCACCCGCCCGGCCCGGCGACGTCTGGCCGACGCCGAGGGTGCGGTGTACCTCGTGCGCCCCGACGGGCACGTCGCCTACCGGGAGCGCGGCACGTCGCTCCAGGGTGTCCTGCGTCACCTCGGCGACCGCGGCCTGCTCCGGTGACGGGCCTGTTCCGGTACCGGGGCCCGTGCCGTCGTCAGCCCGGCGGGGGCTGGCCGGCGCGCCACGACGACGTGTAGAGGAAGCGCTGGCCCCGGATCAGCGTCACCCGACACTCGACCGGCCGCTGGCCGCTGCGACCGAGCCGGCGGACCCGTAGCAGCGCCTCGTCGTCGTCGAGGTCCAGCAGCGACCGGGCGTCGGCGTCCGGGACCAGCGGTTCGAGGGTCTCGTCGACGGCGGTGACGACGGTGCCGGTGCGCTCGCGCAGTTGGTCGTAGAGGGCCGTGCGACCGAAGTCGACGTCCAGCAGGGGACGGCCGAGGTCGGCCGGCAGCCAGACGCTGTCGAGCGCCAACGGTTCGTCGGCCGCGAAGCGCAGCCGCTGCAGGTGCACGAGGTCGGCGTCGGCCGGCAGTTGCAGGCGCGCGGCCGCGTCGGCGTCGTGGGTCGGCTCCAGCGCCAGTACCTCGGAGCGCTGCTCGAGGCCGCGTTCCTCGACGGCCCGGAACAGGCTGTAGAGCCCGCCCAGCGGCTGCTGCAGGGGCGCCTCGTTGAGGAAGCTGCCGCGGCCGCGTTGGCGCTCCACGAGTCCCCGCGCCCGCAGGCGGCGCACGGCCTCGCGGACGGTGTGGCGGCTGACGCCGTACCGCTCGGTCAGCTCGCGGTCGGTGGGGAAGCGGTCGACGATCTCGCCGGCATGGATCCGCCGCTCGAGGTCGTCGAGGACCTGCTGCCACAGCGGGCGCCCGGCCTGGCTCACGTCGGGCACGGGCGCCTCCGTCGGACGGCGGTCGGATCGTCCGTCAGGGTAGGAGGTCCGCGCCGTCCTCCCTTGCGGCGACGGGCTCCGCGTCGTCGTGCGGTCGCGTGCCACGACGCCGCCGCCGTCGGACGAGCAGCGCCACGCCGACGCCGACCAGCGCGGCCACGGTCCAGGTGACCGGCGCGGTGGCCAGCGCGCCCAGTCGCCCCGCCGGCGCTTCCTGAAGCAGCATGAACGCGGCCATGGCGGCGACGAACCAACCGAAGGTCTGCCGCAAGCGTTGCTCCGGCACGCGCCCGGCGAGGCGGCCACCCGCCAGCGACCCGACGACGGCGGCCGCGGTGACCGCGGCGGCCAGGCGCCAGTCGATGGTGGTGCTGGCGAGGTAGCCGAGCAGCCCGGCGCCCGACTTCAGTGCGATGACCAGCAGCGACGTGCCGACGGCGCTCGCCATCGGGAGGCCCCCCAACAGGGCCAGCGCCGGCACCACCAGGAACCCGCCGCCGGCGCCGACCATGCCGGTGACGGCGCCCACCACGACGCCCTCGGCGACGATCCGGACCACCGACTGCTCGTGTCCGACGGCCTCCGGACGGGGCGGCGTGCGGCGGCCCCGCAGCATGGCCGCGGCCGTGAGCCCGGCCATGACGGCGAACCCGATCAGCAGCCAGGTTCCGGGCACGAACGCCGCGAGGCGGCCGCCGCCGTACGCGCCGGCCATCCCGGCCGCGCCGAAGATCGCCCCGGTGCGCCACCGGACCCGGCCGGCGCGGGCATGGGCCAGCATGCCGGCAGCACTGGTGATCCCGACCACCAGCAGCGACATGGCGATGGCCGCTTTGGGGTCCTGGCCGGCGACGTAGACCAGGACGGGCACCAGCAGGATGGAGCCGCCGCCGCCCAGCAGGCCGAGGCTGACCCCGACCAACACCGCCAGGACGAGGGTCGCCGCGATCATCGCGCCGCCGGGCCGCCGGCGTCGGCGAGTGCCTCGACGACGCGGTCGACGTCGCAGTGCACGGCATCACGGTTGTACGGCAGGCGCTGCAGCAGTTGGCCCATGAGGCAGGTGTTGGTCACGGCGGCGACCACCAGACCGCCACCCACGGCCGTCGCGAGCCACTTCAGTCGCGGCACCGCGAGGCTGCCGAGCCCCGCCGACAGCACCAGTCCGCCGGCGACCAGGCGGACCTGCCGCTCGAGGTCCCAGCGCTGGCGGCCGCGACGGACCTCGCCGCCGGCGGCCTCCCACCCGAGCATGCCGCCGTCGAGCACGTGGACGTGGGGCAGGCCGGCCTCGGCCAGGGCCCGCTCGGCCTGCGTCGCGCGCTGCCCGGAGCGGCAGACGAGCACGACCTCCTCGTGGAGGTGGCGGACCAGCTCGTCACGGTGCTCGCGCAGCGTGTCGAGCGGGACGTTGTAGGCGCCCGGGATGTGGACGCTCTCGAACTCGGCCGGCGTCCGCACGTCGAGCACGCGCGGCGCGCCGTCGGATCGCAGCCAGTCGCGCAGGTCGGAAGCGGGCAGGTGCTGACCGGGACGGGCCGGGGCGGTGGTGGTGTCGGTCACGGGTCCTCCTGGGGAGCGCGGGGGCGGGAGCGGGAGTGGCGGAAGGCGGTCGAGGGGGGAGGGATCAGTCGGTGGTGAGGGTGAAGTGGCGGTGGGCGTTGGCGTCGAACACGTCATCGACCAGCACGACGTCACGTCCGGACCGGGCCAGCAGGGAGGCGGCGATGGAGGCCCGGTAGCCGCTGGCGCAGTGCACCCATACGGGGCCGGCGGGCACGTCACCGAGCCGTTGCTCGAGCTCGTGGAGTGGCACGTGGACGGCCATGTCGAGGTGGCCGGCCTCCCACTCCAGGCGTCGCCGGGCGTCGAGGACCACCAGCTCGGCGCCTTCGTCGAGGGCGCGGCGCAGCCCGGCGAAGTCGGTGACGTGGTAGCTGCCACGGTCGGCGGCGGGAGTGACACCGGCCAACCCGTCGGGCACCTGGCCGGCGGGGCGGTCGATGCCGATGCGCACGAGCTGGCGCTGCATCTGCTCGACCTCCTCGGGGGAGTCGGCGAGCAGCGTGACGGGCGTCCCCCACGGGATGAGCCAGCCGAGGTAGGTGGAGGCGTTGTCCTCGAGCTGGATGTTGAGCGTCCCACGGACGTGCTCGTGCGCGAACACGCGGCGGTTGCGCAGGTCGACCACCCACTCGCCGGCGTGGATGCGGCGCAGGAGCTCGGACGTGACGACCCGCTCGACGGGCGACAGGTCGACCGGCGCGGGGCCCCGACGGTTCGTGGGGCCCATGTGGGCGTAGTAGGCCGGGTAGGCGTCGAGGCCGGCGACCAGGGTGGCGACGAAGTCGTCCTCGTCCGTGATGCGCAGCGCCTGGTTGTCGCGTCGCTCCTGCCCGAGGGTGGAGGCCTCGGCGCCGGTCGTCTCGCCGGAGGAACAGAAGCTGCCGAACCCGTGGGTCGGGCGCACCTCGACCTCGTCGTCGAGTGTGGCCGCCAGGCGCTGCGCCGAGCGGTACTGCAGCCGGGTCAGCTCCTCGGTCAGCGCGGCGGTGACCAGGTCGGTCCGGCCGACCGAGCCGAACAGCAGCGAGCCGCCGGTGAACACCGCGCGGTCGCGGGCGCCGTCGTGCAGGACGTAGGACAGGTGGGTCGGCGTGTGCCCGGGCGTGTGGAGCGCCCGCAGTGACAGCTCGCCGACCTGCACGACGTCACCGTCCTTCAGCGGCGAGAACGGGAAGTGGAGCTCCTCGTCGGCGTTGAGGTGGTACTCGGCGCCGGTCCGCCGCGACAGTTCCAGCCCGCCACTCACGTAGTCGTTGTGGACGTGCGTCTCCAGGACCGCCACCAGGGTCACCCCGTGCTCGTCCAGGAGGCGCAGGACACGGTCGATGTCGCGCTGCGGGTCGATCACCGCGGCCACCTGCCCGTCGTGGACGAGGTAGCTGCGGTCACCCAGCGAGGTGGTCTCCAGGGTCACGATGTCCATGTGGGGCCCTCCCGGGCGCGTGCGTGTCTCGAGCGGCGTCGTCGACAACGCCGCAATTGTACGGACAATTCCGCCGAGTGGTTCGGACGTTCGTCAGAGAGGGGCGAGGAGTTCGCCTCTGTCGCGTCCGCGCGTCGTGCCGGACACTCGAACTGGTCGGGACGGACGTTCTCCGTGCACCCGATCGGTTCCTCACCAGGGAAGGAGGCGAGTACGGTGAGACTGGATCGTCGGGACACGATCGCCACCATCCTCGTCACCATCGCCGCGTTGACCTACCTCGGCTACGTCGTTCTCGGCGAACTGCCGCTCGTGCAGGATGCACGGGGCATGGGCGCGGTCGGCATCATCCTCGGCGCGGCTGCCTTCGCCACGCTCGGACTGGACGCGTTCGGTCCGCGGTGGCTGGCTGTCGGCGGCGGCGCACTCACCCTGGCGCTCGGGATCACCGCTGCCGTCCTGGAGACGGGCACGGCTGCCGCCTGGTTCCTGGCCGCCTTCTTCGTCGCTCTGATCGCCATGCTGATCCTCGGACTGGCACGGCACCTCGAGGTGCCGGCCGGCCGCGGCGCGGGACGCCACGCCGGCGGTCACGCCTGAGGCCGCGACACCCACGGCCGCCGCGCGATCCGCGGCGGCCGTCGGCTCGGGACGTCCGCCCCTTGCCGCGGGCCGGTCACCGCGCGAACATCGGGTGAGCGACGTCCGTGTGGTGAGCGGGAACTGGCGCCCCTCCGCCATGAAGCGGAGGCACCCAGCTGAGAGGCCGCTGCGGCGGCGACCGCCACAACCTGATCCGGCCAGTACCGGCGAAGGGACCACCGCACGGGCGTCGCGCCGTCATCCGCCGGTGCGCAGCCGGGCCAGCACCCGGTCGAGGACGTCGGCGTTGTGGTCCTGCTCGCCGGCGCCGGCGGCTTCGTCACGCCACAGCGCCCACAGTTCGTCGTCGTAGTCGCCGGTGCGGACGTGTTCCAGGTCGACGTGGCGGCGCACGAGCATCACGACCTGACCACGATCCATGGTCGGCTGGCCTGCCGCCGTGCGCGCCGGCCCGCCGAGTTCGTCGAGTCCGCCGTTCGCGGATTCGTGCTGCGCCATCGTGCGTCCTCGCCTCGACGTCGGCCCCCGTGGGGGACTCCAGTCTGGGTCGCGGCAGCCGTATCCGGACAGGGACAGGAGGCCTGCCGGCGCTTCGCGAGCCGGGGCCCGAGGGCCCTCCACACACGGGACCGTCCGGCACTGGACCGGGGCGGCGGTCGGACGTATCACGAACCTGAGGGCAACGCTCGATCCAGGCGAGGTGAGGACGATGGGCACCGTCACACGCACCACCCTCACGGTCGTCCTCGGCATCGCGGCGGTCGTGCTCCTGGTCGCACTGTTCGGCCGCGGTGGTGGCGTGGTCACCGCCACACCGGCTGCGGACGGCACGGTGCGCATGGTCATGGAGGAACGCGCGTTCGCGCCGACGGACGTCACGATCGTCGCCGGCCGTCCGGTGACCTTCGAGTTCGTCAACCGTGACGTCGGCAGCCACATGGTGAGCTTCGGACGTGCGGTGGTCGAGGAGGACCAGCGCGCCGTCGGCTTCGGCGAGGACCTGCTGGCCGGCCTCGACGTGGACGTGCGCCCGTCCGTGGACCGAATGGACGTGCAACCGCCCTACCGCGGGACGACGATCATGGTGCAGGGCGGCGAGACGGTCTCGGTGACCTTCACGGTGCCACCGGAACGGCGCGGCGACTGGCAGATCGGCTGCTTCACGTCCCGGGGGTGTGACTACCGCACCGGCATGGCGGCCGCCCTCCACGTCGAGTAGCACGCGCCGGGACCGGCCCCGCGACGCGACCCGGGGGAGATGGGTCATGGCACTCGAGGCGCACACGACGGAGGTCAGCATCCCGGTCGTGGGAGGCGCGCTGTACGGTGACTGGTCCGTGCCCGCGGCACCGGCGGGCGTCGTGGTCTTCGCGCACGGCAGCGGCTCGAGCCGGTTCAGCCGACGCAACCAGCTCGTCGCGGCCGTCCTGCAGCAGGTCGGTTTCGCCACACTGCTCATGGACCTGCTCACACCGGCGGAGGAGGACGTCGACCGGGTCACGCGGGGCTTCCGGTTCGACATCCCGCTGCTCGCCGACCGGGTCGTCGCCAGCATCGACTGGCTGCGCGACGACGAGGTCTTCCGTCCGGGCCGCGTCGGTCTCTTCGGGGCCAGCACCGGCGCGGCGGCGGCGCTGGTCGCCGCCGCGCAGCGTCCGTCCGCCGTGGGTGCCGTCGTCTCGCGCGGGGGACGACCCGACCTGGCCGGACCGGCCCTGCGCCGCGTGCGTGCGCCGACGCTGTTGATCGTCGGCGAACGCGACCGGACGGTGCTGGCGCTCAACCAGCAGGCGCGCGCGGAGATGTCGGCTCCCGTCGAACTCGACGTCGTGGCCGGCGCCACGCACCTGTTCGAGGAACCCGGCGCGCTCGAACGGGTCGCCACGCTGGCCCGGGACCACTTCACGGCCTGGCTCGTCTGATGCCACCCGTCCTCCCACGGCGGGCACGTCGGCCCTGTTCGCGCCCGGCGGCGTGCGCCACGCTGAGATCGTCGGTCGAGGGAGGTGTTCACCATGACCGTCGAGTTCGAGACCCGCGAGCAGGAGTTGCGTGCTCGCGCCATCGCACAGCTGGAGAAGAAGCGCGAGTTCTACGGCCACGCGCTGGTGTTCCTGGTCGTCAACGGCCTGTTGATCCTGACCTGGGCGCTGACCGGCGCAGGCTTCTTCTGGCCGATGTTCCCGCTCGCCGGCTGGGGCATCGGGCTGTTCTTCCACGGGTTGGACGTGTACGGCGGCGAGCCGTCCGAGGACCGCATCCGGACCGAGATGGACCGGCTGCGCTGATGCCGGCCCTCGCGCCGTGACCACCGTCCGGAGCCCGCGCACCCCCGCGGCGGAGCGCCGGGCCGACGTCTGGCGGCGCTGGGTCGCGGCCAACGCCCTGGCGGAACTGGTCGGCCTGAGCCTGGCCGCGGGTGTCGCGATCATGGTGGCGCCCTGGCTGGACGCCGGCGAACCCGCCCCCCTGTTCACCGCCACGGCACTGGTGATCGCCGGCGGTGGCCTCGAGGGGCTGGTGGTCGGGCGCCTGCAGTGGCAGGTGCTGTGCGACCCGCTGCCCGTGCTCGCAGCGGGGCGCTGGGTGGGCGCGACCGTTCTTGGTGCGGTGCTCGCCTGGACGCTCGGGATGCTGCCGTCCACGGCGATGACCCTGCTGGACGGCGGCGGTGGCCAGGCGCCGGCCGCAGCGCCGTTCGGGGCCGCCGTCCAGTACGCGCTGGCCGCGGTGCTCGGTGCGGTGGCCGGCCTGGTGCTCGGCTGGCCCCAGGCGCGGGTCCTGCGGGGCCACGTCCCGCGTGCCGGGCGTTGGCTGCTCGCCAACGCCGTCGCCTGGGCGGTGGCGATGCCGGTGATCTTCCTCGGCATCGACCTGGCATTCGCGCTGCGGACCCTCCCGGCCCGGATCCTCGTCGGCATGCTGACCTGCCTGGCGGCCGGGGCGGTGGCCGGCGCGATCCACGGCCGGTGGCTGGTGCGCATGACCATGGGACACGACGTGCCACGGCGCGCATGAGGGAGCCGAGGCGTCACGCGCCGGGCGACGTATCGTGGTGGCAGCCGAGGGTGGAGGACGTGGGTGACGGACGGCGCTCGACCGAACGACGGGCTGGTCCTGTTCGGCGCGACCGGCGACCTGGCCCGCAAGAAGCTCTTCCCGGCGCTGCTGCGCCTGGCGGAGCAGGGCCGCCTCCCGGACGTCGTGGTCGGCATCGGCCGCTCGGCGTGGGACGTCGAGCAGCTGCGGGCGCACGCACGCAAGGAGCTCGACCTGTCCACTCCGTCGGCGCAGGCCGCCTGGGAACGGCTGTCGGCGGCCCTGCGGTACGTGGCCGGTGAGTACCGGGACCCGGCGACCTACACCGCCCTGTGCGCGGCGCTGGACGGCGCCGAGCGGCCGCTGTTCTACCTCGCCGTACCGCCCAGCGTGTTCACCACGGTGATCGAGGGGCTGGCGGGCGCCGGGCTCTCTGCGCGTGCACGGGTCGTGCTGGAGAAGCCGTTCGGCCGCGACCTCGCGTCCGCCCGGCGGTTGAACGGCTGCGTGCTCGACAACTTCGACGAGTCGCAGGTGTTCCGCATCGACCACTTCCTCGGCAAGGAAGAGGTGCTGGACCTGCTCGTGCTGCGGTTCGCCAACGTGTTCCTGGAGCCGATCTGGAACCGGCAGTACGTCGATCACGTGCAGATCACGATGGCCGAGGACTTCGGCGTCGAGGGCCGTGGCGGCTTCTACGACGAGGTCGGCACGTTGCGCGACGTGGTCCAGAACCACCTGCTCGAGCTGCTGACGCTGCTCGCGATGGAGCCGCCCGCCGGCGCGGACGCGGCCGCGTTCCGTGACGAGCGCTACAAGGTGTTGCGGGCCATGCCCGCGCTCGACCCCGCAACGGTCGTGCGCGGTCAGGTCGAGGGATACCGCGACGAGGCCGGTGTCGACCCGGCGTCGACCACGGAGACGTTCGTGGCCCTGCGCGCCGAGGTCGACAACTGGCGCTGGGCGGGCGTGCCGTTCTTCGTCCGCGCCGGCAAGAACCTGCCGACGACGGTCACCGAGGTGCTCGTGGAGTTCAAGCGACCGCCGCGGCTGTTCTTCGCCCGCGGCGACGGCCCGGCACCGCACCCCAACCACCTGCGGTTCCGAGTCAAGCCCAGCGAGGAGCTGAGCTGGAGCGTGCAGACGAAGGAGCCGGGCGAGGAGCTCTACAGCCGTCCGGTCGACCTCGCCTACACCTACGACCCGCACCGCGACGGCCCACGCGACGAGGCCTACGCGCGCCTGCTCGGTGACGCCCTGGTCGGTGACCAGCGGCTGTTCGCGCGCGCCGACAGCGTCGAGGAGTCGTGGCGGATCGTCGCACCGGTCCTGGAGTCCCCGCCGTCGGTGCAGCCCTACCGGGCAGGGACGTGGGGGCCGCCGGAGGCCGCCGCGCTGCTCGGCGAGGCTCGAGCGTGGCACGACCCGGACCGGGGCGACTGACGCGTGCACGTCGAGGTACGAGACCCCGAGGTACTCCCGGGCGTGGTGGCGGCGACGATCGCGGCGATGCTCCGGGAGGCCGTCGCGGCCCGGGGCGTCGCGACCCTCGCGGTCAGCGGCGGCCGGACGCCGAGCGCGATGCTCGCGGCGCTGGCGGCCGAGGACGTACCGTGGACGAAGGTGTGGCTGCTGCAGGTCGACGAGCGGGTCGCGCCGGCGGGCGACCCGGCCCGAAACCTCGTCGGGTTGCAGGACGCGCTCGTTCGGCACGGCCCCGTGCCAGCAGGGCGCATCCTGGCCATGCCCGTCGACGGGACGTCGACGTCCGAGGAGGCCGCGCGCCGTTACGCGGCGACGCTGCGGGACGTCGCCGGGCGCCCACCCGTGCTGGACATCGTGCAACTGGGCCTGGGCGACGACGGCCACACCGCGTCACTGGTGCCGGACGACCCCGCGTCGGAGGTCACGGATGCCGACGTAGCGGCCACGGAGACCTACCGCGGCCACCGGCGGGTCACCCTGACCCGACCGACCCTCGACCGCGCCCGGCACCGCGTGTGGCTGGTCACCGGCGCCGACAAGGCGGGCGCGGTCGCCCGCCTGTGGGCCGCCGACCCGACGATCCCCGGCGGCCGTATCCGGCGCGAGCACGCGCTGCTCCTCCTCGACCCCGCTGCAGCCCGATTCCTCGCTGCCGATGCGGCAGATGGCCGCGGGTGAGCGTTCTCGCCGGCCCGGCTCGGCGTACCGACTAGAATCTCCCGCAATCCGAGCCTTCCCCGATCGCGGCACCGAAGCCCTTCCGGATGCCGAGGTTCGCGTTGTCCCGAGGAGCACGCAGACCGTGACCGAGACACGGTTCCCGCCCCGTGGCAGCCTGCCCGCCGACGCGGTCACCGCCGACGGCGGCACGTCGGGGCCGTCGGTGGAGGAGCAGCTGGTCCGCAAGCAGGCCGAGGTCGAGCAGTTGTTCTCGGCCATGCGCCACCGCGCCGTCATCGAGCAGGCCAAGGGTGTGCTGATGGGCTGGCTCGGTGTGGACGCCGAGCGCGCCTTCGGTCACCTGGTCGGCTACTCGCAGCGCAACAACCGCCGCCTGAGCGAGGCCGCCGCCGCGCTGGTCGCCTACGCCAGGGAACGGCGGCCAGCGTCCGACGAGGCCGCAGCCCTGCCCGACGACCGGCAGCTGTTCGCGGAGGCGTCCCAGCGCCGCCTGCAGGAGCTGCTGGGGGACTCGGCGATCGCCGCGGCGCCGGACCTCGAGCACCTGTTGCGGGAGGTCCGTGCCACGTTGGAGCCGCCGCCCGACGGCATGCTGCTGGGGGCGCTCGAGCCCGACGGCGCGGTCCGGGTGCTCGTCACCTTCGGCTATCCGGCCAGCACGATCTCCGGCTGGGAACGGATACCACCCCGCGCGGACGTGCCGATCGCCGACGCCGCCACCACGGGCCGGGCGCTGTTCTTCGCCGACCGTGACGAGCGGATCGCCGCCTACCCCGGCTCGCGCCACCTGCCGGCCGAGCACACGTCCATGGCCTGTGTGCCCGTCGTCCTCGCTGGCCGCAGCCTCGGCGTGCTCGGCCTCACCTGGGGGACGCCGCTGACCTTCGACGCAGAGCGCCGTCGGGTCCTCCAACAGCTGGGGGAGCGCTGCTCACGGCCGCTCGCCGACCACCTCCGCCACCTCGACGCACACGACGTGGCCCTGCCCGGGCTCACGGTCGACCCGGGTCGTGATCGGTGGTTGCAGGCCGCGTTCGACCAGATTCCCAGCCCGATCGCCGTGCTGGACCCGGTGCTCGACGACGCCGCCGACCTGATCGACGTGATGGTCGTGCACCTGAATCCCGCGTCCACCCGGCACCTCGACGACCCCACCCTGCCGATCGGGCGCAGCCTGCTGGACCTGTCGCCGTGGGTCGGCAACGACGTGCTGTGGTCGGCCCTGCGTACCGTGCTGGCAGACGGGATCCCGCAGAGGCTGCCGCGCTACGACGTCCAGGTCAACATCGAGGGGCGCCGTGACGTGGTGCTGCACGACCTGGGGATCGCCCGCATCGGCGGGATGCTGCTGCTGACGTGGTCGTCGACGGAGCTCCGCGACCGCGCCGGGCCGGCCACCGGCTGACGAGCGCGCGGCTCGGATCAGGGCGGCGACGAACGTGCCGCGGCCAGCCGCTCGTGGCGCCGCCAGGCCGCCCAGGCGACCACCAGGGGCAGGGCGACGACCGCGACCACCGGGACCACCGCCAACCCGATCCAGATGGCGACGTCCGCCACGGCGGTCAGCGCCCGGCTGGCGGCGGCGACCGCGGCGCGGACCGTCTCGCCGGGGGACCAGCCCGGGTCGCCGACGGGTACCGCCGACACCGTCGGGACGAGCCGCACCGTGATCGTCGCCAGCGACACCTGGTCGTCGAGGACGTCGAGGCGGCCTTCGATACGGTCGATCTCCGCCCGCACCTCGCGGATGCGCTCGTAGACGGTCAGCAGGTCCTCCGCGCGTGTCGTGCCCTCGCCGACCTCCTCGAGCAGGGCGCGCAGCTCGGCCTCGAACGCCTCGAGGTTTCGCAACTGCGCCCGGAGGTCGGCGCTCTCCACGGTCACGTCCTGCTCGTCGATGCGACGGACGGGCGCGTTGTCGGCCAGGGCCTCGAGCCGGTCGAGTGTGGCATCGAGGTGCTCGCTGGGCACCCGCACGGTGAGCGCGCCGCTCAGCACGCCCTCCGCGTCGCGGCGCAGGTCCGCGGTGGCGACGAAGCCGCCGGTCTGCTCGACGATCCGCGCCACGCCGTCCGCCACGGTCCCGGGGTCGGCGTCCTCCAACTCCAGCGTGGCGGTCCGGATGACCCGTCGACCGAGCGTCGCGGCGGTCGGCAGCGCCTGGTCCGCGTCGCCGGTCGCGGCCCCGCCGTCACCGGCGCCGCCGCCCGCGGTCTCGCCCTCCGCGGAGTCCTCCGCGGGGCCTTCGGCCGGCTCCTCCTCCGCCTGGGGTGCCGACGTGTCCGCCGTCTCCGTCGCCGCGTCGTCGCCGCCCGCGCTGCAGCCGCCGAGCAGCAGGACCGCCATCCCGACCGCCACCGCCCGACCCGTCACGCCGCCCGTCGTGCGCATCCGCCATCTCCCGTCGTGGACACCGGTGGGACGCCGGGCGCAAGGGGTGGGTTCCACCGGACGTCGTGGTCGCCACGTCGGGTCCTCGTGACGTCGCCATTTGCGAGGTAGGTGAGGTTGCCCTTAGTGTTGGCATTCAGGTTCACTTCACCTTCGCCGGCCGGTCGCGAGGACACGTCATGGCACTGCGCAGCACCGCCGAACCGGCGGCTCCGTCGGCCGTCGAGGCCGCTCCCCCGGTGCTCGGCCCGGAGAACGCGGCGTCGGCAACCGCCGCTCTCCGGGGCGAGGCCCTGCACCTCGGTTACGGGGATCGGCCGGTCGTCGCCGAGGCGTCGTTACGGCTCGTCGCCGGTGAGGTGCTCGCGCTCGTCGGTCCCAACGGCAGTGGCAAGTCGACGCTGTTGCGCGCCCTGGCCCGACTGCACCGCCCGACACGGGGGACGATCCGCCTCGCGGATGGCGCGACGGCGGACGACCTGAGCCCCCGGGCGTTCGCGCGGCGGGTGACCCTGCTCGCCCAGAACCGGCCGACGCCGACGGGTGTGCGGGTCCGGGACGTGGTCACCTACGGCCGACATCCGCACCGCGGCCGCTTCCGTGGCGACGACCCGCACGGTCCCGCCGCCGTCACACAGGCGATGGCCGTCACCGGCGTGGCCGACTTCGCCGACCGCGGTGTCGACGAACTGTCCGGTGGGGAGTTGCAGCGCGTCTGGCTCGCGACCTGTCTCGCCCAGGACACGGGCGTGCTGCTCCTCGACGAGCCGACCAACCACCTCGACCTGCGCTACCAGGTCGAGATGCTCGACCTCGTCCGCGCCCTCGCGGACGACCACGGGGTCGCCATCGGGGTCGTGCTCCACGACCTCAACCAGGCCGCCGACGTCGCCGACCGGATCGCCCTCCTGCATCGCGGCCGCATCCGGGCGGCGGGTGCCCCCCACGAGGTCCTCACCGGGGAGGCGCTGGCGGACACCTACGGCATCCCCGTCGACGTCACGGTCGATCCGGAGACCCGCCGGGTCACGACGCGGCCGCTGGGCCGCCGTGGCCGCGCGGCCGGCGCCGACGGCTGACGTCCCCGCGGACGGGACCGTCCCGTCCGCTCGAACCGCGCTCTGCGGAGGAATCGCATGCGAAGGATCCGACTCGTCGTGCTCGCGGCCGGTGCCGTGCTCGCCCTGACCGCCTGTGGCAGCGTGGAGGCCGCGCAGGACGCCGCCTCGGACGACGCGGGGACGGACGCCGGGGCGGGCGACGCCACGGCGGCCGAGGACGCCGGTGGCGAGGCCCCGGCCGGCCCCGTCACGCTGACCGACGCGCGCGGCGAGGAGCTCCGCCTCGACGCCCCCGCGGCGGAGGTGGTCGGGCTCGAGTGGGGGGTCGTCGAGAACCTCGTCAGCCTCGGGGTCATGCCCGTCGGGGTCGCCGACGTCACCGGCTACACCAACTGGGTGCAGGCCGCGCCGCTGGACGACGGCGTGGAGGACGTCGGGATGCGCGGCGAGCCGAGCATCGACGCGCTCGTCGCCCTGGATCCCGACCTGGTGATCTCCACGACCGACCTGGCACCCAACATCATCGAACAGATCGAGGAGTTCGTCCCCGTCCTGGTCGTGCGCGGTGCCGACGCCGAACGCCCGATCGAGCAGATGCGCGACAACCTCGAGCTGACCGCCGATGCCGTCGGTCGCGGCGAGCAGGCACAGACGTTGCTCGAGGAGCTCGACGCGGCGCTGGCCGACGGCGCCCAGCAGATCGCCGACGCAGGCGCCGAGGGAGACGCGTTCGTGCTCGCCGACGGTTGGATGGAAGGCAGCAACGTCTCCATCCGGATGTTCACGCCAGGATCGCTTGCCGGCGCCGTCGGCGAGGAGCTCGGCCTGGACAACGCCTGGGACGCCGAGGGCGACCCCGACTACGGCCTGGCGCAGACGGATGTCGAGGGGCTCGACGGACTCGGCGACGTGCACTTCCTCTACTACGCCAACGACCAGGCCGGTGGCGACCCGTTCGCGGAGGGGCTGACGGGCAACGCCATCTGGGAGTCGCTGCCCTTCGTGGAGCGCGGCGACGTCGACCGCCTGCCCGACGGCATCTGGATGTTCGGTGGGCCGCGCTCGGTCGAGCAGTTCGTCGAGGCCACGGTCACCGCCGTCACCTCGTGACGCGACCGCTCGCGCCGGGACGGGCGGGGACCGACGCCCCCGACACGACCGCATCAGTGAGCGCACCCGTGCGGCCGGTCCGGGTCGCGGCGGTGGGGGCGCTCGCGGTGGGCGCCGTGGTGGTCGTCGCGGTCGTCCACGTCACCCAGGGGACCTCGTCCGTGGGGGCGGGCGATCTGCTGCGGCTCCTCGTCGGGCAGGGCGCCGACCGCACCGCCGCGGTGTTCGTGGCGTCCCGGCTGCCGCGGCTGCTGGCCGGGGCGCTGGTCGGCGTCGCGCTCGGCTGCTCCGGTGCCGCGCTGCAGTCGCTGGCGCGCAACCCGCTCGCCTCACCCGACACCCTCGGGGTCAACGCCGGTGCCTACCTCGCGGTCGTCGCCGCTGCGGCGTTCGGCTGGTCGCTGCCCGTCCTGCCGGCCGGCGGGCTGGCGTTCGTGGGCGGGCTCCTCGCCGCCGGGCTGGTCCTGGCGCTGTCGGCCGGCGGCGTCAGCGGCCCGACCCGGCTGATCCTGGCCGGCTCCGCCGTCGCGCTCGCGCTGCACTCCCTCACCGTGCTGTTGCTGCTGCTGTTCGGCGAGGCGACGGTCGGACTGTTCGCCTGGGGCAGCGGCTCGCTGGTGCAGAGCAACCTGCGCGCCGTGAGCCAGATGGCGCCAGTCGTCGCAGTCGGCGTGGCCGGCGCGATGGCCCTGGCGCACCGCCTGGACCTGCTGGCACTCGGCGACGACACGGCGGCGGTCCTCGGTGTGCCGGTGCGCACCACCCGGCTGCTGGTCGTGCTGGTGGCCGTGCTGCTGAGCGCCGCGGCCGTGACGGTGGCCGGCCCGGTCGGTTTCGTCGGCCTGGTCGCCCCCGTGCTCGTGCGCCTGTTCGCGACGCGGCTGCCCGACCTGCACCGCCACCGGGTCCTGTTCCCGCTGGCCGGGCTGACCGGCATCCTGGTCGTGCTCGGCGCCGACGTCCTGCTGCGCGCCGTCCTCGGCGGCCAGGGTGGGATCGACGTCCCGACCGGCGTGGTCACCACCGGCTTCGGTGCGCTCGTGCTGATCTGGCTCGCCGCCCGGTTCCGTGACTCCGGACCGACGCGCCAGCCGGCCGCGGCGGGGGTCGGGGCCCGCACCCGCCGACGGTTCGTCACCGTCACCGTGCTCGCGACGGCAGTCGTGCTGGGGGCGGCGGTGCTCGGCATGCTGGCCGGTGACCTCTGGGTGCTGGGCGGTGACCTGGTGAACTGGGCCAGCGGCCGCTCCGGGCGGGTCGTGACCCTGGTCCTCGACGCCCGCTTCCCGCGCGTGGTCGCCGCGCTGGCCGCCGGCGCCGCCCTCGCGGTCGCCGGCACCGTCGTGCAGGCGGTGTGCCGCAACCCGTTGGCCGAGCCGGGACTCCTCGGCATCACCGGCGGGGCCGGCCTGGCGGCCGTCGTCGTCCTGCTGGTCGTGCCCAGCGCAGGCATCTGGGGCGTCACCGGCGCGGCCGCGACCGGCGCCGTGGCCGCGTTCGCGCTGGTGTACGGGCTGGCGGCGCGCGGCGGCCTGGTCTCCGACCGGCTCGTGCTGATCGGGATCGGCGTCTGGCAGGGCGCCGGTGCCGTCATCACGTTCGTGATCCTTGTCACCAGCCCCTGGAACGTCGCGTTGGCGCTGACGTGGCTGTCCGGCTCCACGTACGGCCGCACGCTCGCCCAGGTCGCGCCGGTCGCGCTGGCGCTGGCGGTGCTGACGCCGGTCGCCGCGTTCGTGCACCGCGAACTCGACCTCGTCCGCCTCGACGACGACACGCCTCGGGTGCTGGGCGTCGCGTTGGCGCGTGTCCGCCTGACGGCCCTGCTGACGGCCGCCCTGCTGACCGCCGCCGCCGTCAGCGCCATCGGCGTGGTCGGGTTCGTCGGTCTGGTGGCACCCCACCTCGCGCGGGCGCTCGTGGGTGCACACCACCGGCGGCTGCTGCCGGTGGCGGCCCTGCTGGGCGCCGCCCTGGTGAGCATCGCGGACACGCTGGGACGCAGCGTCATCGCCCCGGCGCAGGTCCCGGCCGGCCTGCTGACCGCCCTGATCGGCACGCCCTACTTCGTGTGGCTGCTGTGGCGTTCGCGCACGGCCGCCTGACACGGCGCGCGAGCGTCAGACGGCGGCCTCCTGGGCCTCGCGCAGCCAGTCGGCGACCTCCTCGTCGACGTCCGCGAGTCCGGTCACGGCGAGATGGTGCTGCCACCGGTTGGGCGACAGTTGCACCACCTGCCGCCATCGCGACGACGCGATCGGGCGGTCGAGCAGCACCGACAGCACCAGGTCCACGGGCGGCCGGTCCAGGTGGACACCGGGTCGCCACAGCACCGCGAAACCACGTCGGGGCGTCCGGTACGTCACCTGGGTCTTCGTGACCAGGACCTCGACGTCGCCGTTCTCGTCGAGGAGGTCGCGGACGCGGTGGTGGACGTCCAGTCCGAGTGGCATGCCCGCGAAGTACTCCTCGACGGTCCGTGGCGGTGTCACCGCGTGGCCGAGCGGGGTCAGCGCAGCAGGGCGCTGCGCACGTGGTCGAGCCGTGCCGGTGGGACGGACTGCAGCGGCGGCCGGCACCAGCGCTCGGTCAGGACCCCGTCCAGTTGCAGGGCGGCCTTCAGCACGGCCGGCAGGGCGGCATCGACGGCGGCCAGCGACTCGACGGTCCGGGTGAGGTTCGCCTGTAGCCGCTCGGCCGTCGCGTCATCACCGGCGGCCACCGCGGCGTGCAGTGCCACGACCTGCCGCTGGCGGAGGTTGGCGACGGCGGTGATCGATCCGTCGACGCCCGCCAGGAGCGCGGCCCGCAGGGTGGGACCGTGGCCGGTCAGCACCGCGAAGTCGGGCAGGTCCGCCGCGACGGCGGCGAAGCGGGCACGACGGTCGGCGTCGGGAGACGAGTCCTTCATCCCGACCACACGTGGGTGTGCGGCCAGATCCGGCAGCGACTCGGGGGTGAGCGAGGACCCGGTCAGCTGGGGGATGTGGTAGACGAGGGTTGGCACGGACGTCCGTTCCGCGACGCCGAGGTGGAGGTCGACCAGCTCGCTCGGCCGCAGCGGATAGGTGTGCGGCGCGAGCACGAGCACCGCGTCGGCACCGGCGCCGGCCAGCCGCTCGACGTCCGCGTCCAGGTCGGTGACGGTCGGGCCGGAGGCCCCGGCGATCACGGCCGGACGCCGTTCGCCGTCGGCGGCGACCAACGCGTCGACGACGCCGCGCGCGGCGCGGGTGAGTGTCTCGCGCTGGAACGGCTCGAGCAGCGTGCCCTCACCGGTCGTGCCGGCGAGCACCACGCCGGTGGCGCCGTCGTCGATAGCTCGGCGGACCAGCACCTCGACGTCGCCGGTGTGGATGTCGCCGCGCTCGTCGATCGGGGTGACGAGGGCGACGAGGCTGCCGTGCAGGCCACTGGTCGTCATGGGGAGCTCCGGGCCGGGAAGGCGGTCGTGTGAGGGGTGCCGTCCGTCCCGCACTCCGTACCGGCGTACGTGTCGGCGGCGTGTCCGGCGGCGACACGCACGGCCGGTTCGTCGTGCAGCGGGAAGACGGTCTGCGGGTCCTGCAGCGCCGCCGGGAAGTCCAAGGCAGCGCGCGGCAGGCGGCCGAGCCATCTGACCCGGCGGACGTGGTGGCCGTCGTGCAGGCGGTGGTTCCCCGTCACCCGGGCGACGCGGAGGTCGGCACCGTCGGGAACCAGGAGCACGTCACCTTCGACGATCTCCTCGACCAGCCGCGCGGCCTGCCGCAGCCGCTTCGTGAGCCGGCCGGGGCGGGCGTCGAGCGGCACCCACGGGTCCTCGCCGGGTTCTGCCACGACCGCGACCTCGCCGCCGCGTACCTCGCCGCGCACCACCCAGGCCTCGCGCCGGCCCGGCCCGGCCGCCGCTGCCGGTGGCTGCGGCCACACGTAGTCGAGGTCGTCCGGGACGTCCGGGAAGCGGGTCCGGTAGTGGTCGGGGTCCTTGCGCACCAGCGCCGAACGGTGGGAGCGGTGCAGCGGCTCCCAACCCAGCCACGGCGGCAGGCCCCCGGTGCGCGCCAGCTGACGTTGCGTCGCCGGCACGCCTGGGTGGACGAACTCGGCCATCAGGGCCCGTGTGGTGTCGGCGTGGCCGCGGTCGGTCCAGGCGTCGACCACCGCCAGGCCGTAGGCGACGAGTGCCGCGGTGTGGCCTCGCCACATCGTGACGGCCGGGTGGCTGCGCCAGCCATAGCCGTCGAGGTGGAGCGCCCGCAGGATCTGCAGGGTCTCCACCCGCTGCTTGCCCAGCCGCCGGTCGTCCAGTGCGGTCGCGCTGGCCGCGAAGTCGGGGAAGGGAAGGAAGGTCTGCATCGACGCGACGGTAGGGCGGCCGGTGCCCCGGCGGCGAGCCACCGCTGTCCCCATGGGCGGGTCAGCCGGCGACGGCTGCCCGCAGCCGCTCCAGGAATGCCCGCTGGGCCGTCACGAGCTTGTCTTCGGCCGTGGCGGGGTCGAACCACGCCACCCGGTCCACCTCGGGGAACGCCTGCTCGCGACCCGACCCCTTCGGCCACTCCATGGTGAAGGTGCCGGGCTCGATGGCGTCGGGATCGAGGTCGGCGTGCAGGGCGAACGCGCTCACCACCTTGCCGCCCGACTGGCTGACCTCGCCGAGCGCGACGACCTCGCCGTCGGGCACCGGAACGCCGAGTTCCTCGGTGAACTCGCGGCGGGCCGCCGCGAGCGGTGCCTCGTCGTCGGCGTACTCGCCCTTCGGGATGCTCCACGCGCCGGCGTCGCGGCGGGCCCAGAACGGCCCGCCCATGTGCGCCAGCAGCACCTGCAGGTCACCGTCGACGAACCGGTACAGCAGCAGTCCGGCGCTGCGGCGCGCGGTCACCGTCGCTCCTCGCCGCAGATGGCGACCAGGTGTTCCACGGCCGTGTCGAGCGCGACCTCGCTCCGCTCGCCACTGCGCCGGTCGCGGACCTCGACGACGCCGTCCTGCAGCCGTTTGCCGACCACGACGATGGTGGGCACACCGAGCAGCTCCGCGTCCTTGAACTTCACCCCGGCGCTCAGCCGCGGCCGGTCGTCGAGGAGCACGCGGACGTTCGCGGCCTGCAGGTCCGCGGCCAGCCGCTCCGCCGCTTGCTCGACGGCGTCGTCCTTGCCGGCGACGACGACGTGGACGTCCGCCGGCGCCACGGCACGCGGCCAGCACAGGCCGAGCTCGTCGACCGTGGTCTCCGCGATCGCGGCCACCGCCCGCGACACGCCGATGCCGTACGAGCCCATGGTGACCGTCACGAGCTTGCCGTGCTCGTCGAGGACGCGCAGATCGAGGGCCTCGGCGTACTTGCGGCCGAGCTGGAAGATGTGGCCGATCTCGATACCGCGGGCCAGCTCCAGCGGGCCCGAGCCGTCGGGCGCCGGGTCACCGGCGCGGACCTCGGCCGCCTCGATGGTGCCGTCGGGCCGGAAGTCACGGCCGCAGACGAGGTCGAAGACGTGCCGGCCGGCCTCGTTGGCACCCGTCAGCCACCGGGTGCCCTCGACCACGCGCGGGTCGACGAGGTAGCGGATCCCGCCGGGAGCGTCTTCGCCGAGCACCTGCGGGCCGATGTAGCCCTTGACCAGCACCGGGTGGGCGGCGAAGTCCTCGTCGGTGAACGGTTCGACGACCGCCGGGTCGACCTGCGCCTGGAGCCGCTTGGTGTCGACGTCGCGGTCACCGGGCACGCCGACGACCAGCGGTGCACGCGTGCCGTCGACCGCGCGCAGCATGACGACGACGTTCTTGAGGGTGTCGGCGGCGTGCCACGGGCGGTCGGGACGCGGCAGGTGCTCGTTGGCGAAGGCGACCAGCGTCTCGATCGTGGGCGTGTCGGGCGTGTCCTCGACGTGTGCCGGCGGCGCGTCGTCGTAGGGGAGTGGCCCGGGCACCGGCGTGGCGACCGCCTCGACGTTGGCGGCGTACCCGCCGGGGGAGCGGACGTAGGTGTCCTCGCCGACGGGCGTGGGGCAGAGGAACTCCTCGCTGGTGGAACCGCCCATGGCGCCCGACACGGCCGACACGACGACGTAGTCGAGTCCGAGCCGGTCGAAGATCCGGACGTAGGCGTCCCGGTGACGCCGGTAGGCGGCTTCCAGCCCGGCGTCGTCGACGTCGAACGAGTACGAGTCCTTCATGACGAACTCGCGGGCGCGCAGCAGCCCCGCCCGCGGCCGGGCCTCGTCGCGGTACTTGGCCTGGATCTGGTACAGGCTCAGCGGCAGGTCCTTGTAGGACGAGTACAGGTCCTTGACCAGCAGCGTGAACATCTCCTCGTGCGTGGGCGCCAGCAGGTGGTCGGCGCCGCGCCGGTCCTGCAGCCGGAACAGCGCGTCGCCGTACTCCGTCCATCGGCCACTGCGTTCGTAGGCCTCGCGCGGCAGCAGCGCCGGGAAGTGGACCTCCTGGGCGATGCGGTCCATCTCCTCGCGGATGATCCGCTCGACGTTGCGGAGCACGAGGTGCCCGAGCGGCAGCCACGTGTGCAGGCCGGCGCCGGCACGGCGGACGTAGCCGGCCCGCACCAGGGCGGTGTGGCCGGGCAGCTCCGCGTCGACCGGGTCGTCACGCAGGGTGCGTAGGAAGAGATCGGACAGGCGCAGAAGCACGGCGAAGCAGCTCCGTCGAGGTGGATGGTCGGGCAGGCGTGCCGCGGCCGGGCGGCGCGGATCAGCGCAGCAGGTCGAGCACGGTCGAGGCCGCGAGGAACAGCAGCAGGACGAGCGCGACCGCGACGACGGCGCGGACCACGCGGCCCGGTCCGCCGGCGGTCTCGTCCGCGGGCAGCGTGGCGGTGGCGGGCGCGCCGACGACGTCCTGGCCACCGGCGGCCAGCGCGGCCGCCTCCAGTTCCGCGTCGTCGAGGACGTCGTCGCGCAGTTCGCGACGCAGGAGCCGCTCGGCCTCCTGCTGGCGGTCGTCGGGGACGACCACGGCGGTGCCGCCGATGCCGAACGGGATGTCCGGGTGCACGCCGCCGGCGTCGTCGCCGGACACGTAGGCGGGGATGCCGGCGTCCTCCAGGACGGAGCGGGCCAGCTCGGCGTCGGCGCGGCTGGTGAAGCGTTCGATGCGGCCCATGATGCCTCCCCTCCGGACGCCGGTGTTCGCCGGCAGCGTCGAGTCTAGGGAGGGGGCGGGTCGTCGACACGGAGCGGGTGCGGAGCGGCTCCGGGACCGATCGGGCGACCGATCGCCCGCCCGGCAGACCGGGCCGGCAACCGGCAGGATGCGGACGTCGTCCGACACCTCGTTCCGACGCCCGGAGGCTGCCCGTGACCACGAACGTCGCTCGGCACCTCACCGTGCGCGGCCGCGTCCAGGGCGTGTTCTTCCGGGCCCGGACGCGCGAGCAGGCGCGACGTCACGGACTCACCGGCTGGGTCGCCAACCGCGCCGACGGCAGCGTCGAGGCCTGGCTCGAAGGGCCGCCCGACGCCGTCGAAGCGGTGGAGCGCTGGATCCGTGACGGCGGCCCGCCGCGCGCCGTGGTCACCGAGGTGGAAGCGGCCGAGGACACCCCTGCCGGTCACGACCGCTTCGACGTGCGCCACTGACCCCCGGTCGCGTGCGGGTTCCCGGTCGCGGCGCGTCGGCGCCCGGCGAGCGGCACCAGGACGAGGCCGGCCATCGCGACGTGGGCGACGACGTCACCGATTCGGGCGTAGGCGGTCGCACGGCCCGCGACCGGCAGGTCGACGGCGAAGCTGCGGGCGGGGCCGACCGCCTCCTGCACCGTCAGGACGCGGCCGAGCGCGTCGACGGCGATCGAGCGGGCGCCCTGCGCCGGGCGCACCATGGCGAATCCGTTCTCGATGGCACGCGGGACGGCCATGTGCGGGTGCAGCGGGTCGATGACCGGCGTGTCGTCGGCCGGGTTGACCATGACGTCCAGGCCGGCCCGCCCGGCCTGGCGGATGAGCGGCGGAAAGTCGTGGTCGAAGCAGATGGCGGCCCCGATCCGGCCCCACGGGGTGTCCATCCAGGCGATGCGTCCGTCGCCGGCCCGTGAGCCCTCGCCTGGTGCGGGGAACGACTTCAGGTAGGTGAACGCCACCTCGCCGTCGGGCGTCACGCCGACCACCTGGTTGTCGGCCGGTTCGCCGGTCCCGATCACGACCATGCCCATGAACAGCGCGATGCCGTGCTCGGCGGCGAACGCCTGCCCGCGACCGACCAGCGCGTCGGCCTCCTCACGGAAGACCAGGGCGTTGTCCTCGGCCCAGACGACGACCTGTGCCCCGGCGGCGATCTCGCGCTCGCTGAGCTCGAAGAGCCGGTCGTGCAACGCCGTGAGCTCGTCGGTCAAGGCCTCGCGGTCGTCGTGCTCCAGCGGCATGCCCTGCCGGACTGGGCTCCAGGTCCGCACCAGGATCTCGTCGTTCTCGACCACGACGCCGGCTACACGTACCGTCGCCTCCGGCGCAGCCGCGAGGGCCAGCCGGGCTCCGCCGGCGGTCAGCACGAGGACCAGCAGCATCAGTGCGCCGGCCCCGAGGCGGCGGGCCTGCCGGTCGGCGACACCGCGGTCCCACACCAGATTCGCCACCGCCGCCGTCCAGGCGACGAGGAACGCGATGCCCCACTGACCGGTCACGGCGAGCAGTTGCAGCAGCGGCAGTTGGCCGTACTGGCTGTGCACCACGGCGGCCCACGCACCGATCGGACTGCCTTCGAGGAGCGGCAGGTACACCAGCGCGTACTCGACCGAGATCCAGGCGAACGGCAGCAGCAGCGTTCGGGGTCCCGGCCGCAGTCGTGGGCCGAGCAGCCGGTCGACCACGTAGGGCAGGAAGAACACGGTGGCCAGCCCCGCCAGGAGCAGCGGCGGCACCGGCCACTGCGCGTGCCAGGCGACGGCGAACGCGAGGGCGTACGTCACCCCGGCGCTCACCAGCCCGGTCGTGCGCGGCGTGGTCCGCACGAACCGCAGCAGCAGCACCGGCGCCAGCCAGGCCAGGACGGGCACGGCGTGGTTGGACGTCGACGCCGCGACGCACAGGCCGGCGGCACCCAGGAGCACCAGGGGTGCCAGCCGTCGCGTGGGCGTCCGCCGGGCGTCGCCCGGGTCGGCTGGCCCGGACGTCGGCAGCTGACGGGCATCGGTGGTCGGCGCAGCCATGTCGGTCCTCGTCGGTCGGCTGCGGTGATGCTGCCGACGCGTGCTGCCGCCCGACCGACCGCGTGACGGCCAGCTACCGCTGGGTTCCTGCCAACGGTCGCGGACCGGCGGAGTCGTCCGAGGTGCCGCGGAACGTGAACCGGTAGGCCCGCGGCGAGGTGGCCAGCCGCTGCGCGAAGTGATGGCGCAGCGTGGCGGCGGACGCGAACCCGCAGCGGTGCGCCACCCAGTCGACCGTCCCGTCGGTGGTCTCCAGCAGCCGCCGCGCCAGGGTGAGGCGCTGCTCCAGCAGCCATTCGCCGGGGGTGGTGCCGGCGACCTGACGGAAGCGGCGGGCGAAGGTCCGCGGGCTCATCGAGGCGTGCCGGGCGAGCACCCCGACCGACAGCGGCTCGTCCAGCCGCGTCAGTGCCCACTCCAGGGTCGGCTGCAGCTCCGAGCCGCGACCCGGCGCCGCGAGGGGACGTTCGATGTACTGCGCCTGCCCGCCTTCGCGGTGCGGCGGCGTCACCACCATGCGCGCGACACCGTTGGCCACCTCGGCGCCGTGGTCGAGGCGCACCAGGTGCAGGCACAGGTCCAGGCCGGCCGCCGTGCCGGCCGACGTCAGGATCTGCCCGTCGTCGACGTAGAGCACCCGTGGGTCCAGCCTCACCCTGGGGAAGCGGGTGCGGAACCGATCGGCGTAGGCCCAGTGGGTGGTCGCCGGCCGCCCGTCGAGGAGGCCCGCAGCCGCCAGCACGAACGCACCGACGCAGATGGAGACCAGGCGCGTGCCGCGCTCGTGGGCGGCGTGGAGTGTCTCCACGAGCTCCGCGGACGGCGCCACCTCCGGGTCCGACCACCCGGGGATCAGGATCGTGTCCGCCTCCGCGAGCACGTCCAGGCGGTGCGGGGTGTCGATGGTGAAGCCGGTCGCCGTGCGGATCGGCGGGGGATCGGCCGCCACGACCCGGAAGTCGTACCAGTCCTCGGCGAGGTAGGACCGGTCCCAGCCGAACACCTCGCACGGCACGGCGAGGTCGAAGGTCAGACAACCCTGGTTGATGACGGCGGCGACCCGGTGCATGCGCCGGACTGTACGCGGCCCGGGCCGTGGGGCGGGCGGCTTCGCGCCGCGGGCTGGCAGGAAGTGCGCGCCCTCTGGCCGCCGTCGGTGCGGTCGAGCGGCCCGCCGCGGGGGAGGGTGCTCGCCACATCCCGACGAGGAACTTCGATGAGGAACACCTTGCGCCGTGGCCGGCTGGCCTCGCTCCTGCGGCACCTGTTCGGTGCGACGCTGCCCGTCCTGCTGTTCACGATGCTCACCCTGAGCCTCAACCTGTCGGCGACGGCCACCTCGCCGCGGCCTGCCCCCCTCGACCCACCGCCGCCACCAACGCCGGACCCGGACCGGCCGACCGCGGTCGTGGTCGCCGGGGCCACCGGCGCGGAGAGCCTCGACGTCCTGGCCCCCGTCGGGGTGCTGGCGACTTCCGGCCACTTCGACGTCGTCACCGCGGCACCACGGCGCGAGGTGCTGCCGCTGTTCCCCGGCTCCCCTCGGCTACGTGGTGCCGAGTTCCTGCCCCACTACGACTTCGCGGAGCTCGACCGGGCCCTCGCCGGGCCGCCGGACGTGGTGGTCCTGCCGTTCGTGCCGCGCGCCGGCGAGCCGGCGAACGCACCGCTGCTGGCGTGGCTGCGGGCCAACGTGAGCCCCGACACGGTCCTGCTCACGATCTGCGGCGGCTCGTGGGTCGCGGCCGAGGCCGGTCTACTCGACGGTCGTTCGGCGACCACCCACCGCAACCTGTTCACGATGTTGGAGGCGCGGCATCCGGCAACCGACTGGGTCCGCGGCCGTCGTTGGGTCGAGGACGGCAACGTGGTGTCCTCGGCCGGCATCACCGCCGCAGTGGACGCGTCGCTGCGGGTCGTCGAGCGGTTCGCCGGACGCGGCGAGGCGTCGGCGACCGCTCGGCGGTTGGGCTATCGGCACCTGCACCTGCTCGACGAGCCCGGTTTCACGGTGCCGGTGGCGTCGCGCGCCACCTGGCGGGCGAACTCGGCCTGGCGCATCGACCGCACGGATGTCGGCGTCGTCGTCGGCGACGGCGTCGGCGAGTTGGAACTGGCCGCGGTCGTCGACCTGTACCCGCGCACGGGGGCGAGCACGGTGCAGCTGGTCGGTGACGGCGTCGTCACGACCCGGCACGGGCTCCACCTGGTGTCGACGACCTCCTGGGACGCGGCCGCCGGCCTGGACCGGCTGGTCGTTCCGGGTCACGGATCGCCCGGTGCCGCCGCGGAGGTGCAGGCGCTGGCCGACGGTGCCGGCCCACCGGTCACCCACCTCGGCCACGACCCCACGACGTTCGCCTTCGACGCGGCGCTGGTCGACCTCGCGACGCACGACTCGCGCTCGGCGGCCGCACTCGTCGCCACCGGGGTCGAGTACCCGTTGCCGACGCCGCTACCGGGTCGCCGCTGGCCCCTCGAGGTGGTGATGATTCCGGCCCTGCTCGCCGCCATGGGCGCAGGTGCGACGATGTGGCGGCGGCGACGTGCCGCGACGACCAGGGAGGCAGCCCGGTGGGCGTGACCGTCATCGACCTCAGCCACCCGATCCACGACGGCATGCCGGGCTATCCCGGCCTGCCGGGCCCGCGGGTCGGCCTGCACCTGTCGCACGCCGAGTCGCGCTCGCGCTACGACGACCGGGCAGAGTTCGCCATCGGTCGGCTCGAGCTCGTCGGCAACACCGGCACCTACCTCGACAGCCCGTTCCACCGCGATCCCGACGGGCCGGACGTCAGCCGGTTGCCGCTCGACCGGCTGGTCGAGCTGCCGACGCTCGTGCTCGACGCCCGTGAGGCGGCGGCCGGCGGCCGCGACCTCGACCTGGCCTTACCCGACCCGGAACGCCTGGTCGGGACCGCCGTGCTGGTGCGCACCGACTGGGACCGGCGGTGGGGGCGCGAGGACTACTGGGAGCCGGGACCGTTCCTCGGCGGCGAGCTGGTGGCGCGGCTGGTGGCCGCACGCCCGGCCGTCGTGGGGGTCGACTTCTGGAACGTCGACGACACTGCCGACCCGACCCGGCCGGCGCACACGCACCTGCTGCGGGCCGGGATCGTCGTCGTCGAGCACCTCTGCCACCTCGCGGACCTCCCCGCCGGGGCGACGACGTCGTTCGTGCCGTTGGCCGTCCAGGGCGCACCCTCGCTGCCGATCCGCGCCTTCGCCGTCGCCCGCTCGCCGGCCGTCACGTCCGACGGCTGATCCACGGTCTGGAGGCACGCCGGACGGTGTCGGCGGCGGGTCCGAACCATTGCTGCGGGCGGCGCGAAGGCGGTGGTGCATGGGCCGGACGTTGTGGGTGCTCGGCGACCAGTTGCACCCGACGGGCGGGGTGCTGGCCGGGGCCCGCCCGGGCGTCGACCGGATCCTGTTCGTGCTGTCGCTCGCCAAGCTCCGTGAGCGGCCGTGGCACCGGCAGCGCGCCCACCTGTTCGTGGCCGGCATGCGTCGGCTGGCCGTCGACCTCGAACGGCGCGGGTTCGAGGTCGACTGGCGCGAGGCGGACTCCTGGCGAGCGGGGCTCGAGGCGCACGTGCGCGACCACCGGCCGGACGCGGTCGAAGCGATGGAGCCGCTCAACCGCCGCGGTCGGGCGACGCTCGAGCGGTTGGGCGTCGAACTGCGGCGCAACGACCAGTTCCTGTGCCACTACGACGAGTTCGCCGACTGGGCGGACCGGCACCAGCGCGGGGACGGCTCGGTCCTGCTGGAGGACTTCTACCGCTGGCAGCGGCGCCGTCTCGGGGTGCTGATGGACGGAGACGCGCCGGCGGGCGGACGCTGGAACCTCGACGCCGACAACCGCCAGCCGCCACCGCGCGACGGGCGTGACTGGCCGCCCGTGACCACCAGCGCCCTGGACGAACTCGACCGCGAGGTGATGGACCACCTGGAGTCGCTGCCCGGCGTCCGGCTGTTCGGCGCACCACCGGACGGCACGTGGGCGACCTCCCGTCGCCGGGCGCTGCATCGCCTGCAGCGCTTCGTCGAGGAGGTCCTGCCCGGCTTCGGCGCCCACCAGGACGCGATGCTGCAACGGTCGTGGGCGATGCGGCACTCGCTGCTCAGCCATGCCTTGAACGCCGGCATGCTGCACCCGGGCGAGGTGGTCGAGGCGGCCGAGATCGCCTACCGCGAGGGGCGTGTCCCGCTCAACAGCGCCGAAGGGTTCGTCCGCCAGGTCGTCGGCTGGCGCGAGTTCGTGTGGGGGCTGTACTGGTGGCGCGACGCGGACTGGCGCGCGGCCAACGTGCTGGGCAACGACCAGCCGCTGCCGCCGGCGTTCACGGGCGCGGCGTCGACCGACGCCCGATGTGTCGCCACCTCCGTGGGCTGGATCGAACGCCACGCCTATGCCCACCACATCCCGCGGCTGATGGTGCTGGCCAACCTGGCCACCCTCGCCGGTGTGCGCCCGCAGGAGTTGACCGCCTGGATGCACGCGTCGTTCGTCGACGGGGCCGACTGGGTGATGGTGCCCAACGTGGTCGGGATGGGCATGTACGCCGACGGCGGCAGCATGAGCACCAAGCCGTACGTCTCCGGCGGCAAGTACATCGACCGCATGAGCGACTTCTGCGGCGACTGCCGCTACGACCCGAAGCAGCGCGTGGGTGAGCGGGCGTGCCCCTTCACCACCCTGTACTGGGACTTCCTCGACCGTCATCGCGACGTGTTGGCGGACAACCGCCGACTGGCCCGGCCCTACGCGACGCTCGAGCGCCTCGCGGACGTCGAGGAGGTGCGGCGACGGGCCAAGGAGGTCCGGGCCCGACTGGCGGCCGGCACGCTCTGACCCGCGGCCGTTCACCGGACCCGCCGCTACCCCGACGCGGTTCCCCACCGGCGCCAGGCGGACCTGCTCGGTGGTGCGGTCTCGGACCGCCAGCACGGCGTCGGTCGCCACCAACAACCACCGACGGGCCGCCCGGGCAGTAGCGTCCCCGTACGCGACTGAGGAGCAGGTGGTGACGGTCCGGACGGAAGCCAGCCTCGACCCGGCAACCCGCGTGGCGGCGGCGCGCGAGGAGTTCGCGCCCGACGTCGTCTATCTCAACAGTGCCAGCCTCGGCCTGCCGCCGCGACGGACGCTCGCCGCCCTGGAGCGCACGCTCGACGAATGGCGCCGCGGCACGGTCGAGGCGCCGGGCTTCGACACCGTCGTCGAGGCCAGCCGTCGGGACTACGCGCGCCTGGTCGGCGTGGACCCGTCCTGGGTCGCCGTGGGCTCGCAGGTGTCCGCGTTCGTCGGCATGGTGGCCGCGTCGTTGCCGGCCGGGAGCGAGGTGCTGACTTCGACCGGCGACTTTACGAGCGTGGTGTTTCCCTTCCTCGCCCGCAGCGGGCAGGGCGTGCAGGTACGGGAGGTGCCGCTGGAGGGCCTCCCGGACGCCGTCACGGCGGCGACCAGCCTGGTGGCCGTCTCCGCCGTGCAGTCCGCCGACGGCCGGATCGCCGATCTCGACGCGCTCGTGGAGGCCTGCGAAACGACCGGGACCCGCACGCTCGTCGACACCACGCAGGCCGTCGGCTGGCTGCCCGTCGACCCGCGCCGGTTCAGCTACACCGTCGATGCCGGCTACAAGTGGCTGCTGGCCCCGCGGGGCACGGCGTTCTTCACGGTCGGTCCCGCTCACCGCGACGCGCTGCACCCGGTGCACGCCAACTGGTACGCGGGCGAGGACCGCTGGGCGAGCCTCTACGGCAGCCCGCTGCGGCTGGCCGAGGACGCTCGTCGGTTCGACCTGTCACCGGCCTGGCAGGCGTGGGTCGGGCAGGCCGCCTCGCTGGAGTTCCTGCTGGAGGTGGGTACCGAGGCCCTGCACTCCCACGCCACGGCCCTCGCGCACCGGTTCTGTGACGCGGTAGGGCTGCCGTGGCACGGCTCCGCCATCGTGTCCGCCGCCACGGACGACGCGGTACCGGAGCTGCTGCGGCGCGCCGCCATCGCCGCGGCGACCCGGGCCGGCCGGCTCCGCCTGTCCTTCCACGTCTGCAACGGCGAGGACGACGTCGACCGCGCGGCACAGGTGCTGCGGGGCCACGTGCACGCCTGAGCGTCGTCGCGACGCTGGGCGCCGTCAGCGTGACTCGGCGCGTTGGCGACGTTGGAGTCGCACACCGGCGAATGCGCCGAGCGACGCCACGGTGATGGCGACCAGCATCGCCCAGCGCGGTCCGAACCGGTCGGCCGCCGCGCCGTCGATGACGGCCGCGACGGGCCGGTTGCCGAGGAATGCCACGCTCCACAACGCCATGACACGGCCGCGCAGGGCGTCCGGCACCCGCCGTTGCAGGACGGTCGTGAAGCCGGTCAGCGCCAGCACGAACCCGACGCCGGTGAGCCCGAAGCCGGCGACCGCCACCCAGGGCGCCGGCGCCACGGCCGACACGACCAGCCCGGCGGCGATCGTGAGGCAGCCGCCGGTGGCCACCTCGAGACTGCCGACGCTGCGCTGCAGGCGGCCCGACACCGCCGCTGCCGGCACGGCCGCCACCCCGAAGGCGCTGACGAGCACGGCCGCGAGCGTGTCGGCCCCACCGACCGCCTGCGCGAGCGACGGGGCGAGGGTGATGGCGGGGTCGGCGGCGAAGCCGGTGGCGGCGACCGCGGCGAGGAGCAGGAGCAGCACCGGATCGGCGCGGACGTGGCGCAGGCCCGCCCGCACCGAGCGGTCCCGGTGGGCGGGCTCGGTGCGCGGGCGGGGGTGGACGACGAGCAGCGCTGCGATGAGGACCAGGAAGCTGACGGCGTTCAGCACGAACGCCGGTTCCGCACCCAGCGTGGCCAGCAGCACGCCCGAGGTCGCCGGCCCGAGCGCGCGTCCCATGTTGAAGGTCAGCGACGTCAGCGCCACCGCGGCCTCGAGGTCCGGGTCGTCGACGAGCGCGGGGACGAGTGCGTTCAGGGCCGGTGCGGCGAACGCCTGGCCGATCCCGATGCCGAGGGCGCACGCCACGATCGGCCAGGCACCCAATCCCTCGACGCCCAGGACCACCGACGCGACGGCCAGCGCCGTCGCCGCCGCCGCCGCGAACGCCTGGGCGGCAAGCAGCAGGCGACGGCGGTCGACGCGGTCGGAGAGGGCACCGCCGACGGGGGAGAGCAGCAGCAGCGGTCCGAACTGGGCCACCGAGACGAGGCCGACGAGCAGGGCCGAGCCGCTCAGCCGGAAGACCACGACGGCCGCCGTCACGTTGAACAGCCAGTTGCCGCTGTTGGACACGACGTTGCCGAGGAACCACGGTCCGAAGGCCCGGTCGCGCAGCAGTTGCGGGGTGGTCCGCGGCGTGGCGCGTGGTGCGGAGGCGGGTGGTCGGGTCACCGGCCCGACGCTACCGGAGCCCGCCCTTCGGCCGTCACCGGCCACCCGGGCCCAGGGGTGCCGCTGGCCGCCGCGAAGGCGCGACCCGGTCACCCGGGCCCCGGCCGTCAGCCGTGGCGCGCGGGTACCCTCGCGTCGTGGCCCCCGAGCCGCCGCCTGTACCGCCGCCGCAGTCGGGGAGCCCTGCTGCCGCCCGCGTCCGCTCACCCCGGTCGCACCCTCTCGCCTCGAGCTCCTCCCCTCGCCGGAGCGCCCTCATGCCCTCCACCGACGTCGCTCCCACGACGCAGCCAGCCGACGTGCCCACGGGCCGCTACAACCGGGTCGGTGGTGACGTCGAGGTCCGGGTCGACCGTGATCCCAGCGGCGCGGTCCGGGTCCGCGGCACCTGGCGCCGGCTGTGGCTGCTCGCGGCCTGGACGCTACCGCTGCTGCTGATCGAGGCGGGCCTGCTCTACGCGGTCTGGGTCGCGTTGCCCGTCGCGGGGCCGGTCGTCCTGGCGGTCGCCGCCGCGGCGCTGGCCGTCCACGGCTGGCGCGGGCTCCGTCATGTGCTGCGTGTCGTGCGGCCGTTGCTGCTGGTCGACGGCACGGGCATCCGCGGCGCCGCCCTGGACCGTGCCGTCCCCTGGGACGAGGTCGAGGAGATCCGGCGCACGGACGCCGCCCGTGGCCCGCAGGTGAGCTACCTCACCCGCGACGGCGGCAGCCCGACGCTGTCGCCGGCCGACCTGCCGACCGAACTGTTGCTCGACCTGCTCGTGCCGGCCGACGTGCCGGTCGCGCTCGGTCACCCCTCCGACGACCCCGTCGAGCTCACGGTCGAGGACGGCCGGCTCGGCGTCCGCCCGGCCCGTGGGCGCGTCCTGCAGGCCGACCTCGACGACGTGCTCGCCCTGGACGTGGCGGGGGAACCGGTCGGCAACGGCCGCGTGGCCCGCCGGCTGGAACTGCTCGCGGCCGTCGAGGCCCCGGTCCCCGGCGGCCGCGCCGAGGAACTGGTCGTCGTGCCGGAGACCGTCGCCCGCGACCGCGGTCTCGTCGACGCACTGGCGCGCTTCGAACCCGCGCTGCCGCAGCGTCTGGCGGCCGCCGGCGCGGGGCGCACGGAACTGTGGTCACGCGCCGGCTGAACCGCGCAGGCCGCTGCTGGAGGTCTGGACGTCAGCGCAGCAGCCGCAGGATGACGTTCACCACGACGGTCAGCACGACCGAGGCCAGCAGCATCGAGGTGATCGGGACGAACACGCGCGTGGTGCCGCTCTGATAGCGCACGTCCCCCGGCAGCCGGCCGAACCAGCCGAGCGCACCGGTCCAGACCAGCAGACCGAGCACCACGACGCCGAGACCGGCGACGACCAGGACGGGACCAACACCTCGGCTCATGCGACCAGGGTAGGGCCAAGACCTGGACGCGGGTCCAAGGGCCCATCCCGCGATGACCTCGGCCCCCGGCACGTGCCCGCGTCTGCGCGAAGACTGCGGGAGAGCCACGATGGAGGCACGGGGATGACCACGCACGAGGCGGTGACGGCAGCCATGGACCCGGAGGTGCGGCGCGAACTCGCCCGGTGCATGGCGAACTGGGAGATGCTGGCCAACGAGTTGGCCACGATGGGGCCGCGGACGCGGGCGGAGCAGCTCGCCGTCGTGGAGGCCGAGGTGACGTCGCTGGTGCTCCCCGCGCTGGAGCAGGAGCAACGCCACCTCGCCGCGCTCGGTGACCGCGGAGACGACCTGCTGGCCGACGTGGAGGCGATGGAGATCGCGGCACGACGCCTGCACCACGTCGCCTCCGCCGGTGAGCTGCATCCGGCTGTGACCGTCTCGACCATCAGCGGCCTGGTCGACTCGTTGCGCCATCACCTGCGGCGGACGGCATCCTGAGGGCGGCGCGACGACGCCAGCCTCGGCGGGGTGTCGGGCTCACAGGTGGACGACGGCTCCTGCCGGGTCCTCGGCCAGGCGCTCACAGGTGGGGCACCACCAGTGCGCCTGCAACGGGGTGCCGCAGGCGGGGTGGCGCGGACCGAGTTCGTCGGCCTGCCACGCTGCCAGCAGGCGCAGGACCCCACCCAAGTCGCGTCCGCGTTCGGTCAGGACGTAGGTGTGCCGGCGCGGTCGTTCCTGGTAGGGCTCGGCGACGACCAGCCCGTCGGCGCTCAGGGCACCCAGGCGCTGGGTGAGCACGTTCGGGGCCACGCCCAGTTCGGTCTGCAGCTCACCGAACCGTCGTGGGCCCGCCAGCAACGCATGGACGATGCGCAGCAGCCAGCGGTCACCGACCTGTTCGACCGCCGCCGCCAACGCGGCCGCCTCCATCGCCTGCATGTGCTCGCTCCCACCGGCTCCAGGGTCGCACAGCCTGCCGTATCACCTGCGCCGCCGGCGCGCAGATCGCTCTCCGCGGCGCCGGAGGTTGCGTATGGTATCGATTGTCACTTGCGATCGAGAAGTGACCCTTCCGACGGCAGTCGCGGAGGCGTTCCGTACCAGGAGAACGGATATGTCAGCACTCGAGGAAGTGCAGCGAGCGGCGGCCGACGCCGCCGACCGCGTGGGGCCCTCCGTCGTCGCCGTCGGCCGCGGGGCCGGTGTGGTGGTGGCGGCGGGCCGCGTCCTGACCAACGCCCACAACCTCGTGGGTCCGTCGGTGCCGGTGCGGTTCGCCGACGGCAGCACGGTCGCGGCAGAGGTCACCGCGACCGATGTCGACGGGGACCTCGCGGTCGTCTCGGTCGACACCGGCGACCTGGAGCCGATCGAGATCCGCGACGCCGAGGTGGCGCTCGGCAGCGCGGTCCTGGCGCTGGGGGCGCCTCGCCGCGGGCCAGGGCGCGTCACCGTCGGGTTCGTGTCCTCGACCGTCAGCCCGTTCCGCGGCCCGCGTGGTCGGCGGCTCACCGGCATCGAGCACACCGCCCCGCTGGGCCGTGGGTCCTCCGGCGGCCCGGTGCTCGAGCTCGGCGGCGCCGTGATCGGCATCAACACCCACCGCCGCGGCGACGGCTTCTACCTCGCCCTGCCCGCCACTGCCGACCTGCGCGAACGCATCGGGCGCCTGGCCGGCGGGGAGTCGCCTCGGCGCCGGCGCCTGGGTGTCGCGCTCGCCCCGGCCGACGTCGCCCGCCGCCTGCGCGCCGCGGTCGGCCTCCCCGAACGCGACGGGCTGCTGGTGCGGGAGGTCGACGAGGGCAGCGCGGCCGAGCGGGCCGGTGTCCGCGAGGGCGATCTGCTCGTCACCGCCGACGGAGCCGCCCTCAGCGACCCGGACGACCTCGCCGACCGGCTCGAGCGCGGGGGCGAGCGGCTGGTGCTGGCGCTGGTCCGCGGGGTCGAGGAGGTCGAGGTGACCGTGACGTTCGAGGCCGACCGCGGCGCCTGAGCCGTCCGCCGGCCGTCGTCCTGGGGACGATGTTCATCGGCCTGTCGGGACAAACACCCTTGTCCGCCAGGATGCGCCGACGCATCATCGTCGCCATGACGACGTTGCTCACCCTGGCACCGGATCATTGCGCCGAGGCCGTGCGACGACTCGGGTCTCGACTCGCGGCGCGCGGCCACGACCTGCCGTTGCGGCTCTGGAACGGGGAGGCGTTCGGCGGTTCCGCCGGCGCTGGCTACCGCCTCGTGCTGCGTCACCCCTGGTCGCTTCGGGCCCTGCTGCGTCCGCCCGTCGATCTGCATGCTGGCGAGGCGTTCCTCACCGGCGCTCTCGACGTCGAGGGTTCCATGGTCGCCGCCCTGCGCGACGTCGCGCGGCTGCGGCACCGGCTCACCGCCCGCGACAAGCTGGAGCTCGCGGCGGTGGTGCTGCGCCTGCCACCGCCGCCCGACGGGCTGGCCGCCGGGCGCAAGCGGCTCACCGGCCGACCACACTCCCGCGAGCGTGACGTCGCCGCCGTACGTCACCACTACGACGTGGGCAACGACTTCTACCGGCTCGTCCTCGACGACGACCTCGTCTACTCCTGCGGCTACTTCGCCGAGACCGACCGCGACGCGACCATCCCCGACCGTGCCGCGCTGGGGCGTGCTCAGCGCCGCAAGCTCGAGCTGATCTGTCGCAAACTGGCGCTCCGGCCGGACGAGCACTTCCTCGACGTCGGCTGTGGCTGGGGCTCGTTGGTCATCCACGCCGCCCGCCGCCACGGTGTGCGCGCGCTCGGGATCACGCTGTCCGAGCGGCAGGCCGAACTGGCCAGGCAGCGCGTGGCCGCGGCCGGAGTGTCCGACCGCGTCCGGATCGTGATCCGCGACTACCGCGACGTGGTGGAACGGTTCGACGCGATCGCGTCGGTCGGCATGGTCGAGCACGTCGGCGCCGACCTGCTGCCGACCTACGTGAAGACGCTGTACAGGCGGCTCGCGGACGACGGCCGGCTGCTCAACCACGGCATCACGACCGGACGCCGGGACGTCGTCCGTGACTTCGCCCGGTCACCGGACACCTTCGTGGGCCGCTACGTCTTCCCCGACGGCGCGCTCGTGCCGGCCCACCACATGGTGCGCGAGCTCGAACGGGGCGGGTTCGAGATCCAGGACCTCGAGCAGTTGCGGCCGCACTACGCGCTGACGCTGCAGCACTGGCTCGGCGGTCTCGAGGCGTCCTACGACCGGGCCCGCGAACTCGTCGGCGAGGCCACCGCCCGGGTCTGGCGGGCCTACCTCGCCGGTTCCGTGCTCGGTTTCGAGTCGGGTGACCTCGGCGTGGTGCAGATCCTCGCGACCCGGTCGCGAGCTCGGCTGCCGCTCGACCGACGACGCATGCTGCTGCCGATGGCGGGCGACGCCGTGAGCCCGGACGGAGAGGTCGTGCCAGCCGTGCCGCGACCGGTGTCCCGATGAGTTCCGGCGACCGACGGCGTCCATCCTGTGACCGACGTCAGGAGACGCCGTGGCCACGGCCCCGCGCGAGCCGCTCGTGGCCGAGCCGGCGCCTGACGGGGTGGTCGTCGTACGCCTGCCCGCGGCGGTTGGTCGGGCCGGCACCGGCGCCTTGTGCGCGCGTCTGCGGGAGCAGTTGCTGGCCACCGACGTCCCGGTGGCCGTGCTGGACGTCGCCGCCCTCGCCCAGCCCGACGTCGACACCGTCGACACGCTGGCGCGGGTGCTGCTGACGGCGCGCCGGATCGGGCGCACCGTGCAGCTGCGGCATGCCGCGCCGCGCCTGCTGGAACTGCTGGCCCTGTGCGGCCTGGACGACGTGCTGGCGTGCGAACCCCCCGACTAGGGGTCGAGCCGGTCCGGGAGCCCGAAGCGCGGGAACAGCCGTGCGGTGTCGAGGAAGGAGTTGAAGGCGATGATGCGGCCGTCGACGATCTCCAGGACCTGCAGGGCCCACGGTTCGTGTCCGCCGTCGGCCGCGAGCCGGTACTGACCGAACGCCGGGGCGCCGTTGGCGACCGTCGGCAGCAGACGCGAACCCCGGCACTTGTCCGGCCCGGGGCTGACCATCCAGGTGACGATCTCGTCGCGCCCCTGCAGCCACAGGTCGAAGGGCGGCATGTTCTGAATGGCGTCCTCGCGCAGCAGCGCTGCCAGCGCGTCCATGTCGTAGCGCTCGAACGCGTCGACGTAGCGGGCCAGCAACTCCCGTTGCGCCTCGTCGTCCGGGCGCAGCGGGTCGGTGTCCGCGGGCGCGCGGTTCGCGAGCGTCGCCCGCGCCCGCTGCAGCGCGGAGTTGACGGACGCGACGGTGGTGTCGAGCAGTTGCGCCACCTCGTCGGCGTGCCACTGCAGCACCTCGCGCAGGATCAGCACCGCCCGCTGCTTCGGCGGCAGGTGCTGGAGGGCGGCCACGAAGGCGAGGCGGATGGTGTCGCGGGCCACGGCCATCTCGGCCGGGTCGCCGGCCGTCGGCAGCACGGCGCCGTCGGGTGCCGGCTCGACCCAGGTCGCGGCGTCACGCTCGATCAACTCGGCCGCGGCGACCGTCGTCGACGGTCCGAGGTCCATGGGACGCGCCCGGCGCTGGCGGCCCTTGACCTGGTCGAGGCACACGTTGGTCGCGATCCGGTACAGCCAGGTCCGTAGGGACGAGCGCCCCTCGAACCGGTCGTAGGCGCGCCAGGCACGCACGAGGGTCTCCTGCACGGCGTCGTCGGCCTCGAAGCCGGAGCCGAGCATGCGGTAGCAGTAGCCGGTCAGCTCGCGCCGGTAGGGCTCGAAGGCGACGACCGCGTCGTCGGGGAGGACAGGGCTCGTGGCGAGGTCGCTCATCGGCAGGCACCTGTGCGGGTGAGGGAACGGACCCGGTGATCATGGCACGCCGGTCAGCCGCCGTCCGGACCCAGGTGTCCCGCGTCCGGCGTTCGCCCGCTGGCACGATCGTCCCCGACCCCGGCGAGGGAGGCGACGAGATGGCACGGGCGACGTGGAGCGGATCGATCAGCTTCGGCCTGGTGAGTGTCCCGGTGCAGCTGTTCACGGCCGTGCGCAGCCACACGGTGCACTTCACGCAGCTCCACCGCGAGACCGGCAACCGTGTGCGCAACAAGCGCGTGGACGAGGAGAGCGGCGAGGAAGTCTCCTACGACGACATCGTCAAGGGCTACGAGGTGGCCGACGGGCAGTACGTCGTCGTGGACCCCGACGAGCTCGACGAGCTCGACCCGGAGGCCTCCCGGCTCATCGACATCCACGACTTCGTCGAGCTGACGGAGATCGACCCCGTCTACTACGACCGCGCCTACTACCTGATGCCCTCGGGCGAGGCCGCCGCCAAGCCCTACAAGCTGCTCGCCGACGCCATGGAGCGGTCCGGGAAGGTTGCCGTCGCCCGCTTCGTCATGCGCAACAAGGAGTACCTCGCCGCGGTCCGGGCACGCGATGGCCTGCTGCTGCTGTCGACGATGCACTATGCCGACGAGGTCGCGGACCCGGCCGGCCTGGACGCCACGGAGACCCTGGAGAAGGTCGAGGTGGCGCCGCGCGAGCTGGCCATGGCCGAGCAGCTGATCGACTCGCTGGTCGCCGAGTTCGACCCGACGCGCTACCACGACGAGTACCAGGAACGGGTCACCGCCTTCCTGGAGGCCAAGGCGGAGGGCCAGGAGGTCGAGATCACCCCGCCCGAGCGCGACACCGGTGGGGTCATCGACCTCATGGCAGCGCTCGAGCAGAGCCTCGACCGGGCGAAGCGCGATCGTGGTGAGGGCGAGGGCCGAGACGACGGCGCCGGTGGCCGCGGCGGCGGACGGGACTACGGTGCGATGAGCAAGGACGAGCTGTACGAGCTGGCGCAGGAGCGTGACCTGCCGGGCCGCTCGTCGATGAGCAAGGAGGAGCTCGCCGAGGCACTGGCGGACGGGGACCGCTCGGCGAAGGCGAGCTGACGAAGGACGGCGATGGACGACGAACTGCTCGCGTCCCACGTCGACGCGATCTATGGCGTCGCCCACGGCGACTTCACCGCCGAGCGCGACCGTCGCGTGAAGCAACTGCGGGCCGACGGCCACAAGGAGGAGGCCACCGCGCTCAAGGCACGGCGCAAGCCGACCGTGCCGGCCTGGGCGGTGGACCAGCTCGCCCGGCGGGCGCCCGACGACGTGGCGGGCTTGGTCGCGGCCGCCGAGGAGCTGCGCTCGGCACAGCACCGGGCCGCGAGCGGCCGCGGCGCCGACGGGCTGCGCGAGGCCAGCCGGCGGGTCCGCGACCTGGTCGGCGACCTGCGCGAGCGTGCCGGTGGCATCCTCACCGACGCCGGCGTGCGCCCCGACGCCCACCTCGACGAGGTCGAACAGACGCTGTTCGCCGCCGCCGTCGACCCGGAGCAGCACGCGACGCTGCGTCGCGGCATCTTCGAGGCGGTGCTGCCGGGGCCGGGCTTCGGCGGCCTGGGGCTCATGGCCATGCCGTCGCCGGCGGCTGCGCCACCCACCGACCAGGCGCCACCCGCGTCACCTGCGGAGGCGGCACCGCCCGTCGCCGAGGACCGCGCGGCACCGGCGGAGGACGATGCGGCACGGGGTTCGGATCTGGAGCGCCCGGCCGAGGAGAAGCGTCAGGTCGAGGAGGAGCGCCGCGCCGAGGAGGAGCGCCGCGCCGAGGACGAGCGTCGAGCGGAGGAGGACCGCCGCGCGGAGGAGGAGCGCCGGGCGGAGGAGGAGCGCCGGGCGGAGGAGGAGCGCCGGGCCGAGGAGGCCCGACTGCGCGCGGCCCGGCGGCGCGAGCTGATGCGGCGCGTCGACGCCCTGGAGGCCGCCCGCGAAAAACAGGCCCGGCGGGTCGAGCGCGCCGAGGCCCACGCCGACGACCTGCGCGCGCGCCTGGCGAAGGCCGACGCCGAGGCCGACGAGGCGCGCACCGACCTCGCCGACTACGACGCCGATCTCGACGCCGCCCGCCGCGAGCTCGCCGACCTCGCCGACGACTGACCGCCCCGCGGGTATGCGGACGCCGGCGAGGTCCGAAGAGCGACGGTTCCCGTCGGATACGACGGAAACCGCGACGGGGCGGGGGAGCGGCGGCCTGGCACGCGAGGGTTCCCGTCGGATACGACGGAAACCGCGACGGGGCGGGGGAGCGGCGGCCTCGCAGCGACGGCTGCCGTCGGATACGACGCAGACCGTGGGCGGGTGCTTGCATGCAGCGTCTCGCCGGACGGGAGGCACGTGGATGAGTGAGGTGGAGCCGCAGGCGGCGCCGGTGGGGCCGGTCGACGCGACGGTCGTGCCGCGCTTCGCGGGACCGGCGACCTTCGCCCGGCTGCCCCGGCGCGACGAGGTCACACGCATGGACGTGGCGGTGGTCGGCGTGCCGTTCGACAGTGGTGTCAGCTATCGGCCGGGGGCCCGCTTCGGGCCGGCCCACGTGCGGGAGAGCTCCCGGCTGCTGCGCCCCTACAACCCGGCCGCCGACGTGTCGCCCTTCGCGGCGCAGCAGGTCGTCGACGCAGGCGACATCGCCTGCAACCCCTTCGACATCGACGCTGCCGTGGCGGCGGTCGAACGCGGCGCCGACGAGTTGACGGACGCCGGTGCGCGCCTGCTCACGATCGGCGGAGACCACACGATCGCGCTGCCGCTGCTGCGCACGATGGCGCGCCGGCACGGCCCGGTCGCGGTCGTGCACTTCGACGCCCACCTCGACACCTGGGACACGTACTTCGGCGCGCCGACGACCCACGGCACACCCTTCCGCCGCGCCTCGGAGGAGGGGTTGATCGACCGCGAGGCCAGCGTCCACGTCGGCATCCGCGGCCCGCTCTACGGCCGCGACGACCTCACCGACGACCGCCGCCTGGGCTTCACGGCCGTCACGTGCCCCGAAGTGGAGCTCGACGGCCTGGCCGGCGCGATCGAACGCGTCCATGCCCGCCTGGGCGATCGGCCGGTCTACGTCTCCGTTGACATCGACGTGCTCGACCCCGCCCACGCCCCGGGCACCGGGACGCCCGAGGCCGGCGGGCTGACCAGCCGCGAGTTGCTCGTGATGCTGCGCAGCTTCGCCTCGCTCGACCTCGTCGGTGCCGATGTCGTCGAGGTCGCACCTGCCTACGACCACGCACAGCTGACCGGGATCGCGGCCTCCCACGTGTCCTACGAGCTGTTGTCGGCCATGGCGCCGCGCACGACCTGACACTCCCGCAGCCCACCGCGGCGCCCTCTTGACACCCGCGAGCCTGCGGCGGACGGTCGGGCCGTGGAGTGTCGTGCGTGCTGGCACGGCCGATGGGAGGCGACGCGATGGCGGCAGACGACGCGCACGTGCCGGCCCTGGTGCTGGTCAGCGCCCATGACGCGGTCCGGGAACGGGCCGGGCAGGCGCTGCGGACCCGCTACGGCGTGGACTACGACGTGGCGGTCTTCGACGACCACGAGCAGGCGCAAACCGCGCTGGAGGGCTGGCGCGACGACGGCACGCCGGTCGCGCTGGTGCTGGCCAACACGGGTCCGGAGGACGAGGAGGCGCTGCACTTCCTGCAGTCGATCCGGCCGCTGCATCCCGCGGCCCGCCGTGCGCTGATGGTGCGGTGGGGCGACTTCGACCGGGCGCGGCTGGTCTTCGACGCGTTGTCCCGTGGCGAGATCGACCACTTCGTCGTGGCACCCGAACGGCCGCGCGACGAGGAGTTCCACAGCACGATCACCGGCTCGCTGGAGGACTGGTCGCTGGAGCAGGGCACGCCGTTCGAGGCGGTGCGCGTCATCGGCGACCGCTCCGCCCGCAGCCAGGAGTTGCGCGACGGCTTCACCCGCAACCACATCCCCATCCGGGCGGTCGAGGCGGACACGCCCGAGGGCCGCGAGATGCTGGACGCCCTCGGCCTCGTGTCGCCCGCACTGCCGGTCGTCGTGCTGCTGTTCACCAAGGAGCCGTGTGTCCTGCAGAACCCCTCCGACATCGAGATCGCCGACGCATTCGGGCTGATGCGCCCGTTACCGGCCGGCGAGGTCTACGACGTCACCGTCGTCGGGGCGGGCCCGGCCGGGCTGGCGGCGGCCGTCTACGCCGCGTCCGAGGGACTGCGCACGCTCGTGGTCGAGCAGCAGGCCGTGGGCGGGCAGGCCGGCACCAGTTCGCTGATCCGCAACTACCCCGGCTTCCCGCGCGGCGTCAGTGGCGGCAAGCTCGCTTTCAGCGCCTTCCAGCAGGCGTGGTCCTTCGGGGCGACGTTCCACTTCGGGCGCGCGGCCACGGCCCTGCACGCGGACGGCGAGCTGCGTGTGCTGGATCTGACCGACGGCAGCAGCGTGCGTTCCCGGGCGGTCATCCTGGCCGCCGGCGTGCAGTACGTGCGGCTACCCGGCGGCCTGCTCGACGAGTGGGAGGGCCGCGGCGTGTTCTACGGCGCGGCGGTCTCCGAGGCGCCCGGGCTGCGCGGGCGGCGGGTGGCGGTCGTCGGCGGTGGCAACTCCGCCGGTCAGGCCGCCGTCCACCTGGCCAAGTTCGTCGAGCACGTGACCGTGCTGGTGCGCGGCGACACCCTCGCCGACAGCATGTCCGAGTACCTGATCACCGTGATCGACGCCACCGACAACATCGCCGTCCGTTACGACTGCGAGGTCGTCGGCGGCGGTGGCCGCGACCGCTTCGACCATCTCGTCGTCCACGACCGTGCCCGGGACGTCGACGAGCGACTGCCCATGGACGCCGTGTTCGTGCTGATCGGCGCCCGCCCGTCGACGGACTGGCTCGGCGAGGCGGTGGTGCGTGACCCGTGGGGGTTCGTCGTCACCGGCGCGGACCTCGGTGAAGGGGAGTTCCCGCTCGACCGGCCACCACTGCCCAGCGAGACCAGCCTGCCTGGCGTGTTCGCGGTCGGGGACCTGCGTCGCAGCTCGGTCAAGCGCGTGGCATCGGCCGTCGGGGAGGGCGCGGTCGCCATCCCGATGGTGCACCGCTACCTGGCGGAGGCGCGCGCCACGCCGGCGTCGCCCCAGCCGCGCGTCGCCGGGTCGAGCAGCAGGTAGCGGATCGCGAGCACCGCGCTGAAGAGCAGCACGGCGAGGTAGACGACCAGGCGCAGCAGCACCGGTCCCTCGACCTCGCGCAGGTGCAGGAGCAGCGGTGGCAGCAGCACGACGTCGTAGCCGAGGAACGCCCACAGTTGGGCGCGGGACGCCGGCCAGACGCGGTGGCGCACCCCCTCCAGGAAGAACGCGGCGTCACCGAGGAAGATCCAGCCGAAGACGACCCGTGTCTCGCCCTCCACCGGCCACGGCATCACCGTGACGTCGACCAGCAGCGCCACCCCGACCACCAGCAGCACCGTGCCGAACGCCGCGAACGACCCGTGGACCAGCGCCGGCGTCCGGGCCGCGCCGGGCGCGGGCCACCGGCGACTGGTGACGAGGTACAGCAGCAGGTTGACGGCCGCGAGGATCCCGAGCACCGCGGCCGTCGCGCCGTAGCCCTCCACCCGTGTGGCCAGCCAGCCGGCGATGCCGGCGGTCGTGATCGTGAGGTTGAGGAATCCGGCCGGCAGCGAACCGGCCTCGCCGGACGCGGCGATCCAGCCCGCACCCGCGGCCAGTGCGGCGAGCATGGATGCCAGGAACAGGTGCGAGAGCCGTCCCGTCTCCCACGGCCACCAGCGCAGCACCCAGCCGGCGTTCGCCACGAGGCCAGCGGCCAGGACCGCGTTGCCCAGCGCCGCCAGTCCGATGACAGCGCGCACGGCCACGGTCAGGTCGTTGGCGGCGGTTGGCCGGGTCACGGCATCCGACGACCGGGGCGAGCGGGTGGACATCCGGCGACTCCCCTGCGGCGACCCGCCCACGCTACGCCCGGTGTGCCGGGACGACCAGGGAGAGGTGGCTCGGGCGAGGCACGGGGTTTCGTCGCGCCCGCGACTACGGTGCCGCCCCATGACGAGCACCTGGCCGGCGACGCCGGATGTGGAACCCGGGCCGGCGCCGGCCTGGGGGCAGGTCGGCCCGGCCGCCCGGGCGCTGCCGACGTGCACGCCACCGCCGGCGTCGACGACGGCGGACGTCTGCGTCGTGGGCCTGGGCGCGTCGGGCCTGTCGGCGGCGCTCCGGCTGGCCGAGCGGGGTGCCGACGTCGTGGCCGTCGACGCCCACGGGGTCGCGTCCGGGGCCGCCGGCCGCAACGGCGGGTTCCTCCTCGCCGGCCTCGCCCGCTTCCACCACGACGCCGTCGCGAGCTACGGGCACGCTCGCGCCGTGGCGCTGTACCGCTGGACGCTCGCCGAGCTCGACCGGACCGTGGAGACGCTGCCGCCCGACGTCGTCCGCCGGGTCGGGAGCCTGCGCGTCGCGGCCGACGCCGAGGAGGCGGCCGACGCCGCCCACATGCTGCGACAGCTGCAGGCCGACGGGCTGCCGGCGGAGGCGTACGAGGGTCCCGAGGGCCGCGGCGTGCTGGTGCCGACCGACGCGGTCATGGACCCGCACGCCCGCTGTGCGGTGCTGGCCGAGCGGGCGCAGGCCGCCGGCGTTCGGCTGTACGCCCCCTTCCGGGTCGACCGCCTCGGCGACGGGCTCGTGACGGCGGGGCAGGCCCGGATCCGCGCCCGCCGCACGGTGGTCGCCGTCGACGGCGGGCTCGAGGCCCTGCTGCCGGAACTGGCCGACCGCGTCACCAGCGTGCGGCTGCAGATGCTGGCGACGGAGCCCGACGACGGTGTCGCCCTGTCCCGCCCGGTGTATCGCCGCTGGGGGTACGACTACGTCCAGCAGCTGCCCACCGGCGAGATCCTGCTCGGCGGCTGCCGTGACCGTGGCAGCGCCGAGGAGGGCGCCCCGCCCGTGCCCTCCGACGACGTGCAGCGCTGCCTCGACGCGGAACTGCGGCGGCTGGGCGCGACCGCTCCGGTCGTGGCCCGCTGGGCCGCCCGGGCCGCCTTCACCGCCGACCGGCTCCCGGTCTGTGAGGAGGTCCGGCCCGGCGTGCTGGTCGTCGGCGGCTACAGCGGGCACGGCAACCTCGTCGGCACCGCCTGTGGCCGGTCGGCGGCCGACGTCGCGCTGGACGGCGGCCGCCTCGCCCTGCCGGCGTGACGCGGCCTCAGGGCAACAGCAGCAGGCTGTCGCCGAACTCGTGCCAGAGGTAGTCGCCGGCCAGCGCGGCCTCGTAGGCCCGTCGCACCAGCGGGGCGCCTGCGACGGCCTCCAGCAGGGCCAGGTGCGACGCGCCGGGCTCGTGCCAGCCGGTCACGAGGCCGTCGACGACCCGGGCGGGCCGCTCCGCCGACAGCACCAGGTCGGTCCATCCCGTCCCGGGGCGTACACGACCGTCCGGGGACGCCACCGACTCCAGGGCGCGGGTCGCGGTGGTGCCGACCGCAACCACACGCCCACCCGCACGGCGGGTGTGCTCGACCAGCCGCGCGGTGGCCGCCGGGACCACGTAGCGCTCCGGCGGCGGCGGCTCGTGCGCCTCCAGCGAGGCCACGCCCGCGTGCAGCACGACCGGGGCGATCTGCACGCCGCGGGTCACCAGGTCGACCAGCAGCCTGGCGGTGACGGGCCGTCCGGCGCTGGCCATCTCGGCGCTACCCGGCTCGCGGGCGTGGATCGGCTGGTAGGCCTCCAGCGGCCAGCGGCCGCTCAGGTAGCCGTAGGTGATGGGGCGTCCATGGGCGAGCAGGTACGGCTCGTGGGCCTGGTGCGGGGCGGGGTGTGCCCGCCACAGGCGACTGCCGACGCGCACGGCCGGATCGGGATGCGCGTCGACCAGGCGCAGGTCCACCTCGCCCGGCAGCCGGATCACCTCGCCGGCCGCGACGTCGCGCTCGGGACCGCGGCCGTCCGGTCGGCGCAGCTCCACGACCCAGGCGTCGGGGTCGCCGGGGTGCGGGCCGGAGACGTGCACCGTCACGGCCCGACCGCCGGGTCGCCGCCCGTCGACCGCCGCCGGCAGGGTCGCCGAGGTGTTGAGGATCACGAGGTCGCCCGGCTGCAGGTGGGCCGGCAGCGCGTGGAAGCGGGCGTGGCGCAACTGCGCCGGCGTCGCGACCAGCAGGCGTACCTCGTCGCGGGCGAGGCCGCGTGACTCCGGCGGCGTGGTGGCCGAGCGCTCGGCCGGCAGGTCGAAGGAGAAGGGGGTCGGGACGGTCGCCGCGGCACTCACGCAGACACCTCCTCACGAGCGAGGAGGTCGGAGGCCCGGACGCGTCCGTTGGGCGGGCGACGAGCGAGCAGGCGCAGCAACGCGGGCGCCACGGCCTCGGGCAGCTCGCGGTCGGAGATGTCCTCGCCCGGGAACGCCGCCTGGTGCATGTCGGTGCGCACGTCACCGGGATCGAAGGCGTAGACGTGCAGGTCCGGCTCCTCCACGGCGAGCACCCTGCTGACGTGCTCGAGCGCCGCCTTCGTCATCCCGTACCCGCCCCAGCCCGGATAGGCCTCGACGGCCGCGTCGGAGGTGAGGTTGACGACCACCCCCTGGCGTGCCTGCAGCAGCGGCAGGGCCCGCTGGACGAGGGCGAGGGGGGCGATCGCGTTGACCTCGAACATCGCCCGCAGGTCCTCAGGGGCCGAGCGCGCCAGTGGCGGAAGGGGTGAGGGACCGAGCGCGCCGGCGTTGTTGACGAGCAGGTCCAGTCCACCCAGTCCGGCGGCGGCGGAGACGAGGTCGCTGCGGTGGTGGGGCAGGGCCACGTCACCGGAGACCGGCACCACGCGGCCGCTCGCCGACCACGAGGCGACCGCCGCGTCCAGGGCGTGACGGTCGCGGGCGTCGACGACCAGGTCCCAGCCGGCGCGGGCGAGTTCGGCGGCGAAGGCGCGCCCGAGTCCACGGGACGCGCCGGTGACGAGAGCGATGGGCATGTCCGGGTCCTTCACATCGGGTGATGCGGCGGACCGTAAGACCTCGACCTTGCTCGAGGTCAAGACCGGACTTCGTGGCGCCGAACGCCGACGGGCGACCCCCTCGAGGGCCGCCCGTCATGTGGCGCCGGGGCGAACGGGGCGAGCGGAACGCTCGGGGCACGCCCGGTCGCGCCGATCGCCGTCAGGCCGCGCGGACGCCGGCGGACGCCTCGGTGGCGACCGGCGGTTCACCGGCGCGGTGGGCCATGGCGCCGACGACGGTGCGCACGAACTCGCCGGTCGCGATCAGCACGACGCCCGTCATCAGCGGGTGCAGCCACTCGGTGCGCAGTTCCTGGCCGAAGGCGGCGAACACGGAGTAGTCCAGCCCCCAGGCCAGGGCGGCGGCGAACAGCACCGCGACACTGCGGGTCAGCGCGGCCGGCACCCGGACGGGCACGAGTTCGTCGACGGCGGACAGGACCACCGACAGGCCGAGCGCGAGTGCGACGAGGACGACGAAGGGGTACATCGAGGTGCTCCTCTGCCCCGGTGCGGGGCCTCCCGGCGAGCCGTGGTGACTCGCTCACCTGGTTGGACCACGGCGGTGGGCGTTCGGTTACACCCGATCTGGTCGAGGTTGCGCGGTGGCGGCCGGGCGGTGGGCGAAGATGCCGTCCGTGGACGTCGACCCCGACCTGGTGCGTGCGGTGCAACGCGGCGACGCGGGCGCCATGGATGCGCTCGTGCGGGCGACCTACGCCGAGGTGTACGCGACGTGTCGGCGGCTGCTGGGCGACCCGGCGGATGCCGCGGACGCCACCCAGGAGGTGTATCTGCGGGTGACGCGGTCGGTGCTCGGGTTCCGTGCCGAGTCGGCGTTCGGGACGTGGCTGCATCGAGTCGCGCTGAACGTCTGCGCGACCATGCTGCGCCGGCGCGGGGACGGCCGTGCGCGCGGGCAGGTGGCCGGGTCCAGCGCGTTCGCCCCCGACGAGCACGTCCACGACCAGGTCGACACGGCGGACGCGGTCGCCGATCGCGACCATGCGCGCCGGGTCGCGGCCGCCATCGAACGGTTGCCGCCGGCTGCCCGCGACGTCGTCGTCCTGCGCGACGTGCACGGGCTGTCGACCAAGGAAGCCGCCGGGCTGCTGGGCCTCAGCGAGAGTGCCGTGAAGGTCCGCCTGCACCGGGCGCACGCCCGCCTGCGGGCCCTGCTCCACGAGGTCGACCGTGTCTGAACCGACGAGCCGGATCTGCCGCGAGGTGCAGACCCACCTGCCCGACTTCGTCGACGGCACGCTGCCGCGCTGGCGACGCCGGCTCGTGGGCCGCCACGTCGCCCGATGTGAGGCCTGCGCAGCTGCCCTGCGTCGACAGCAGGAGGTGGCGGTGGGACTGCAGGCGCTGGGCGAAGCCACCGCGGACGCGACGCCACCGGTGGCGCCGCCGGAGTTGTTGGACCGCCTGCTGGAGACGGTGGAGCGACCCGGGATGCGGGGCCGTGCGGCCGCCCCCGCGCGCGCTGCCGTCAGCGGCGCGCGGCCCGCGCTGTCCGCGACGCTGTTGGTGATCGCCGCGGCCGCCGGCACGGCCGTGGGGTACGCGGGGCTGCGCGGCGCGCGCGCCATCCGCCGACGGGCCGGTCACCAGGAACGCGCCTGAATCGCGCGATACCGCGAGCGCAGCGACCATCTGCGGCTCGACCCCCGCCCTTCGGTCGTCCGCGTCCGTGCTCCACCCTCCCGGCTTCAGGTGAACCTCAGCGTCTGCCCCGAAGCCAGGACCACACCGATGACGACCGTCGCCCGCCGCCCCGCCTCCGGAACTCTCGCCGAGGTCATCGACATCATCCTCGACAAGGGCCTCGTCATCGACGCCTACGTCCGCGTCTCGCTCATCGGCATCGAGCTGCTGACCGTCGACGTGCGGGTCGTGGTGGCCAGCGTCGACACCTACCTCCACTTCGCCGAGGCCACCAACCGGCTCGACCTGCGCGGTCAGGCCGAGGAATACGACGCCGACATCACCGACTTCACCACCGGCTTCGCCAAGGAGAAGGCGCGCGGCATCACCAGCGGAGCCATCGAGGGCGTGCGCGAGGGCTTCCACCGCAGCTTCCACCGCGACGAGGCGCGCGCCTCCCGCTGAGCGGTGTGCCCGCCGCGACGGTCGGACCAGCTCGGCGTATGCTCGGCGACATGTGCCGAAGCATCCAGCAACTGCGCGGCGCCGAGCCGCCCGCCACCGACGTCGAGGTTCGCGACGCCGCCCTGCAGTACGTCCGCAAGATCAGCGGGTATCGCGTCCCCTCGGCCACCAATCAGGAGGCCTTCGACGCCGCCGTCACCGAGATCGCCTCGGCGACGCGCCGGCTGCTCGACGACCTCGTCCTCGCGCCGGGTTCCAAGCCCGCACAACCCGTCCAGCGCCGGCTTCGTGCCTGAGGGCGATCCCCTCGACACCATCGCGAACGCGGTCCGCACCGAGTCGGTCGTCAAGGCGTCCCGGTTCGTCGCCGACCTCGTGCCCGTGGCCGACCTCGAAGACGCCGAGGCGGTGATCGCCGAGGTCCGCCGCGAGTTCCACGACGCCCGTCACCACTGCACGGCGCTGGTGGTCGGCGACGACGGCGGCCGTCAACGCTCCAGCGACGACGCGGAGCCGTCCGGTACCGCCGGCGCGCCGATGCTGGCCGTCCTGCGCGGGGCCCGACTCACGGACGTCGTCGCGGTCGTGAGCCGCTGGTTCGGCGGCACGCTGCTCGGCACCGGCGGCCTCACCCGCGCCTACGGCGGTGCGGTGGGCGATGCCGTCGCTGCGGCCAGCCGCGTACGGCGGCGGCGCATGGAGCGCGTCGCCCTCCGGGTCGGTCACGAAGCCGCCGGCCGCCTGGAACACCGGCTGCGCACCTGGGCCGACCTCACCGGCGGCGCGGACGTCGCCGCGGGGGTCTACGGCCCCACCGGTGCCGTCTTCGAGGTCGCCACGCTGCCCGAACACCGTGACGCGCTGCACCAGCTGCTGGCCGAGCTCGGCATCCCGTACGACCTCGAGGACCTCGGTACCGAGGTTCGCCGGCTGCCGGTCGAGCCGTGACCGCCCCGCGCGGTCAGCACACGCGCGCGGGCGACGCCACCGGCGGTGTCGACGCCGCCAGCAGGTCGGCGTCCGTCCCGGCCAGCTCGTCGAGCACCAACAGCGTCCGGGTCCGGCGCACCTCCGGCATGCGCTGCAGACGCTGCAGGACGACGTCGCGAACCGTGGCGACGTTCGGGGCTCGCACGATCAACAGGGCGTCGTGCTCGGCGGCCAGCAACGCGCAGTAGGCCACCTCGGGCATGGCGCGGAACACGCCCAACGCGCCGCTCCAGCGATGCTGGTCGAGGGTCACCACGATGTGCGCGGTCACCTGCAAGCCGAGGCGGCCGGGGTCGAGCCGTGCCGAGAACCCGGTGATGACCCCGCTGGTGCGCAAGCGCTCGATGCGTGCGTAGGCGGCCGCACGCGAGACGCCGGCCCGCTCGGCGACGCCGCGGACCGACATCCGCCCGTCCTCGCACAACAGCCCCAGGATCCGCCGGTCGGTGGCGTCCAGTTCGACCGGCACGCTCGCGGGAGGCGGCGGTCGCCCGGGCGCAGGTACCTCGACGAGGTCGTACTGCACTCCTGTGGCGCCCACCGGCGGTCCTCCCTCCCCCGCCCCGCTGAAGTCTCACTGAATCAGCGGCGGGACGGAAGTCCCTGGGCGGGACGCGCACCCGGGTGGGGCGACCGGCCGCGGAGCGGCGCCGACCTCGCGGTCGGCGCCGCCCCGGTTCTAGCCACGCCGGCGGTCACCGGATCGTGATCTTGACCTGGCGGAAGTTCTGGCCGTTGCCGTCGGGCTTGTAGTTGCCCTCGACGTTCCCGCGCACGTCCACCGAGAACCAGCGCACGGTCGTGGAGGAGTCGATGGTGATCGACGCCTCGGACTGGCGCGGGCCCTGGTACTCGAGCTTGGGCGAGTCGTAGGTCGGGCGGCTGCCGTCGAGCGTGTAGTACACGTCGGCGGGCTCGTCGACCTGGAAGGTGAACTTCGTCGGGCCGGGGAAGGTCGTGCCACCGGGCGTGAGCTGCGACTTCGGCGGCACGGTGTCACGGGCGTACATCCGGGCCACCTCGAGCATGCCGATCAGTCCGTTGGAGAACTCCATGGTCTGTTCGTAGCCCTCGGCGAACGGCGGCGTGAAGCCGTTGCCGATGGTCACCCATCCGGTGTTCGCGGCGTTGCGCCGCGACGCGCCGACCTCGAACGACCATGCGAAGATGCCGCGGTTGTAGAAGTGCTCGTCACCGGAGTTGCCGGCCGCGCTGTACAGCACGTCGCTGATCGGGCCGACCCGCGAGTCCCAGATCACGGTCCCGCGGTGCTCCTTGATGCGGTTGAGGATGTGGTCCGACGCCTCGTAGAAGAAGCGCTCGGTGCCGTAGCTCGGTCGCGGCAGGGAGACGCGGCCGCTGGAGATGTACGCACCCGGCGCCCACATGAAGTAGCCGCCGTGGCTGTGGATGTTCATCGAGAACTTGATGTTCGGGAACTGCTCGGTCAGCCACACCTCGTTCTTCGACTCGGGCTCCGACAGCTCCGAGGGACCCGCGAAGGTGTCGCTCGTGCAGCTGGTCGACGCGCCGGCGTACCCGTCGAAGAGGCTGCCGACCGTGAAGTTGCGGTTGAGGTCGACGCCCCAGGTGTTGCGGGCGAGCAGGTCGTTGTTCTGACCCTCGCCGCAGTAGCGGACCATCGTGCGCCGCTGCAGGGCGAAGTCGTGCATGGAGTAGTGGGTGCCGTCCGGGTTGATCGACGGGACGATGAAGATGTCCAGGTCGTTCACCATCCGACGCGTGTTGTCGTCGTTCTCGTAGTTGCGCAGCAGCCGCTCGGCGGTCTCCACCGCCACCAGCGGCGTCGCCCATTCACGGGCGTGCTCCTGCGAGTAGGCGAACACGCCCGTGCGGGAGCCGTCGCGGTGACGTCCGATGCGCAGCACCTTGACCGTGAACGGCTCGCGCGACACGGAGTCGGGCGCGAGGAGGTAGTCGTCGAACTGGATGCGTGGCGTCGGTGCCACCACCGCCGTGCCCGCGTTGTTGCGGTAGCGGTACGCCCGGACGAGCTGGCTCGCCTCCGGGTGCGCGTTGATGGCGTCGCGGACCTGGACGGCCGTCGACGTGCGCGCGCCGGCGGCGTTGGTCGCCAGGCTGATCTGGATGTGGTTTCCGGAGACCGACACGCTCAGCGGCGAGTTCGGCGCCCCCGGGTCGACCGCCTGGATGGTGAGGTCGTTACCGCCCTCGTGTCCGTAGGCGATCGTGTCGAGGGTGACGCGGGCGTTGTTGTTGACCGCGACCCCCGGGATGATCCGGCCGGTCGAGGCGGCCAGGTGGTCCTTGATCAGGTTGCCGTCGGCCTGCGAGATCATCACCGTGGAGATCGCCGTGCCGGGAAGTGCCGTCCCACCCGGTGCCGTCGGCGCTCCCACCACGTTGTTCACGATGACGACCGCGACCGCGCCGGCGTTCTGGGCGTTCAGGGTCTTCTCCGCGAACGTGCAGTTGCCGCGGTCGACCAGGGCGATGGCGCCGGCCGGGAAGCCGACGAAGTCGCCACAGCCTTCGGTCGGCAGCGAGTCGGGGAAGGTGGTGGACACGGGCGCGTTCGCCACGGCGAAGCCGGTCGCGGCCGCGGGCACGCCCGCTGCCGGCACCGCCGGCCCGTAGCTGGCCGCGGCATAGGTGTAGTCGCCCGCCGCGGGACCGGTGGTCACGGAGACCCGGTTGCCGGCGGGGTCGAGCAGCGCCATCGCGGGGCGGCGGTAACCGTTGCTCTTGTGGGGCAGTTCGATGATCTCGGTCAGGTGGGGGAACTCGGCGGCGAGCGCCTCGATGCGCGCCTGGCTCTCCGTGGCGTCGAGGTACTTGTCGATGAAGCTGGACTGGTAGGTGTCGCTGCTGTCGACCGGGGCGCCGGGGCCCTTGCGGTCGGTTCCGGTCATCACCTGGCGGACGGCGACCTCGCGGCTACCGATCACCTCGCCCGCGAGGCGGCTCTCCACGCGCATGCGCGTCGGCGGGTTCGCCGTGGTGATCAGCACCGGCGAGTTGGCCCGGTGGAACATGTACTGCCCGGCGTCGACGAACCGCGACAGGTTGAAGCTCTGGGTGCCCGGCGCGCCGATCTGCGTGCCCTCGCCGGCGTCGAACGTGACGTTGATCTGCACCTGCGACGACGCGCGTCCCGCCTCCGACCAGACCTCGATCTCCAGGAAGCGGCCCTGGCTCGGGTCCTCGTACCACTGCGCCCGCTGGATGCGCAGCTCGTCGCCCTCGTCCTCGGCCTCGGCGAGCGCCACCTCCTGCGCGGCGGTCATCGCTGCGTACTCGGCCTGCAGCCCCTCGGCCTCGGTCTGGGTGATCAGCGTCTCGCCGATCGTGACCCTCCTCATCGCCTGCAGTTGCTTGCGCTGCTCCTTGGTCACGATGACGTGGGCCTCGACCCCGCCCTCCACGTCGTGGACGTCCTCGCCGACGTCGAACCCGAGCGACCCCAGTTCGCTCAGGGTCTCCCGGTCGGGGACGACCACCTCGACGATCTCGGGGTACTCGACCTCGGTCTCGCCGGCGACGAACCCCTCGTCGGGGTCCTGCGCTCCCGCCATCGTCGGCACCAACAGCGTCGCCACCAGGCCGGCTCCGGCCAGGCCGACCACGGACCTTCTCCACCGCATGCGCGCCATGCGCGTCGCCTCTCTCTCCGGGCGCAGGAGGACGCGGCGGCCGGATCACGGCCGCACTCCCATGGAGCCCCGGTCGGCCCCACACGCTCCCACGCGCACGGGTTGGTAGCAGCGGGGATGGCGGGCGGCCGGGGACTCGGGCGCCACGCTGGACGCTTTGTCGGCGGCGGGCCGCCGGACCGGCCAAGCGTCCAGCCCGACCCGGACGTGTCGGCCGCCGGCGAGCCCGGGATGTCCAGTCGAGCACCACCAGGTCGGTGAGAGCGGGGTGGGGGCGGGCCGGTCCACCGCGCCGGATCCGGCCGCAGGCTCTTGCGGGACCGCACCAGCCGGCCCGCAACGACCCGACGGAAGAGATGCGCATGAGCAACCCGCCCGCCCAGTCGCAGCCCTACCCGGGCCGCGAGGACCAGCTGCGTCCGCTCGCGGACCACGGGGAGTCGTCCTATGAGGGCAGCGGCCGCTTGCAGGACAAGAAGACGATCATCACCGGCGCCGACAGCGGGATCGGGCGCGCCGTGGCGATCGCCTTCGCCCGTGAGGGCGCCGACGTGCTGATCAGCTACCTCGACGAGCACGACGACGCCAAGGAGACGGCACGCCTGGTCGAGGAGGCAGGTCAGCAGGCGGTGCTCGTCGCCGGCGACCTCGCCGACCCGCAGGTCTGCCGATCCGTCGTGCAGCGCGCGGTCGACGAGTTCGGCCGACTGGACGTGCTGGTCAACAACGCCGCGTTCCAGATGGCTCGGGACGACATCACGGAGATCCCCGACGAGGAGTGGGACCGCACCTTCCAGGTCAACATCACGGCGATGTTCCACCTGTGCAAGGCCGCCGTGCCCCACCTCGAGACGGGGGCGTCGATCATCAACACGGCCTCCATCCAGGAGGACCAGCCGTCTCCACACCTGCTGCCGTACGCGGCGACCAAGGCGGCCATCCTGAGCTTCACCGGCAACCTCGCGAAGATGCTCGGACCCCGAGGCGTCCGCGTGAACTGCGTGGCGCCGGGACCGATCTGGACCCCGTTGATCCCGGCGACCCTGCCGGAGGAGATGGTGGAGGGCTTCGGGTCCGACACACCGTTGGGCCGCGTCGGCCAGCCCGCCGAGCTGGCACCTGCGTACGTGCTGCTCGCCTCCGACGAGGCCAGCTACATCTCGGGGGCGAACCTGCCGGTCACCGGCGGCAAGCCGATCATCTGACCCATGGCCGAGACGATCGCGGTCTTCGCGCCGTCGGTGTGGGTGACGGTCACCATCGAGCAGGACGCGCTCGGCGAGGACGACGTGCACCTGCACGCCGGCGGGCAGGGCATCTGGATCGCGCGGATGCTCCGGCAGCTCGGCCAGCAGCCCGTCGTCTGCGCCCCGGTCGGTGGTGAGAGCGGCCGCGCGTTCTGCGGCCTGACCACCGACTGGGGCATCGAACTGCAGGCGGTCGACACCTCGGCGGCGTCGCCGGTCGAGGTCGCCGACCGCCGCGACCGTGACGAGCGGCAGACGCTGGCGCGCAGCCGCCCGCCGGTGCTGACCCGCCACGAGGTCGACGAGCTGTACAACCGCACGCTGGAGACGGCCCTGGCGGCGGGGACGTGCGTGGTGACCGGGCAGTTCCCGGACGCCCGGTCGCTCCCGACCGACTTCTACGGCCGGCTGGCGGCGGACCTCGCCCGCTACGAGGTGGCCGTCGTCGGGGACTTCCACGACGTGGAGCTGGCCGAGTTCCTGGATCACGGCCCGCTCCGGCTGCTGAAGGTCAGCGACGGCGACCTCGCCGGTGATGGCCTGCTGGAGCAGGGCGATCGCAGCGAGGAGGGTGCCCTGGCGGTGACGCGCGACCTGCAGCGGCGCGGGGTCGAGGCGGTCGTGCTGTCGCGCTCGGACCGGCCCGTGGTGGCCAGGTTCGGGGACGCCGTGTACCGCGTCAGCGGCCCGGAGTTGGAGAAGGTCGACTCGCAGGGCTCCGGCGACTCCATGACGGCGGTGTTCGCGGCCGGGGTCGCCTCGGGCCTCGACGTCGAGCCCATGCTCGCCCGCGCCTGGGCGGCCGGCGCCGCGAACATCACCCGCCGGGGCAGCGGCGGGGCGAGTCCCGGCCTCATCGACGAACTGCTCACCCGCGTCGACGTGCAGCGCCTGGAGGAGACGTCATGAGCGACGAACCGACCTCGCGCCACCACCGCGAGGGCAGCATCGAGGTGGACGCGACCGTCGTCGAGCGGCGTGCGGGCCGCATCCTGGTCACCAACGACGACGGGATCGACTCGCCCGGTCTGCGGCTGCTCGCCGTCGCACTGGCCGAGCGCTTCGGTGACGTGCTGGTTGCCGCGCCGTCCAGCGACCTCAGCGGGACCGGCACCGGCATCGGCCGCTACGACCCGGACGTCGGGGTCGGGCTGCGACGACGGGACGTCGACGGGGTGGAGGCCTACGCCCTCGACGGACCGCCCGGGCTGGCCGTGATGGCGGCGTCGCTGGGCGCGTTCGGGCCGGCCCCCGAACTCGTGGTCTCCGGCGTCAACGCGGGCATGAACACCGGCCACTCCGTGGTCCATTCCGGCACGGTCGGCGGCGCCCTGACCGCCGCCACGTTCGGGGGCAGCGGCCTGGCCGTCAGCCTCGACGTCGACCGCGTCGACGAGTGGCCGTGGGCGACGGCCGTCGAGGTCGCCGTGCAGGCCACCGCGTGGCTGCTGACGGCCCCGGCCCCCTCGGTGCTGAACGTCAACGTGCCGGGTCTTCCCCACGACCGGCTGCGCGGCGCGCGCTGGGCTCGCCTGGACCGGTTCGGCTACTTCAACCTCGCCTCCGCCGACGTGCAGGGCGAAGCGTTGACCATGGAGGTGACCGACCGCAGCTCCGGCCTGGACCCGGACTGCGACACCGCCCTGTGCCTCGACGGGTGGGTGACGCTGACCGCCCTGACGTCGGTCGAGCACGGGCCCGCACCCGACGTCGACGCAGCCGAGGTCGTCAAACTGTCGGCCGGCTGACCTCCAACGGCGCGGAACTTGACCTCGACCTACGTCGAGGTCCTACCGTCCCCTGCGTGCGCCGGGACCGAACCCCATGCCCCCGCCGCACCGAGGAGTCCGCATGCCGTCTTCCGTCGACCGGTCGACCGCCCCCACCCTCGTCGACGCACGCGAGGCACCGCTCGACCTCGCCGTCGTGCTCGCCAGCACGCCCCGGGGCCGCACCGGGCCACGCATCGCCGACTGGTTCCTGGGGCAGCTCGGCGCGTGGGACGGGTTCGCCGCGGAGCTGATGGACCTGGCCGACATCGGGGCCGATCCCGACCGTTTCCGCAAACTCGTCGACGGCGCCGATGCCGTCGTGCTGGTGGTGCCCGAGTACAACCACAGCTTCCCCGGGCCGCTGAAGACGGCGATCGACGCGCTGCGCCGGGAGTGGTTCGCCAAGCCGGTCGGCGTGGTCAGCTACGGCGGCGTGTCCGGCGGCCTGCGGGCGACCGAGCAGCTGCGGTTGGTGCTCGCGGAGTTGCATGCCGTCGTCGTGCGGGAGACCGTCAGTTTCCATGGCGCCGACGCGTTCGACGCCCAGGGGCGCCCTCGGGAACCCGGCGTCGCCCCCGCGGCGGACCGATTCCTGACCGTGCTGGCCTGGTGGGCCCGGAATCTGCGTCAGGTGCGCCGCCACGACCCCTACCCGCCATTGGGATGGATCTGAACTCCACACGCGACGCGCCGGGTCGTACCATCGAGACGACGACGGCGGAAGGAACGCGGGCATGTGGTTCGGCCTCGTCACCCTGGCGCTGTTCGCGTTCACGTTCTACTGCCTGCTCGACGTCGTCCTGACCGACGAGCGGGAGATCCGCAATCTGCCGAAGGTCGTGTGGGCGCTCCTGGTGGCGCTGGTCATCGGTCTCGGCGGGCTGCTGTGGCTGTACGCCGGCCGTCCGTCGCGCTCCGGCGCGTCGCCCGGCGGCGGGCCGGCCGCCTCACCAGGTCGGGATCCCGGGCCGGGCCGGGGACCCCGTGGGCCGCGGCCGTCCGGCCCCGCTCCGACTGACGGCGCCTCGGGGCCCCGGTCGGCGCCGCGGGGTCCCGACGACGACCCGGAGTTCCTGCGCCGGCTCGACGAGCGTCTCCGGCGGCGCGACGACCGCGACGGCTGACGTCCGCTCGCCCGCGCCGGTCGGAATCCCCCGGAGCGCTCAGGCCTGGCGTGTCGCCAGCGCGACGCCGCCGTCCACCGGGAGCACCGTCGCCCGGAATCGGATGTCGTCCACCAGGTCCGCCAGGAACCGCTGGGCGGGCGCCGGCCCCACCTCGTCGGCGACGAGCCCACGGGCGAGCAGGATCCCACCCGGCCGCAGCAGCCGCCGTGCGTGGCCCAGCACGGCGTGCGGGTCGTCCACGGGCACCTGCCAGAGCAGCAGGTCGTAGCCGCCGTCGGTGAGGCGTGGCAGCACCGTGGCCGGCTCACCGTTGATCGAGCGCACCCGCGAGCCCGCCCCGACGTCGCGGTAGGCGGCCATCGCCAGGCCGTGGGCGTGGCCGTCGGGCTCGATCGAGGTGAGCACCCCGCGCTCGGGCAGGGCCTCGAGCAGCGTCAGACCGGAGATGCCGCCCGCCGCGCCGACTTCGACGGCGGTGCGTGCACCGCAGGTGACAGCGGCCCACCGCAGCAGCGCGGCGACCGCGGCATCCGGGGCCTCGACCTGGCCGGCGAGGCGTTCGCGCGCCCCTCGGACGCCGTCGGATTCCGGCAGATCGGTCGTCAGGAGCGGCCGTGACGGGGGTTCCGGCGCGGTTTCCGCATTGGCGGCCGCCGGTGGTTTCAGGCCGGGGTCCGAGGTGCCGAACAGGGCATCGACACCCGGCAGACTCGCTCGACGGTTCATCTGTCGCCTCCCTGGGCCGCTCCGCACGGCGGTCGCGTGCCCGAACGGTAGCCCTGCTGGCGGGCGACAGCCCACAGCCCGCCCCGGCGCGGCCGGTCGTCCTTCGCCGGTGGCGGTGCGGCCCGGCCGGCGGGGGGCACGGCATCGTGCACGACCGGCCGCCCATCCGGGGCCGCCGGGGACACCTCTGGAGACCTCCGTGCCCGCACCGTCGGCGGACCCCACCCGCACCGGCGTGATTCGCCTCGCCGCCAAGGACCTGCTCGAGCACGACCGCCTTCGCCCGGGTCAGAAGGAGGCGGTGCAGGCCGTCGTGGGCGGCCGGGACACGCTCGTCGTGCTACCGACCGGTTCGGGCAAGTCGGCCATCTACCAGCTCGCTGGTGAGCTGATCGACGGGCCCACCGTGGTCGTCTCGCCGCTGATCGCCCTGCAGGCCGACCAGGTCCAGTCCATCGCGGAGCACGACCGGCTGGGGGAGGCGGTGGCGCTCAACTCGACGCTGCGGGCGGGGGAGCGGCAGGAGGTCTTCGACCGGCTGGCCGCCGGCGAGGTCGAGTTCGTCTTCCTCGCGCCCGAGCAGCTGGCCAACGCGGACACGGTCGACCGGCTGCGCGACACCGGGGTGCGGCTCTTCGTCGTCGACGAGGCGCACTGCGTCAGCGAATGGGGGCACGACTTCCGCCCCGACTACCTGCGGCTGGGCAGCGCCATCGCGGAGCTCGGGCACCCCACGGTGCTGGCGCTCACGGCGACGGCCGCACCGCCGGTCCGCGAGGAGATCGTCGAGCGGCTCGGGCTACGTGATCCCGAGCTGGTCGTACGCGGCTTCGACCGCCCGAACATCCACCTCGAGGTCCGGCGCGTCCACGACGAGGACGTCCAGCGCCGGGCCGTCGTCGCCGAGGTGGTGGCCTCCGAGGCGCCCGGCATCCTGTACGTCGCGACCCGGCGGGAGGCGGAGCGCTACGCCGAGGACCTGCGCGTCGCCGGCCTGCGCGCCCACCACTACCACGGCGCCATGCGGCGCGACGAGCGCGACGCGAGCCATCGCGCCTTCCTCGACGACGAGCTGGACGTCGTCGTGGCGACCCCGGCGTTCGGGATGGGCATCGACAAGCCCAACGTCCGGTACGTCCACCACGCGCAGGTCCCGGAGTCGCTGGACAGCTACTACCAGGAGGTGGGGCGGGCCGGACGCGACGGCGAGCCGGCCCGGGCGGTGCTGTTCTTCCGCGAGGCAGACCTGGGGCTGCGCCGGTTCTTCGCCGCCGGCGGCGGGATCGACGGCGAGCGGCTGGAGGACCTGGCCGTCGGTGTCGCCGCCGCCGAGGGCTACGTGGACTCGGTCGACCTGGAGGAACGGCTGCAGCTGTCGCGCACGGAGCTGACCGTCGGCCTGACGCGGCTGGAAGAGGCCGGCTTCCTCCACCTGCACCACGACGGTCGCGTGGAACAGCTCGACGACGCCCCGAGTCCCCGCGCGGCGGTCGACGCCGCCCTCGAGCGGGACCAGGCCCAGCAGCGCTACGAGGAGTCGCGGCTGGAGATGATGCGCGCGTACGTGGAGACCGACGGTTGCCGCGGGCGGTTCCTCCTCAACTACTACGGCGAGCACCTCGACGACCTGTGCGGGCACTGCGACCGCTGCAGCGCCGGTGTCCGCGACCCGCACCCGCGGGACGTGCCGTTCCCGCTCGAGTCACGTGTGCGCCACCCGAAGTGGGGGTCGGGCACGGTGACGCGCTACGAGGACGACAAGGTCGTCGTGCTGTTCGACGCCGGTGGCTACCGGACGCTCAGCGTCACCCACGTGCTCGAGCACGAGTTGCTGGTCACGGAGTGAGGGCGGTGGCCGTCCGCTGGGCGGCCTTTGGGCCAGAGAGGCGCCTTCTCAGCGCGTCCTAGGCTCCAGCCCGGTCGGACGGGGACCACCGTCCCGACCGGACGAAAGGGCCACGATGAGCACCGACGCCCTGTCACAGACCCGCGGGCTGGCTGCCGAGCGCTCGGCGGTCGTCCAGGCCGAGGACGTGTGGCGGACGTTCACGGGTGACGTGGGCGTCCAGGGGTTGTCCATGATCGTCCCCGAGGGGACCATCTTCGGGCTGATCGGGCCCAGCGGGTCGGGCAAGTCGACGACCGTGAAGCTGATGCTGGGGATGGACACCCCCGACCGCGGGGAGATCCGGGTCCTCGGCGCCGACCCGAGCGGCTTCGACTCGGACATGCGCCGCAAGGTCGGCTACCTGCCGCAGTCGGCCGCCTTCTACCCCGAGCTCTCGATGCGGCACAACCTGCACCTCATGGCCTCGCTGTACGGGCTGCCGCCGCGGTCACGGTTCCTGCCCGGCAAGCAGGCCCGCGAGGCCCGTCGCCGTATCGGCGAGACGCTGGACTTCCTCGACCTGGGGGACCGGCAGAAGGTGCGGCTGTCGAAGGCGTCCGGCGGTGAACAGCGCCGCCTGGGGCTGGCGGCCGCGCTCGTCCACCGCCCGCAACTGCTCATCCTCGACGAGCCGACCGCCGGGGTCGACCCGCTGCTGCGGCGCCGGATCTGGGACCGCCTGCAGACGCTGCGCGACGGCGGCACGACCATCTTCGTGACGACCCAGTACGTGGAGGAGGCGGCCGACTGTGACCTCGTGGCCTTCCTCGTCGACGGCCGCGTCGTGATCGTGAACACCCCGGAGGGCTTGCGGACGGCCGCCTACGGCGACCGGGTGCCCGACGAGGCGACCTTCGACGACGTGTTCGTCACGATCCTGGAGCGTTACCGCGCCGGCACGGAGGGCAACGACGATGCGTAGTCCGGTCCGCGTCGGCGCGTTCGCGCGTGGAGAGACGGTCTCCACGCTGCGCCAGCCGCGCCTGCTGCTGCTGCTGATCCTCGGGCCGTTCCTGGTCCTGTTCCTGTTCGGCATCGGTTACAGCGACGACCTGCCGCCGCTGAGCACCCTGGTGGTCGGAGCGGAGGACGAACTGACCGCCCAGGTCGACGAGTTCATTCGCACCGAGCAGCCGGCCAGCATCGACTACCAGGGCACCAGCGACGATCCCGAACAGGGACTCGCGGCGCTGCGCGACGGCGAGGTGGACCTCGTCATCGTGCTGCCGGAGAACGCCATGGCGGCGCTGGAGGCCAGCGAGCGGGCCGTCATCGAGATCCACCACCGCAGCCTCGACCCGGTCACCTACGAGCAGATCGCCGTCGCGTCCGACATCGCGGTGTCGCAGATCAACGACCAGGTCCTCGAGGAGGTGCTGGTCGTGGCGCAGCAGCGCACCGCGGACGTGGACGAGGAGATCGCGTTCGCCCGTGACCAGCTCGCCCAACTGCGCGCCAACGTCGACGACCAGGACCTGCAGGCGGCGCAGGCGACCGCTGCCCGGCTCGCCCCGCAGATGGAGCAGATGGCCGACCTGCTGGAGACGGATGGCGCACTGCTCGGGGTCGTGACCGTGCTCGGCGGCCCGCAGGACCTGCCGGCCCAGCTGCGCACCGCCGCGGACCAACTCGAAAAGCTCGCGCAGATCGACGGGGTCGGCCAGCTCGACCAGGCCGGTGCCACGCTGGACGAGATCGACCAGGTCGTCGCGCAGGTGCAGGGCATCGACGCCGAGGTGGCCGTCCGCCCGTTCGCGATGCAGATCGAGGCGCAGACACCCGTCGCGATTGCGCTGGACACCTACTTCGCGCCGGGGGTGCTGGCGCTGATGCTGCAGCACCTCGGCGTCACGTTCGCGGCCCTGGCCCTCGTGCGCGAGCGGCGGGCCGGGACGCTGGAGGTGCTGCACGTCTCGCCCGCCACCATGGGCGAGCGGCTGGCCGGCAAGACGCTGGCGTTCCTGCTGCTGGGCGCAATCGCGGCCACCGGGCTGACGGCGTTGATCGTCACCGTCTTCGGGGTGCCGCTGCCCGTGCACTGGCTGACGTTCATCGGGTTGCTGGCGATGACCCTGGTGGCGTCGATCGGCATCGGGTTCCTCGTCGCGGCGGTGTCACGGACCGACTCGCAGGCCGTGCAGTTCTCCATGCTGCTGCTGCTCGCGACGATCTTCTTCTGCGGCATGTTCATGCCGCTGGATCGCATCATGTTCCCGATGCGCTGGCTCAGCTACGCGCTCCCGGCCACGCACGGGTTCCTCGGCCTGCAGGACCTGATGCTGCTGCTGCAGCCGACCCACCCGTCGCTGTTCGTGGCCCTGGCCATCATCACCGTGGTGACCTTCGTCGCGGCGCGCCTGCTCCTGCCACGCCGGACCGAGGCGTTGTGACCCAGGGCGCCGGCCGTGCCGTCGCGCCGGCCGCGCCGCCGAGGCGGTGCCTCAGCGACGCAGACTCGCTGGCAGTCCCAGCACGGCCGCGAGCGGCAATACCGAACGGGGCGCCCAGGGCAGCCGCCACAGCCCACCGTGGGCGGCGGTGTCCGCGAACAGCGCCTGCGGGTGGGGCAGTTCGCGCTCGGGCCGCCCGGCCGCGGCCGGGTCGCGCAGGTCGCGCACCAGCAGCGCCGCCATCAACGCGTTGCTGGTCTCCGGCCGGAACACCTCGACACCGAAGTGGTGCGCGCCCGCATAGGCGGCCGCCAGCAGCCGGTTGCTGGTGACCGAGCGCGTGCTGGTGGCCGGTGCGACGTTGGCGGAGACGGCGAACCCGTCGGCGCGTGCCACCCGGAAGCGCCAGCGCGCCAACCGCTTGGCCAGCGCGTAGTTCGGTCCCTGCTGCAGCACCTGGCAGTCGGCGAGCCCGAACTGCGCGCCGCCCGGCGTCGTCATCGTCTCCTCGTACTGCGGGCGGAACCCACGGCCGCGGGTCGCCGCGCGGGCCAGCCGGTCGGCACGGCCCCCGGCCAGGCGCTCGCGAGCGGCCTCGACCGCCTCGAGCGGGGCAGCGTAGACGTCGGTCGGCGTCAACAAGCCGGCCAGTAGGGCCTGCGGCCGGCGGGCCAGCAGGCCGGTGGCGAGCACGTCCGCGGCCAGCGACACCCGTACGTTGTCGGCACCGTCGGCGTAGACGTACGTGCCGACCGCGTCGACGCCGTCGAACCCGGCCAGCCACGCGGCCACCTCGGGAAGCTCGGTGTCGAGGTCCGCACCCGCCACCACGGCCAGGGCGGCGTGGTCCTCGGGATCGACCCGGTGGCGCACCGGGACGTGCGCCCGGCCGGCCCCGTCGCGGAGCGCGCCGAGCACCCGGTCCCAGACCCGCGGGCGGGGCAGGTCGACGGGGACCACGGTCGCGTTCCAGCGCAGCAGCTGCCCGAGCGGCCCCATCTCCGAGGCGGCGCCGAGCACCACCACGGTCAGGTCGGACAGGTCCAGCCACGCGGGCTCGTCGACGACGCGGCGCACGGCCTCGGCCAGGGACGGCTCGACCACGCCCGCCGTCGTCCAGCTCTCGAGCTGCCGGCGCAGGTCGTCACCGCGCAGCAGCCGGCCGCGGTAGGGGATCTCCAGCTCGCGCGCGGGCGCCTGGCGGCCTCGCGCGGTGACCGTCTCCAGCTCGACCCGTGTCGGCAGCGCCGCCGCCTCCGCCACCGGAACCGAGGCCTCGCCGCGGTGGTAACGGAACGTCTCGTACGTGGCCTGCAGGCCAGTTCGTGGCACGGCCTCCGGCTCCGCGGTCGGGGTGGTGAGGTCGGCCGCGACCAGCTCGCGCAGCAGCTGTGCGTAGCCGGTGTGCCAGTCGCGCGCGTCGGTGATCCGTCGTCCGAGATCCGGGTCGACCGCCGCCGCGGCGGCCGAGAACACCGAACGGCCCGTCGCCGTCGTGCTACGTCGCCCGTCCACCAGGGGGAACTGCACCCCGTCGAGCGGTACGGATGGGTCGGTCATTCCTCGATTTCCCTCGTCGATCGGCCGGAGACGCTAGGCGGAACGGCCCACGGAGGCCGGTAGCGTCGGCCACATGACCGATCACACCACATCGCAGGGCACCTACGTCGAGGAGCGCTACGAGCGCGACACGCGCTACCTCGCGACACGTATCACCGCCGACGGCCGGGAGGGATGGCCGGTCGAGGCCGGCCGCTACCGGCTCGTCGTCAGCCGCGCCTGCCCGTGGGCCAACCGCGCCATCATCGTGCGGCGGCTGCTGGGCCTCGAGGACGTGCTGTCCATGGGCGTCGCGGGCCCGACGCACGACCAGCGCAGCTGGCGATTCGACCTCGACCCCGGCGGCGTCGACCCGGTGCTCGGCATCGAGCGGCTCGAGGAGGCCTACGAAGCGGCCGTGCCCGGCTACGAGCGCGGCATCACCGTGCCCGCCATCGTCGACATCCCCTCCGGCGCGGTCGTGACCAACGACTTCGCACAGATCACGCTCGACCTGTCGACCGAGTGGCGCGAATTCCACCGTCCCGGCGCGCCCGAGCTGTACCCCGACCACCTGCGCGACCAGATCGACGAGGTGAGCGAGCTGGTCTACCGCGACGTCAACAACGGCGTGTACCGGGCCGGCTTCGCCGGCACCCAGGGCTCCTACGGCCAGGCCTACGACCGGTTGTTCGCCCGCCTCGACTGGCTGGAGAACCGTCTCGCCACCCAGCGCTACCTCGTGGGCGACACGATCACGGAGGCCGACGTCCGGCTGTTCACGACGCTGGTGCGTTTCGACCCGGTCTACCACGGGCACTTCAAGTGCAACCGGTCGAAGCTGACCGAGATGCCGGTGCTGTGGGCCTACGCCCGCGACCTGTTCCAGACGCCCGGTTTCGGCGACACGATCGACTTCGTGGACATCAAGCGCCACTACTACGAGGTGCACACCGACATCAACCCGACCGGCGTGGTGCCCAGAGGCCCGGATCTGGCGAACTGGGCCAGCCCGCACTTCCGCGAGGAACTCGGCGGCCGGCCGTTCGGTGACGGCACCCCGCCAGGCCCGCCGCCGGCCGACGAGCAGGTCCCGGCCGCGCACAACCCCGCGCTGACCGGGACCTGACCGCTCGTCACTTCGTGGTGGAGCGCTTGTACTGGCGCACGCTCAATGGCACGAACACCGCCAGGATGATGACCACCCACAGCAGCGTGTAGGCGACCGGGTGCCGGAAGGACCACACGTCCGGGACCGGCATCGACGGGTCGATGTTGCCGAACAGGACCCGGGCGGCGTGCGTGACGCTGGACACCGGGTTCCATTCGGCGATCGTCTGCAGCGGTCCGGGCAGCGCATCGCTCAGCACGAACGTGTTGGCGATGAACGTGAGCGGGAAGATCACGATGAACGAGGCGTTGTTGATGACCTCCACGCTGGGGACGAGCAGTCCCACGAAGGCCATGATCCACGAGATCGCGTAGGCGAACACCAGCAGCAGCAGGTACGCGGCCAGGGCATCGAGCACCGAGCCCCGGATCCGCCACCCCACGATCAGCCCGGTCAGCGACATGATGACGATCGACAGCACGTTGTAGGCGATGTCGGAGCCGGTGCGTCCGACCAGCACGGCCGACCGGGACATCGGCAGGGACCGGAACCGGTCGATGATGCCCTTCTGCATGTCCTCGGCCAGCCCGGCGCCGGTGAACGTGGCGCCGAACACCACCGTCTGCGCGAAGATCCCGGCGATCAGGTACTCCTTGTAGTCGACCCCCGGGATCTGGATCGACTCGCCGAACACGTAGGCGAACAGCAGCACGAACATGATCGGCGAGATCAGCACGAACACGAGCACCTCGGGCACGCGCTTGATCTTGATGAGGTTGCGCTTGGCGACGACGGCGCCGTCGGCGAGGGCGTAGGTCAGGCTGCTCATCGGGCGTGCTCCTGCGAGGTGTCGTCGCTCGCGGTGACCAGTGGGCTGGCGGCGGCCGCGTCGGCCGGTGGCGCGGACGATCCGTCGCCGGTGTCGGACTCGACCTCCTCGGCGGTGTGGCCGGTGAGGGTGAGGAAGACGTCGTCGAGGGTGGGTCGCCGCAGCCCGACGTCGCTGATCTTCACCCCGCGGGCGTCGAGGCTGCGCAGCGTCCGCATCAGGTCGTCGGCGCCGCCGGTGACCGGGGCGGTCAGCAGCCGCGTGTGCGACTCGACCTGCACCACGCCGACGGCCACCTCGTCGAGGATCGCCTCGGCCGCGGCCAGATCGCCCTCGTGGGTCACCACCACCTCGACGCGCTCCCCGCCCACCTGGGCCTTGAGCTGGTCAGCGGTCCCACGCGCGATGGCCTGTCCACGATCGATCACCACGATGTCGTCCGCGAGCAGGTCCGCCTCCTCGAGGTACTGGGTCGTGAGCAGCAGCGTGGTGCCGCGCCCGACCAGTTCCCGGATGACGTCCCACATGTCGGACCGGCTGCGCGGGTCGAGCCCGGTCGTCGGCTCGTCGAGGAACAGCACGGCCGGCTCGGCGACGAGTGCGCCGGCGAGGTCCAACCGTCGGCGCATACCGCCCGAGTAGGTCTTCACCGGGCGGTTGCCGGCGTCGGCGAGCCGGAAGCGCTCGAGCAGTTCGCCGGCCCGCTGGCGTGCGCGAGGCCGTCCGAGCTTGTACAGCCGGCCGATCATGTCGAGGTTCTCGAACCCCGTCAGCTGTTCGTCGACGGCGGCGTACTGTCCCGACAGACCGATCCGCTTGCGGACGGCCTCCGGGTCGTGCAACGCGTCGATCCCGGCCACCTCGACGTGTCCCTCGTCGGGGACCAGCAGCGTCGTCAGGATGCGCACGGCCGTCGTCTTGCCGGCGCCGTTCGGGCCCAGCAGCCCGAGCACGGTGCCCTCGGGGACGACGAGGTCGAGCCCGTCGAGGGCCGTGACCTCCTTGTAGCGCTTGACCAGGCCGGTGGCCCGGATCACCTCGTTCATCGGTTCTCGTCCTCTCACGACGACACACCAGCTGTGCGGCGCCCGACGCTACGACCTCGAGGAGGCTCGAGGTCAAGGGTCGCCGGGAGCGGTACGCCGTACTGACACGGGAGATCCCCCGAACTCATCGGTCCCCGACGACTTCGTCCCCGAACTCGCCGATCCCGGGCGAGGGGGGCGAGGTCGTGGTCGCGGCGCTTCGACCGGAGCCGACGCTACGACCCGAAGCGGACGCCCGCTGTCCGGATGAGCCAGCCGCCTGCAAGGTCGCGCGACCAGGTTCCCGGCCGTGCGGACGCGATCCCCCAGGCCGTCCCCGGGTCCGGCGACGAAGCCCGGGGGCCGGCTCAGGGTGGTACCCGATGCCCGCCGGTTCCCGGGCCGCGTAGCGTGAGGCGCCATGGACACCCCTCCCTCCTCCACGACCGGGGCGCTCGCGCCCGCCGCCGCTGCCGGGGCCGCACGCCCGGCGGCCCGCGCCGTCGACGCCGTCAAGGTGTACGGCCGCGGCGACACCGCCGTCCGCGCCCTCGACGGCTTGAGCGTCGACGTTCCCGCCCGCCGCTTCACGGCCGTCATGGGGCCGTCCGGGTCCGGCAAGTCCACGCTGATGCACTGCCTGGCCGGGCTGGACACGCTCACCTCCGGCGAGGCCTGGATCGGTGACGTCTCGCTGGGCACCCTCAGCGACCCGCAGCTGACGGTGCTGCGCCGCGAACGCATCGGGTTCGTCTTCCAGGCCTACAACCTGCTGCCGACCCTGACCGCGCGGGAGAACATCACGCTGCCGCTGGCGCTCGTCGGCGCCGATCCCGACCCCGACTGGTTCGCAACCGTGATCGACGTCATCGGGCTGGGGGATCGGCTCGGCCACCGCCCCTCGGAGCTGTCCGGCGGGCAACAGCAGCGCGTGGCCGTCGCCCGGGCCCTGGTCAGCCGCCCCGCGGTCGTCTTCGCCGACGAGCCCACCGGCAACCTCGACTCACGCTCGGGCGCCGAGGTGCTGGGCTTCCTTCGACGGGCCGTCGACGACTTCGGGCAGACCGTCGTCATGGTCACCCACGACCCGACCGCGGCCGGCTACGCCGACGAGGTGCTCTTCCTCGCCGACGGCCGCCTCGTCGACCGCCTCGAGGACCCGGACGGGGAGAAGGTCCTCGACCGCATGAAGCACCTCGAGGCCTGACGCCATGTTGCGGATCACCCTCGCCACCGCCTGGCAGCATCGCCGCCGGCTGTTCGGCACCGCGCTCGCCGTGGTGCTCGGCACGGCCTTCCTCGTGGGCACGCTCGTGCTCAGCGACACCATCCGGGGCAGCTTCCGGACCGTCTTCACGGACGTGAACGCCGGCATCGACACGGTCGTGCGCGCGGAGGGCACCGGCGGCGACGACGTGACCCGTCAGCGCGGACTGGTCGACGCCGCCCTCGTCGACGAGTTGGCCGGGGTGGACGGTGTCGGCTCGGTCGCCCCGGAGATCGAGGCGCTGGCGCAGGTCGTCGGCGCCGACGGCGCCTCCATCGGTGGCGAGGGCCCCCCGACGCTGGGCGTCAACTGGATCGAAGACGCCACGCTGGCGCCCTACGACCTGGTCGAGGGCCGCGCACCCGCCGGACCGGGCGAGGTGGTCCTCGACGTCGACACCGCCGAGGTCGGCGACCTCGCCGTCGGCGACACCACGATCGTGCGGACCCCCGCGCCGATCGACGTCGAGGTCGTCGGGCTGCTCGCGCCGCGCGGCGGCTCGGCGGCCGGGGTCACCGTCACCGCCTTCACGACCGAGGAGGCTCAGCGGCTGCTGCTCGGCCGTGACGACCGCGTCACCCGGATCCTGCTCGCCGCCGGGTCCGGCGTGTCGGAGCAGGAGTTGGCCGATCGCGCGGCCGCTCTCCTGCCGGACGGCACCGAGGCCGTCACCGGCACCGTCTACACCGAGGAGGCCCTGGACGACCTCGGCCGCGACTTCCTGAACTTCTTCGAGGCCTTCCTGCTGGTCTTCGCCGCCATCGCGCTGCTGGTGGCCACGTTCAGCATCTACAACACGTTCTCCATCACCGTCGCCCAGCGTCTGCGCGAGTCGGCGCTGTTGCGGGCACTCGGGGCGTCGCGGCGGCAGGTGCTGGCCTCCGTGCTGCTCGAGGCGGTGCTGACCGGCCTGGTGGCGTCGGTCCTCGGGCTGGGGCTCGGCATCGCGCTGGCCGCCGGCCTGCTCGGCCTGCTCGCGCAGTTCGGGTTCCCCGTCGAGGGCACCGGCCTGGTGGTGGGTGGCCGCGCGCTGGTCGGCGCGTTCGCGGTCGGCGTCGGCGTGACGCTGCTGGCGAGCCTGCTGCCGGCGGTGCGGGCGTCACGGGTGGCGCCACTGGCCGCCCTGCGCGAGGTGTCGGTCGACCGCAGCGACCAGTCCCGCGTACGGCTGGGCATCGGGCTGGCCCTGGTGGTCACCGGCGGGGTGTTCGTCGCACTGGCCCTGACCGCCGACGCGGGCGCGTTGCGGCGGGCGGCGGTGGCCGCCGTCGCGGTGTCGATCGGGGTGTTCCTGCTCGGGCCGGTCACCGCCCGGCCCATGACGGCGCTGGTCGCCGGACCCGTCCAGCGCCTGCGCGGCGTCACCGGCGCGCTCGCACGACGCAACGCCGTCCGCAACCCGCGACGCACCGCCAGCACGTCCTCGGCGCTGATGGTCGGGGTCGGCATCGTGACCCTGTTCACCGTCGTGGCCGGATCGGTGAAGGCCACGATCGACGACGCGATCAGCGGCGGCTTCGGCGGTGACCTGGTGGTCCAGTCGCGCGGGTTCAGCGGCGCGGGGCTCAGCCCCGACCTGGTCGCCGAGGTGCGCGAGCTGCCCGAGGTCGACCGGGCCCTCGGGCTCGCGCTGGGGGCCGGGCTGGTCGACGGCCGCGAACGCGTCTTCTCGGTCGTCGACCCCGCCGCCCTCGACGGGATGCTGGGGCTCGACGTCGTCGAGGGTTCGCTCTACGACCTGCCCGACGACGGCATCGCCGTGTCGCGCGCGACCGCCGAGGAGGAGGGATGGGCCCTCGGCGACATCGTCGAGGTGGCGCTGGTCGACGGCACGGTCCTCTCGCAACGGATCGGCGCGGTCTTCGAGTCGCAGGCGGCCGACGCGGTCGGCACGCTGATCGTGCCGTTCGACGCCTACGCGCCGCACGCGGTCCAGCTGGCCTACGTCTCGGCGCTGGTCGACGTCGCCGACGGCGTGTCGGTCGCGCAGGGACAGGCCGCCGTGGAGGCGGTCGCCGCCCGGCACGGCAGTCCCGACGTCCTCGACCGCGAGGCGTTCACGGAACGGGCCGTCGGCGACGTGGACCAGCTGCTCGGCATCGTCTACGTGCTGCTGGCCCTGGCCATCGTCATCGCGCTGATGGGCATCACCAACACGCTGTCGCTGTCCGTGCACGAGCGCACGCGGGAGATCGGACTGCTCCGCGCGCTCGGGCAGACCCGCCGTCAGCTGCGGGCGATGGTGCGCTGGGAGTCGGTGATCGTCGCGCTGTTCGGGACCGCAACCGGTCTGGTGTTGGGCACCTTCCTCGGCTGGGTGTTCATCCGCGCGATCGCGGTGGACGAGGGCTTCGGCACGTTCGCGGCGCCGGTCGGGCAGCTCGCGTTGGTGGTGGCGCTCGGCGCCGTCGTCGGGGTGGTCGCGGCGCTGCGGCCCGCGCGCCGGGCGGCCAGGTTGGACGTCCTGGACGCGATCGCGACCGAGTGACCTACCCTGCGCGCGGCGACGGGAGGGACGGGCGTGGGGGAGCGCGAGGTGGCCGCGCCCGCGTTGCGGGAGACCGCCGACGTGTGGTTCGACCGCGGCCGGGACCCGGTCGTCACCTGGGACGCCGCCGCCCGACGCTTCGAGCTGGCCGACCCCGCCGAACCGGACGCCCGGCTGCTGCTGTGGGTCGCGCCGGTGCCGGTCACCGAGCCGCTCCGGCTCGCGACGGTTCTGGCCGAAGGGTTGGCAGCCTGCGATTTCCCGCCCACGGGCGACGGCGCGTCGCCCGACCACGTCCGGCGCACCCTGCGTGCCGCGGGGCTCGACCCGGAGGCGCCATGAGCGTCGAGGACCGTCCGCACGCCGTCGAGGCGGCGCTCGACTTCGAGGCGCAGCGCACCCGCGGTCGCATCGTCGCGTTGGAGCGCGACCTCACCGCCCTGCAGGACGCCACCGCCGACAGTCCCGACGACGAGCACGACCCCGAGGGTGCCACCATCGCGTTCGAACGTCAGCAGGTCGCGTCGCTGCTGGCCGCGGCCCGGTCGCGGCTGGCCGAGCTCGACGACGCGCGCGCCCGGCTCGAGCTGGGCGACTACGGGCGCTGCGCGGACTGCGGCCAGGCGATCCCGCTGGAACGCCTGCTGGCCCGCCCCGCCGTGCGGCGCTGCGCCGGCTGCGAGGCGCGCGCGGAACGCTGAAGGACGGCGACCGGCGCCTCACCCGTCAGGCCGGGACCGGCCCGCCGGCCCCGACCAGCCGTTCGACGTGGGCCCGGAACGCCGCGCGGACCTGGTCGGGCTCCAGCACCTCGACGCGGCAGGGCAGCCCTGCCAGGTACCCGGCCAGCCAGGCGGCGTCGTTCGCGCCCGTGCGCAGCAGCGTGGTGTCGCCGTCGGCCTCCAGCAGCCCGTAGCGCGCGGCGCAGGTGTGCTCGGCCTCGGCCAGGGGCAGGTGCAGACGCACGGTGGCCTGCACCTCGTAGGGCGACACCGTCACCGCGGCCCGCACCAGCTCGACCGGATCGGGGGCGTCGCGGTCGAGGCTGCGCACCCCGGTCGCCATCGGCGCGTTGGCGCGGTCGACGCGGAACGTTCGCCAGTCGTCGCGGTCGAGGTCGAACGCGACGAGGTACCAGCGCCAGTGGGCGTGGACCAGCCGCAGCGGTTCGAGGTGGCGCAGGCTGCGGGTGCCCTCGCGGTCGCGGTACATCAGCCGGATGCGCTCGCGGCGGCGGCAGGCCTGTGCCAGCACGACCAGGCAGTCCGGGTCGGTCGCCACGCCAGGTCCGGTGGCGACCGACACCGTGGCCGCCTGCACGTCCTTCAGACGCTCGGCGAGGTGCTCCGGCAGCACGCGCTCCAGCTTCGCCAGCGCGGACACGGCCGCCTCGGCCAAGCCGACGCCCGTCCCGGCGGTGGCGAAGCGCAGCCCCACGACGGCCGCCAGCGCTTCGCGGTCGTCCAGGATCAGTGGCGGCAGCTCCGGGCCGCGGCCGAGTTGGTAGCCACCGTGCGGGCCGGGCGAAGCCTGGACGGGATGGTCGAGTCGGCGCAGGCGCGCGATGTCGCGGCGCACGGTCCGGGTCGTGACACCCAACCGCTCGGCCAGCTCGGGGGCCGTCCAGCTGGGGCGGGTGTGCAGGAGCGCCAGCAGGCGCAGCAGGCGGGTCGCGGTCTCCATGCGCACACTCTGGCAGGAAACGCGGACCGGTGTCGTCCGCATGGCGACGACACCGCTCCGACGTGATGGAACGCGCGCGGGTCAGGGCTTGAGGAGCACCTTGAACGCGTCGTCCTCCTTCTTCTGGAAGATCTCGTAGCCGCGGGGCGCCTCCTCCAGCGGCAGGTGATGGGTGGCGAAGGTCTCCAGGCCCAGCGGGTCGTCGTCGTCGAGCGCGAGCGGCAGCAGGTCGTCCATCCACCGCTTGACGTTCGCCTGGCCCATGCGCAACTGGATCTGCTTGTCGAACATCGTCAACATCGGCAGCGGGTCGGCCTGCCCGCCGTAGACGCCGATGAGCGAGATCGTCCCGCCCCGGCGCACCATGTCGATGGCGAGGTAGAAGGCCTCGAGCCGGTCGACGCCCGCCTTCTCCATCATCGGCGCGGCCACCGCGTCGGGCAGGAACGACGCCATCGTCTGCGCCAGCTTGCTGGCGGGGGACCCGTGGGCCTCCATCCCGACGGCCTCGATGACGCTGTCCGGACCGCGGCCACCGGTCAGGTCCTTGACCGCCTCCACGACGTCGTCGTGCTCGCCGAGGCCGATGGTCTCCACGCCGAGGCGCCGCATCCGCTCGAGGCGGTCCGGGACGAGGTCGATCCCGATGACGCGGGCGCCCTGCCGCAGCGCGATGCGGCAGCACATGTCACCGATCGGACCCAAGCCCACCACGGCCACCGTGCCGCCCTCGGGGACGTCCGCGTAGGCCACGGCCTGCCAGGCGGTCGGGGCGACGTCGGAGAGGTACACGAAGCGGTCGTCCGACGGTCCTTCCGGCACCTTGATGTGGGTGTACTGGGCCTGGGGCACGCGCAGGTACTCCGCCTGTCCACCCGGGACCTGGCCGTACAGCTTGGTGTAGCCGAACAGCGCCGCGCCCATGCCCTGCTCGCGGACCTGCGTCGTCTCGCACTGCGTCTGCAGGTTCTGCTCGCACATGAAGCAGTGACCGCAGGAGATCTGGAACGGGACGACGATGCGGTCGCCGGGGCGCAGGTCGGTGACCTCACTGCCGACGGCCTCGACGATGCCCATCGGCTCGTGACCGAGGACGTCGCCCTCCTCGAGGAACGGCGCCAGCACCTCGTACAGATGCAGGTCGGAGCCGCAGATGCCCGAGGACGTGACGCGGATGATCGCGTCGGTGGGCTCCTGGATGGTCGGGTCGGGCACGTCCTCGACCCGCACGTCGCGCTTGCCCTGCCAGGTGACGGCCTTCATGGATGTCGTCCTCCGGCGCTGCGGCACGCGCCATGTCGTGGTCGGGTCGAGGGCGAGAGCTCGGACGGCCTGCTCGCCCACCGCTATCGCGACGGTAGGGTCCGGCCTCGCGGAGTCGGGCTGGACGAAGTCCCTCGTCGCACGAGCCGTGACCGACCGACCGCTCCCGGGGAGAGCAACGGTGCTGAAGTCGTTGGGGCTGCTGTTCGCGACCCTGTCCGCTCCGCTACGGCGTTGGAACGTGCGGTTCGCCGTGTTGCTGGTCGTGGGCTTCTTCGTGATGGTCGGCATCTACACGGTGATCTTCCACGAGCTCATGGAGTTGGAGGGCCGCCAGTTCACGTGGACGACGTCGCTGTACTGGACGTTCGTGACGATGTCGACCCTGGGGTTCGGCGACATCGTGTTCGAGTCCGATCTCGGGCGGCTGTTCTCCATCGTCGTGCTGCTGACCGGCTCGGTGTTCATCCTCGTCCTGTTGCCGTTCCTGTTCATCCAGTTCGTGTTCACGCCGTGGATGAACCAGCGCGAGTACGGCCGCGCACCGCGCCGCGTCGACCCGGACGTGCGCGACCACGTCGTCGTCTGCGGCCAGGATCCCATCAGCGACGCGCTCATCGACCGGGCCAGGGCCGCGAAGCTGCCGTACGTCCTGATCGTCGACGAGTTGAAGGAGGCGCTGCGCCTGTACGACCGCGGCTACAAGGTGATGGTCGGCCCGCGCGACGACCCGGCGACCTACCGCGCCGCCCGGGTCGAGCAGGCCGCGCTCGTGGCGCTCACCCTCGGCGACGAGACCAACACCAACATCGCGTTCACCGTGCGCGAGATCCACGACGACGTGCCGATCGCCGCCCTGGCGAGTCGGGCGGCGTCGGTGGACGTGCTCCAGCTCGCCGGCTGCGACGAGGTGGTCCAGCTCGGCGAACTGCTCGGCCGTGCGATGGCCCGCCGCGTGGTCGGCATCGACACCAAGACGCACGTCATCGGCGAGTTCGGCGACCTGCGCATCGCGGAGGCCGGCGTCGACCGCACACCGCTGGTCGGGACCACGGTCCGCGAGGCGGCGCTGCGGCAGCGCGTGCAGGTCAACGTCGTCGGCGTCTGGCAGGACGGGCGGTTCGAACCGGCAGGACCCGACACCGTGCTCGGCGAGCGCACCGTGCTGATCCTCGCCGGCAGCGAACGGCAGCTGGCCGCCTACGACCGGGAGTTCGGCGGCCCCGGCATCCTGGAGCGGCCGGTGCTGATCCTCGGCGGTGGCCGGGTGGGGCGCGCCGCCGCGCGCACGCTGGGCGAGACCGGCGTGGAAGCGACCATCGTCGAGCAGCTGCACGAGCGCATCCGCCCCCAGTTCCGGACGGTGCACGGCGACGCCGCGGCCCTGGAGGTGCTCGAGGAGGCCGGGCTGCCCGACGCCGCCGCGGTGCTGATCACCACGCACGAGGACGACGTCAACGTCTACCTGACCTTGTACCTGCGGCGGCTGCGGCCCGACATCCAGGTGATCTCCCGCGCCACCCGCGACCGCAACGTGAGCAGCCTGCACCGCGCCGGCGCCGACGCCGTGCTGTCGTACGCCAGCATCGGCGCCACGGCGCTGTGGAACGCGATGGGCCGCAACCGGCGCCTCGTCGTCGCCGAGGGTCTGGAGATCTTCCGGGTGCCGATGCCCGCGAAGCTCCAGGGCGAGTCGCTGTCCCAGTGCCAGATCGGCGGACGGACCGGCTGCCAGGTCGTCGCGATCGCCCGCGGTGACCATCTCGAGCCCAATCCCGATCCCGGCGAGCCGTTGCCACCACACGCCGATCTGGTCCTCATCGGGGACGAGGAAGCCGAGCAGCGCTTCGTCGCGCGCTTCGGTGCCGACCGTCGCTGACACCGCTCAAGTGGTCGGGGCGGCTGCCGACGGGTCGACGCGCATGCAACCGCCATGTCCGTCGCCGACCGCCGGACCCACGATGACGTCACCTCCGGGCCCCCTCCTCGACGCCACCCGGGCCGCGCGCGCCGTCGCCGTCGACCGCCTACGCGGTATCGACGCGCAGCTGCGTACGATCTTCCGCCTCGCCCCGGTCGGGATCGGCCTGGTCGATTTCGCGGGCCACACGATTCTCACCAACGACGCCCTGCGGGACATGCTGGGCTACACCGAGGACGAGTTCGCGGGCACGCACTTCGAGACGTTCACGCACCCCGAGGACGTGCCGCGCAATCGGGAACTGTTCGCCCGGATGGCCGCGGGCGAGCTCGACCGCTTCGACATGGACAAGCGGTTCCTCCATCGCGACGGTCGGGTCGTCTGGGGCCGCCTCACCGTCTCCCTGCTGCGCGACGCCCGGGGCCGTCCCGACCTCGCCATCGGCATGGTGGAGAACGTCACCGAACAGCTCGAGCTGCAGGCCCAGCTCGAGCACGCCGAGCAGACCTACCGCACCCTGGTCGAGCAGGTCCCGGCGGTGGTCTACGAGGCCGGGTTGCTGCCCGGCGAGCCGTGGACCTTCGTCAGCCCGCAGATCGAGACCCTGCTCGGTTACACCACCGAGGCGTGGCTCTCGCACCCGGGGTTGTGGCTGAGCCGGCTCTCGCCCGAGGACCGCACACGCGTGTTGGCGGCCGACGCCCGCCGGGCCGAAGGGCTGGACGACGACCGCGTGGTCGCCCTGCACTACCGCATGCGCCGCGCCGACGGCCGCGAGATCTGGGTCCGCGACGAGTCCAGCGTCGAACGCGACGCCGCCGGCCGGCGCGTCTTCCGGGGCGTCATGGTCGACGCCACCCGGGAGAAGCAACTGGAGGCGCGGCTGGAGCGGCTGGCGTTCCACGACCCGCTGACGCTGCTGGTCAACCGCGAGGTGTTCCGCGCTCGCGTCGACGCGCGCATGCGCGAGCGCGCGTCGGGGCACCGCCGCGGCGCCGTGCTGTTCGTCGACCTCGACGACTTCAAGACCGTCAACGACAGCCTCGGCCACGCCGCCGGCGACGACCTGCTGTGTTCCGTCGCCGGCCGCATCCAGGGCTGCGTGCGCCCCGGCGACACGGCGGGACGGCTCGGCGGCGACGAGTTCGGGGTCCTGCTCGCCGACCTCGACGACCCGGACGCCGCCGTCCAGGTCGCCGAGCGCCTGCGCACGGCGCTGGAGCGCCCCCACCAGCTGCGGGGCCGCCCGGTCGTCGCCCCGGCCAGCGTCGGTGTCGCCTACCTCGACGACGCGGACACCACGGAGACGGTGCTCCGCAACGCCGACCTGGCCATGTACCGAGCCAAGCACCGTGGCAAGGCACGCGTGGCCACGTACGAGCCTCAGCTGCACCGCGACGCGCTGCGCCGGCTGGAGCTGCGCAGCGCCCTCGGGGACGCGCTCGAACGCGGTCAGCTGGTGGTCGAGTACCAGCCGGTGGTCGACCTCACCACGGCCGAGCCGATCGGTGCCGAGGCCCTGTTGCGCTGGCGACACCCGCAGGTGGGGCTCGTTCCCCCGGCCGACTTCGTGCCGCTGGCCGAGGAGACCGGCGCCATCGGCCGCATCGGGCTGTGGGTGCTGCGCGAGGCGTGCGCGTGGCTGGCCGAGCACCGCCAGCACGACGGCCGCCCGCTGTCGGTGTCGGTCAACGTCTCACCCGTGCAGCTCGAGCACCGGCTGGTCGGGGAGGTCGAGGCCGCGCTCGTGACGACCGGCGTCGCCCCGGACCGGCTGGTGCTCGAGGTCACCGAGCAGGCCATGATGGGGCTGCGCAGCTGGGAGGTCGTGCGCGACCTCAAGCGGTTGGGCGTGCGGATCGCGATCGACGACTTCGGGACCGGCTACTCGTCGTTGGCCTATCTCGGCGAACTGTCCATCGACCTGCTCAAGATCGACCGGTCCTTCGTCCGGCGCCTCAGCGGCGAGGAGCGCGACCAGGCCGTGCCGCGCGCCGTCATCCAGCTGGCGCGCTCCCTGGGCCTGACCGTGGTCGCGGAAGGCATCGAGTCCGACGAGCAGTGGCGCCAGCTGCGGCGCCTGGGCTGCCGGGTCGGGCAGGGCTACCGGTTCGCACGGCCACTGGGCGCCGCGGCGCTGGACGCGCTGCTCGGCGCCCCGCTGGCGGCGCCGCCGCCGCGCTGAGAAGGCCGTGGTGGGCCACGGTCGCGGCCCACCACCAGCCCGTGTCGGCGAGGCGATCGGGCTTCAGAGAGCCGTCGAGCCCGTGGAGGCCTCGGCGTCGTCGGTCATGTCGAGTTCGTCCTCGAACGCCTCGGTCTCCACGCCGTCGTCGAACCGGACGCGGTACAGCGTCGCGACGTCGTCGTCACCGGCGTCGGGGTCGTGCTCGGCCGGGACCTCCTCGACGATGGTGACGAGTTGGCCGGAGCGCTCGCGGTAGCCGGGCGGGCCGTCGACGGCGGCCGATGGGCGGAAGGTCGCCTGGGTCACGGGTTCTCCCTCGTGTTCGGAGTTCGGCGTGTGCGGGTTGACCGCGAGCGTTGCCCGGCCGGCGCCGCGAAACCTGCCCGTGGCCCGCCCGTTCGGTCAGCCAGTTCGCTCCCGGTGCGCGAGGGCCCGCGACAGGAAGGTCGCCATCGCGGCGCGCGTGACGTCCTCGCCCGGGCGGTAGGTGTCGCCGTAGCCCTTGGCGATCCCGGCGCGGGCGACCGCGCCGATCGCGGCTTCGTGCGGATTGCGGCGCGTGTCGGTGAACGGCGAGCGGGCGTCGGGCAGCGCCAGCGCGCGCTGCAGGAACGTGGCCATCTGCGCCCGGGTCACGGGCGCGTCCGGGCAGAAGCGGCCCCGGGCGCAGCCGCGGGCGATGCCCGCCTCGGCGACCGCGGCGATGGCGCGCTCGTGGGGATGGCCGGCGACGTCGCGGAACGGGCGTCCGGCGGCGTCGGGCAGGTCGAACGCCCGGTACAGGAAAGTCGCCATCTGGCCCCGGGTGAGCGTCCGCGACGGGCAGTAGTCGCGGGCGGTGCAGCCGGTGGTGATCCGACGCCTGGCGATCTCCTCGATCGTCCGGAAGTGGGCGTGCGACGCGGGAACGTCGGCGAACCGGGTGGCCGGCTTGGTGGGTGCGGGCGCGGGGCTGCTCGAGGTGGCGGCGAGGGCCGCCACGCGGTTGCGCAGGTTGCCCATCCTGGCGAAGAAGTAGCGGCCGGGGCAGGCGGTCGAGCCGACGTCGCGATGCGCGGCCAGCACGTTGATGGTCCGGCCGTTGTGGGTGACGGTGCGGCCCGCGCGGGCGTCGATCCCGTGGATCCGGTACTTCCAGGCGACGACCTTGGCGACGGCCTCGAACGCCGCGGTCGGAAGGTCGGCGGTCTCGAAGTTGCCCATCACCGACACGCCGAACGAGCCGGTGTTGAAGTTCGCGGCGTGCGCGCCCACGACCCCGCGCTCCAGGCCGCCGGCGCGCCCCTCGAAGATCTGGCCGTAGCGGTCGACCAGGACGTTGTAGCCGATGTCGCCCCACTTCAGCGTCTGCGCGTGGTAGCTGTAGATGCCGCGGACCACCGAGGCCGACTGCGCCTTGGTGTAGGTGTTCGAGCCGGCGGTGTGGTGGATCACCGCGAACCGTGGCGTGGCGTAGCTCGCCGAGCGGGTCCGCAGCGCCTCGTTGGCGCCCCAGCCGGCGCGGCTGATGATGGCCGGCCGCGAGGCGGCCTCGGCGACCACGGGGACGGCCTGGGGTCGCAGGTGGCGCACGACCTTCGTGACGACGCCTTCCGAGAGGCCCTCGGTGTCGATGAGGCTGGCGCCGAGGTCGGCGACCTCACCGTCGAGACGGGCCTCGAACGCGTCGGCGTCGCCGACCCACAGCGGCTCGGTGGCGTCGGTGGCGGCGGTGCGGGCCTCGGCCGTGCCGGGATCGGGCCCGTCGAGGCCGACGACCTCGCGCCCCAGCGTCTCCCAGTCGCTCCACGTCCCGTCCAGGCCACGGGTCCGGACGCGCACCTCGTCGACGCCGTCCGGCAGCGTGAAGCCGATCATGGAGAAGGGCACGTCCGCCTCCACGACGCCGGTTCCATCCTCCGCGCCGGGCAGCGCGGCCTCGGGGAGGTCCTCCATGTGGGCGGTGACCGTCGCCGGCGGCGCCACCTCCGTGGCGAAGGAGGGGGCGACCGGGACCACGGTGGTGGCGACGACGGCCGTGAGCACGACCAGGGTGTGACGACGGTGGATGCGCAGCATGCTGTCCCGATGTTCGACGCGAGGTTCGGCCGGGAGTTCGCCCGGCTTGTCCGTTTGCATGGGTCGGCTGCGTCGGCGGGCGGCGAAGTGCCCGACCGCCGACCGCGCGTCGGGTGCGCTCCGGTTGCGAGGTGGTCCACGTCGCGTCATGCCGGGGGACGTTCGCGCACGGTTGGGCAGGGGTACGCTCGTCGCCGCGGCGGCTGACCGACCTGGGGGCGCCACGACCGGAGACGAGGGGCTCTTGGCGATCGAAGTGGCCGGTGCCGGTCCTGCCGAGCTCGAGTGGGACGCGGCCGAGCGGTTCGCGACCCTGCGATTCGTCGAGGCTGGCGAGGGTGGCCGCTACGAGGCCGAGACGCTCAGTGCCCGGCTCGTGGAGTGGGTCGGGGAGCCGCCCGCGCCCTACGACTTCCTCGTCGACTGCTCGGAGCTGGTGGATGTCGACGCGTCGTGGCGTGCGATCTGGGGCGAGCACTTCCGCAAGCATCGCGACGCCGCGACCATGTCTTGGTTCAACGCCAACCCCCGGATCCAGCTGCTCATCGTCATGTTCCTGAAGGGCACCGGCGTCACCGGCAAGCCCTTCGAGCACGAGGCCGACGCCCGCGCGTGGCTGGCCGCACAGCGTGTGACTCGGTGAGGGTCCCGGACCTCGAACAGCTCCTCGACGTGATCTCCCTGGCGTGCCTGGGCGACACGCGCGTGCGCGTCGACGTCGACGAGCGGGCGCTGGACGACCCCATGGGCATGATCGGCAACGCCGTCAACGTGCTGCTCGACGATCTCGAGTACCGCCAGCGCGAACGCGAGGAGGCGCTGCGACGGGTCGCCGGCATGGAGGCCAAGCAGGAGTTCCTGGCCTACCTCAGCCATGACATGCAGACGCCGATGGCGGTCCTGCTCGGGGCCGTGACGGTCCTGCGCAACTCGCACTCGCAGGCCGACGTGGCCGCGACCCTGCCGCTGATGGAGCAGGCGATCGAGCGACTGCAACGGTTCGTGCGCCAGTTCCTCGATCTTGCGCGACTCGAGGCCGACCGTGGGTTGGTGCTCGAGGTGACCGCGATGGACGTCGGCACCGTCGTCAAGCGCGTCGTCGACCTGTTCGCAGACGACGGGGCGATCGAGGTCCGCGCGCCGGCCGAGCTGCCCCCCGCCGCGGCCGATCCCATGCGGGTCGAGCAGATCCTCACCAACCTCGTCGCCAACGCCTTCAAGTACGCGAAGTCGGCTCCCACGATCGAGCTGCGCGAGACCGACCAGGACACCGTCGAGGTACGGGTCGTCGACCGTGGGCCCGGGTTGACCCCGGACGAGCTGGAACGGGTGTTCGACAAGTTCGAACGTGGCCCGACCGCCAACGGCGCCGGGCTCGGGCTCTACATCAGCCGGGCACTGGCCGAGGCGCACGGCGGGGCGCTCACGGCAGACAGCGTGCCGGGCGAGGGCGCCACGTTCATCCTCTGTCTGCCGGCGGCCCGCTGACGGGTCCGTCCGGTCGCCGGGCGCGTCGCAGCCGGGCGAGTTCGGCCTGGAGCCCTCGCAGGCGTTCCTCCAGCGCCGCGCGCGTGCCGCTGCCGTGGTGCGGCGGCGCCTCGTGCAGGTGGCGACGGACCGTCTCCAACTCGGCCTGGACGGTGGGGATGCTGCGCTCGTCGGTCATGCCCGCAGTCTGACCGGCGAACCGGCCGGCGTCGAACGCGGCGTCGGACGCGGCGCCGGACGGTGCGTGGCGACGTGATTGGGGTTCAGGGATCCACCACCTCGATCCGCCGGTCGACGATGCGACCGGCGTCGAGGTCGAGCACCCCGATCGTGCGGTGGGGCATGCGGCGGCGCTCGGTCGGCGAACCGGGGTTGAACAGGCGCTGGCCCGCCTCGCCGGCCTCGTCCACGGGGATGTGGCTGTGTCCGAACACCACCACGTCCGCGTCGGGGAAACGCTCCCGCAGGCGGCGCGCCCGGCCGCGGGTGGCGCCGCTGTCGTGGATCATCGCGACGCGCACGCCGGCGAGCGTGAGCTCCAGGGTCTCCGGCAGCGCACCGACCAGTTCCCGGTCGTTGTTGCCGAGCACGGCGTGGACGGGCGCGAACCGGGCGAGTTGCTCGAGGTGCTCGGCCTGGGTGATGTCGCCGGCGTGCAGGATCACGTCGGCCCGCGCCAGCCAGTCCTCGGCCGGACGTGGCAGCCGCCGGTTGGGCCAGTCCCGGCGAAGGTGCGTGTCCGCCGTGACCACCACGCGCACGTCGGACTCCTTCGTCGGCGGCGCCGAGGGTAGGCGGGCCGCCCAGGGCTAGCCTGCCGCCGTTCGTGCGAAGGGACGGCCGTGGTGGACCTCGAGGTGGCGCCGGAGGACCTGACGGCCGTGGCCGCCTTCGTGGCGGCGCGGCAGACCGATCCCGCCCACCACATCGGCTACCTCTCGGTCGAGCCAGAGGCGATCGCCGTCCAGCTGCGGGGCCTCGAGCCGCTGGGCACGGGCGGGCTCGTCGTCGCCCGGGTCCGCGGCCGCGTCGTCGGCGCGCTCGCCGCGGAATGGGACGAGGACCCGCCGCGCTGCTGGTGGCACGGGCCGTTCGTCGCACCGGACGCGGACTGGCGCGAGGTGGGCGACGCGCTGCTCGACGGGGCCCGACGGCTGCTGCCCGCCACCGTCACGCAGGAGGAGACCTGCGGCGACGAGCGGCATGCCTGGCTGGCCGACTTCGCCACGCGGCACGGCTTCGTGGCCGAGGAGCCGTCCGCGGTCCTGGTGCGCGACCTGGACGACGGCCTGCCACCGGTGACGGTCCCGGTCGCGGCGCGCGACGACCTCACCGACGCCCAGCGCGCCGAGGTGGCCGCGTTGCACGACCGGTTGTTCCCCGGCACCCACACCCCGGGTCGTCGCCTCGTGGACGGCGTGGACGACAACCGCCTGCTGGTGGTCCTGGACGACGGCCGTGCCATCGCCTACGCGGCGGTCGAGCGCCACGAGGACGACGGCAGCGGCTACCTCGACTTCCTCGGCGTCGACGCGTCGGCGCGTGGGCGCGGGCTCGGTGCGGCGCTGGTGGCGGCGGCCTGCCACGAGATGCGCCACGGGCTGGGCTGCCTGGCGTCGAGCCTGACCGTCCGTGCCGGCAACGCCGCCGCCCGCCGCGTCTACCAACGCAACGGCTTCGTCGAGGAGCGCGTCATCGTGCCGTTCCGGCGCGGGTTCGCCCTGACATGACCGGCGTGACCGGCATGACCGGCGCGTCGGCGCAACCGGCGGGGCCGTGCGCCGGCGGGTCCGCGGCAGTTCAGTTCTTGCGCAGGTCGACGTCGCCGAGGCGCCGGTTGGCGAACTCCCGCTGCACGTCCGCGTCGAGGCGATCCCACTTCTCTACGACGTCGTCGCGGAACGCGCCGTTGACTGCGCCGTACCAGTGGATACCCACCGACACCACGGCCGTGAGCGTCAGCACGGTCGCGAAGGTCCGGCTGCGCCGGATCGCTTCGTGGGCTGCCACCGCCAGCGCCGGCAGCCAGAACAGCAGCGGTTCGAGCGACACGCGGTAGGCGAAGAAGTCGTTGCCGCCGCGGTGGCCGACCGCCCGGACCTGGACGAACAGGTACAGCAGACCGGCGACGACGCCGGCGAGCGTCCAGCCGGGCACGCGCCGCCGGAACACCACCACGGCGACCAGGGCCGGCACGATCACCGGCGACAGGGTGAGCAGCCCGCGGGTGGGCGCCCCGAAGGCCAGGCCGAGTTGGCTGGCGGTCTGCCAGGTCGAGTTGACGACCAGCCCGTCGAGGTGCGACCCGGCGTTGTACCCGGCGATCGGCAGCGGTGTGCCGAAGGCCCAGTACGAGTACGCGGCGACGAGGCCGAGCCCGACGCCCGCGCCGAGCGCCATCGCGACACCGTCGCGGCGCCGCTCGCGCCAGAAGGCGTAGAGCGCGACGATCCCGACGGCGACGACGAGGTGCGGGCGCACCAGCATCGCCACGGCGGCGCAGACGGCCGCCAGCACCGGCCGTTCGCGTCGCCAGCTCAGCAGCATCCCCGCCAATGCCAGCACCCCAGGACCGTGCGGCCACAGCGCATCGGCGGCCACGGACCACATCGAGGTGCCGACGGCGAACACGACGGTGCTGCCCAGGGCGGCCGGCCAGGGCGCCACCGTCCGCAGCAGCAGGAACACCACGGCGACGGCGAGCGCGGCGGTCACCGCCGCGGTCAGCGCCGCCGGGGCGAGGTCGACGAGGTAGGGATGGGCCGGCGGCGGGTCGCCGTCGACCAGGTCGGCCAGCGCGTAGGCCGGCGCCGCCCAGTAGGCGACCCCCGGGAAGCGGTTGACGAAGACCGCGCCGTCGCGGCCCTCGACGCCCCAGTAGGTCGTGTTCGGCGGCCAGGTCGAGGGCAGCGCGGCCGAACCCTGGGTGCCGAGGGACCAGGAGGCGATGCTGGCCGCGCGGGTGTCGTTGACCTGTGCCGGGCCCTGGTTGACGGTCGCGCCGTACACCCCGCAGAGCACCACGAACAGGACCAGGAACGTGACGAGGTCCCGTCTGGTCGTGCGTGTGGTCTCCACCGTGGTCGTGGCGACCGTGGGCGTCTCGACCATGGGGCCTCCTTGGCTGACGTCGAATCATGCGCCCTGGGCCGCGCGACGTGCCTCCCGCCGGGCGGCCAGTGCCCTCACCCGCCGGCGGACTTGCGCGAGGGCGCCGTCGCGCTCTGCTGGGACGTCGGCACGGACGGGCGGGTTCCGCGACCCGCGGGCGGGCCGTCACGCCTCGCGGGCGGGTCCGGGACGGCGACGACTGACCGGGTCCATCATCGGGCGGAACAGCACCCCACGTTCGACGACCAGCACGACGACGAGGGCCAGCACGCCGTAGCCGAGGAAGCCCCAGGACAGCGGCAGGATCGTGCCGTCGAAGCGGCGGTCGAGCAGCGCGCCGAGGCCGGCCCCCACCGCCAGTTGCACGGCACCGATGACCGAGGCGGCCGTGCCGGCGTGGGCGGCCATCGGCGCCATCGCGATGGTGTTGAAGTTGGGAATGAGCAGGGCGTGCCCGACCAGGATGGCGGCCAGCACGGGCAGGAACAGCGCGAGGGGCGGGCGGCCCTCGGTCAGGACGGCCAACAGCACCAGCACGGCGGCGACCCCGACGTAGGCGAGCAGCACCAGGTGCGAGGTGCGGCGGGTGCCCAGCCGGCTGACCAGGCGGGTGTTGCCGAGCATCGCCAGCCCCATGGTCGCCGCCACCCCACCGAAGATGATCGGGAACGCGTCGGGACGGCCGAAGGTGCTGCCGAAGATGATCTCCGAACTGGCCAGGTAGGACGTGAAGACCCCGTACAGCGACGTCAGCGCGATCGTGTACCCGGCGGTCTGACGGTTGGTGACGACCAGCCTCGCCGTCGCGACGATCCGGCCGAGACTCAGCTCGAGGCGGTGCTGCGGCGGCAGCGTCTCCGGCAGTCGCCGCGCCCAGACGGTCATGACGACCGCCGCCAGGAGGCACAGCACGAACAGCACCCGCCACGAGGCCACCTGGATGACGGCCGCCCCGAGCGTCGGCGCGATCACCGGCACGATGATGAACACGGCCATGATGAACGACATGGCGCGGGCCATCTGCTCGCCCTCGAACCGGTCACGGACGACCGCCAGGGTGACGACCCGCGGTCCCGCCGCGCCCAGCCCCCAGACGAAGCGGCCGGCCAGCAACAGCGACAGGCCGGGGGAGAGCGTCGACAGCAGGGCCCCCAGCGCGTAGATGCCGAAGCCGACGAACAGCGTCGGTCGACGGCCGAACCGGTCGGCCAGCGGGCCGTACAGCAGCTGTCCGGCGGCGAGGCCGAGGAGGTAGGCCGTCACGACCCCGGCCAGCGCGGTGGAGTCGGCCGGAAGACCGAGGTCGGCGCGCATCGCGGTGAAAGCGGGCAGCATCAGGTCGAGGCCGAGCGCCGCCAGGGCCATGGACATGGCGAGCAGGGCGGTGAACTCGACCCGGCCGAGGTCGGGGCGGGTCATGGGAGATCTCGGGAGCGAGCGGGAAGGTGACCCACCCTACGGCACCTGTCGAATTCTTGAAGCCGCAACGGTCGACCCGGCTGCCGACGGGGTGGACGGGAAACACGTCGCCGGGCCGGCCTGGTGGCCGACCCGGCGAAGGTGTCGGTTCAGCGACGAACGCGTCGGCTTCCGCCGCCGACGCGTCGGTTCAGATGCTGCGGACGGTCAGCTCGGAGCGCACGTCCATGACCCCGTCGACCTGCGCGACGGCCGCGAGCAGCTCACGCTCGTTCTGCGGCGTGGGCACGGTGCCCTTGAGGGCGACCTGGCCGGGCGCGTCGACCTTCACGACCACGTCCTGGACGTCGTCGCGGTAGCCGAACACCTGGCTGCGGATCCGGTCTTCGAGGAGCTTCGGGTCGGACGTCGGGCGGTCGGGCATGACGTCCCTCGTGCCCTCGATCACGGCGCCCTGGGCCCGCTCCATGGTCTGCTCGGCCTGGCCGCGCAGCTCGTCGGCCCGCTGCGCCGCGGTGTCGATCGCCTGCGAAGCCTGCTCGCTGAACTGGTCGCGCATCTCCGTGGCGCGATCGGCCGCGGTGTCACGGAACTGCTCGGTCTGGGCGGTGACCTGACCGCGCAGCTCGTCGGCGCGCGACTGCAGTTGCTGGGTCAGCTGCTGCCGGCGGGCGGCGCCACGATCGGGGTCGGCCAGGTAGGCGATGCCGTAGCCGGCGGCGACGCCGAAGGCGATCCAGAACAGGCGCCGGGGCCAGGTCGTGCGCTTGCCGGTGCCGAGCAGGTCGACGAGGACGTCGGTCTGCTCCTCGCCGTGCTCGTCGATCTTGTTGCTGAGGTGCTTCTCGGTGCTGTGGATCTGCTTGCTCAAGCGGCCGAGCTCGCGGAACAACGAACCGCCGTCACCTCCCACGGCCTCCGCGGTCCGGTCACGGAGCTCGTCGATGCCGGTGGTGAGCTTCTCCGAGAGGTCGTGCAGCTGCATGCGGGCCTCCTTGGCTGTGTTCCCGGCCGCCATCGTCCTCTGCGCGCGCACGCTTCGCAGCCCACGCAGGCGGGCGGACGGCCAGGGTGCGGCCCGGCCACCTGGTCGCTCGCGGCCGGTCGCGTGTCCCCCGGGCGCGGTCGGTCGGGATGTCCCGCCAGCGCGGTCAGTCGCGGGTCCCGCCGGCGCGGTCCAGGCGCTTGGCCGCCGCGAAGTACAGCGGCGGCGCGAGGTGACGCAGGGCGACGAACGCGCGGTAGAAGGTCGGCACGGTGCGTTCGGTGCGGCCGTTGGCCAGCACGTCGACGACGGCGTCGGCGACCGCCTCGGGTCGGCCGACGAGCCGCGCCATCGGGGTGCGCTTGACCTGGGTCTGCGGGAACCCTTCCGTCTCGATGAAGCCGGGGTTCAGCTGGCACACGGTGATGCCCCGGCTCGCCCAGGACAGCGACAGTGCCTCGCTGAAGCCGACCACCGCGAACTTGCTGGCCGCGTACGCCGCCGGTCCGATGCCGAGCTTGCCGGCGACGGAGGCCATGTTGACCACGCGGGAGGGGGCGCCGGCCTCGAGCAGGTCGGCGAAGGCCGCCGTGCACCGCACCACGCCGCCGACGTTGATGTCCAGCGTCCGCAGCGCGTCGTCGAGGTCGTCGCGGCCGCCGAACGCCCCGCCGCCGACCCCGGCGTTGTTGATCAGCGCATGGCAGGCGCCGTGCTCCTCACGGACGCGGGCCGCCAGCGCGTCCACGGCATCCTGGTCGGTCACGTCGGCGGTGTGCGGCACGACCGTGGGGTGGGCGCCGGCCAGTTCCTCCAGCCGGTCGGTGCGGCGGGCGACCGCGTAGACGGTCATGCCGGCCGCCGCCAGTCGCCGCGTCGTCGCCTCACCGATGCCGCTGGAGGCCCCGGTCACCACGGCGACCTTGCCTCGGGGGTCCCACGTCACTGCCACTCCTCGTCGTCGGGGGAGCGGATGGTGACACGCCGACGGTGGCCGTCGCACACCGGCGACGGCCACCGCCAGGGGAAGCGGCGTCAGTCGCCGAACGTCTCGGTCTCGCCGTCGGGCAGCTCCAGCGTGACGCGCGTGACCCGGTGGACGCCGTCCTCGTCCTCGTCGAGCTCGACCGTCTTGCGGCCCGGCATGAGGTCCATCGTCATGCCGTACTCCTCGTCGCCCTTGCGGCCGACGCGGACGTCGCCCCAGATCTCGAGGTCCTGCTCGGTGGCCCCGAGCAGGGACTCGGCGTCACGGCGTGCCATCTCGAGGTCGAAGTCGCCCTCGGGAAGGGGCTGCTCGAGGTCGCCGCCATCGAGGTCGGCGTCGACGCAGTCCTCGGTGCCCTCCAGGCAGGCGCCTGCGGCGGCGCCACCAGCATCGGTGTCCGGGGCTCCGGCGGGCACGTCGGAGGCTGTGTCGGTCGGTGCGCCGCAGGCCGTCGGGGCCAGCAACAGCCCGGCGAGCGGCACGAGACGGCGGAGTCGGCTTCCCACAACAGTTCCTTGGTCGGGGGGTGGGTCGCCGGTCTGACGTCGGTGGGCCCGGGTCGGTTCCCGCGGTGCGGTGGCGGTCGGTTTCCCGCGGCCAGGGGAGAGGCTCAGGCGCCCTCGTTGCCGGGCTGTGCGCCCTGCTCGTCCGTGAGCACGCCGTCCGCCTCCCCGGCGTCGCCGGCGTCGGCAGCGGCCAGGCGGAAGCGGTCGGCCTCGGCGCCCGCACGCGACTCGTGCGTCGACAGGATCTCGTCGCCGCGTCGGATGGCCCACCCGTCCTCGTGCTCGACGATCTCCAGGTCGGGTGCGTCGGATTCGCTCACGGCTGTCCTCCTCGCCGGGGATGGTGCCGCGGGCAGCACGGCACCGACGAGCATCACGACCGGGGAGCGGCGGTGTCCGGCGCCGGCCCCGTCGATCGGCCGCAGACCACCCGCGACGCGCCCCCTTCCGAACGGCCCGGCGACGTGTCAGACTCACCGTGGGAGCCGCAGGCCGCAGGGAGGGAGCACCCCACATGAGTGTGTCGATCGCCACGATCCTCGAGCGCAAGGGCAACGACGTCCAGACCGCCAGGCCGGACGACACCGTCGCCGACGTCACGGCCGCGCTGCGCGAGTACGGCATCGGCGCGCTGGTGGTCGTCGGCGCCGATGGCGAGGTGGTCGGCATCGTCTCCGAGCGTGACGTCGTGCGTCACCTCGCGGCCGTCGGCGGACAGGTCCTGACCCTGCGGGTGTCCGACGTGATGACCTCGCCCGTGCACACCTGCACGCCCGCCTCGACCACCGACGAACTGATGGAGCAGATGACCGAGCGCCGCATCCGCCACCTGCCGGTGTGCGACGGCGGCCGGCTGGTCGGCATCGTGTCCATCGGCGATGTCGTCAAGTGGCGCTTCGAGGAGTTGCGGGACCAGACCCGGCAGCTCGAGGACTACGTCGCCGGAAGCTACTGACACTCGGTACCGTGGCCGTCATGTCCCCCACACATCTGCCGACCCGTCAGGCCCCGGTGATCGAACCGGACGTCCGCGAACGTCCGCAGACCGGCGAGCCCGGCGACCACGACCGGTTCACCCATTACGTGCGGCAGCGCGAACTGGAACGCTCGCGGCGCACCGGCAAGCCGGTGACGGCCCTGTGCGGCAAGAAGTGGGTCCCGGACGGCGACCCGTCGCGCTACCCGATGTGCCCCACCTGCAGCGAGATCGTCGCGGAGTCGATGTCGCGCGGGCTGGAGTGAGCCCGGTCGGGAGCGTCCGCGCGTTGGCCGGGCGTCCGCCCGGCCGGGTGGCGGCTCAGGGGCGGAACACGGCCTTGACCAACCCGGCCTCGCGCGCCGCGAAGGTGGCGTAGGTGGCCGCGCCGTCGGCCAGCGGCACGTCCGGATGCGTGATCACCACGTCGGTGGGCAGGGCGACGCCGTCCAGGTGCGCGAGCAGACGGTCCAGCGCGGAGCGCACCGGGGCGCGGCCGCTGACCACGGTGAGGTTGCGGTCGTAGAGGGTGATCGGGGAGAACCCGAACGCCTCCTCGGTCTGGACGGAGATCAGCGACACCACGCCGCCCGGTCGCACGAGCCGCACCGCGGCGGCCTGGGCGGCGGTGACGCCCGCCGCCTCGACGACGCCCGCGACGCCCTCGCCGGTCGCCTCCGTCACGAGCTCCGGGCCCGCCTCGGGCGCGGCGGTGACGGCGCCCAGCCGCTCCGCCCGCTGCCGGCGTGCCGCGACCGGGTCGATGCCGACGACCCGGTCGGCGCCGAGGCGGAGCGCCGACCACACCGCGCACAGCCCGACCGAACCGAGGCCCTGGACGGCGACGGTCGCGCCGCGGACGTCGCCGAGCCGCTCGACGGCCGTCCACCCGGTGGGGAGGTTGTCCGCGAGCAGGACCGCGTCGAGGTCGTCGCGGCCGTCGGGGACCGCCACGAGTGTCCCGTCGGCGTGCGGGACGCGCAGGTGCTGCGCCTGCCCGCCGTGCAGCGCCGGCACCGTGAGGTCGTCCGGGTCGCCCCAACCGAACAGTGCGCCGTGGACGCAGCGGGCCGACAGCCCGCGCCGGCACGGCCCGCATGTTCCGCACGAGGTCGTGAACGGCACCAGGACACGGTCCCCGGGACCGAACCCGCGGACGGCGTCGCCCACCTCGACGACCACGCCGACGGCCTCGTGGCCGGGCACGACGTCGGGGCGGAACGGCTCGCGGCCTTCGTAGGGGTGCAGGTCGGAGCCGCACAGGCCGCTGGCGGCCACGGCGACGACCGCGTCGCCCGGCGCCTCGACGCGCGGGTCGGGCAAGTCCGTGGCGTGACGGACGTCGTGCGGGGCGTGGAGGAGCAGACCGTGCACCGGTGCGGCCTTCGGTCGGGAGCGGCGCAGCCTGCCACGTCGAGACCCGACCGTCGGAGCCCGCGGCTCAGAACGGGTAGGCGATCGGCGCGTCGCGCTCCGTGACCCACTGCCACTCGGTGAACTCCTCGAGGTCGGCGAAGCCGCCGAAGCGGCCCCCGTTCCCCGAGGCGCGGTTGCCGCCGAAGGGCGCGACCGCCTCGTCGTTCACGGGCTGGTCGTTGAGGTGGACCATGCCGACGTCGAGCCGGTCGCCGACGGCACGGGCATGGGCGAGCGTCCCGGCATGGACACCGGCCACGAACCCGTACTCCGTGTCGTTGGCCAGCGCGACGGCCTCGTCGTCGTCCGCGAAGGTCGTGATCACCGCGACCGGGCCGAAGTGCTCCTCCCGGAACAGGCGGTGCTCCGGTCGCACCTGGTCGACGACCGTGGGCAGGTAGAACGGGTCCTCGCGCTTGCCGCCGGTGCGCAGGCGTGCACCTGCGTCCAGGGAGTCACGCACGATCTCGTCGATCGTGTCGAGCTGCGAGGCGTTGGTGATCGGTCCCAGCGTCACGTCGTGGTCCTCGAAGGCGTTGCCGACCTTCAGGGCCTCCGCCTTCTGCACCAGCAGGTCCGTGTAGCGCTCGGCCAGCGACTCGTGCACGAGGTGGCGGCCGATCGCCATGCAGATGTGGCCCTGGTGGAAGAAGCTGCCGAAGGCGCCGGCGGACGCGGCCGTCTCCACGTCGGCGCCCTCGAGCACGACGAACGCGTTGTCGCCGCCGAGTTCGAGGGCGACCGGCGTCAGCGCCGCGCCGGCCTTCTCGCCGATCTTGCGACCGACGTCGGTGGAGCCGGTGAAGGACACCATGTCGACCGCCGGGTGCTCGACAATCGCGTTTCCGATCTCCGAGCCGCTGCCGGGCAGGACGTGCAGGAGGCCTTCGGGCAGGCCGGCCGCGGTCAGCAGGTCGACCCACAGCATCGCGCCGGTGACCGGCGTGTCGGTGGCGGGCTTCAGCACGACGGCGTTGCCCAGCGCCAGCGCCGGCGCGACGGAACGCATCGTCAGCACCCCCGGGAAGTTCCACGGCGAGATGACGCCGATGATCCCGCGTGGCACGCGCCGTACCTGGCTGCGCCGGTCGGGCTGTGTGGTCGGCAGCAGGTGGCCGGTCGGCTGGTGGAGCAGGGCGGTGGCATTGGTCAGCTCACCCGTGACGAGCTCCACCTCGAAGTCGGCCTTCATCCAGGTGCCGCCGCACTCGCGTACGAACCAGGGCCGGAACTCGTCCGCGTGCTGCTGCAGCAACGCGGCCGCCGTGGCGAACACCTCGGCCCGCTCGTGGAACGGGCGGGCGGCCCACTCGGCCTGGGCGTCCTTCGCGCGTGCGACCGCCTCGTCGAGGTGCTCGGCGGTGGCCAGTGGCAATTCCAGCAACGTGTCACCGGTGGCCGGTTCGGTGACGGCGGTGCGTTCGTCCTCGGTGGCCTCCCAGCGGCCGAGGAAGCGGTGGCCGGTCCAGCGGTCGGGGTCCAGGAACGTCATGTCGGTCCTCACGGCGGCTCGCGGGTGTCTCACGGGTACGAGGACCGGGGTAGGGGCAGGACGGCGCGTCCGCGCGGGTCGAGGGGCGGCGCTCGTACAGGCATCCACGACCGGGTCGGGACCGGCGACGGGCGGCTCCGACCGGTCGGACGGTCCCCCGCGTCGGACCGGCGAATCGGCCGCGGGCTGGTGGCGTCGCTGGCGGGGCGGAGGTGTGTGCCGCTCGGAGGTGGGTGTGGGGCGTGGCGCGGGTGCGCGGCGTCGGCGAGCCGCGCACCCCGGAGGTCAGCGGCGGCCGCGCAGGAACTGCTGCGCCAGGCGGGCCAGGTCACCGCCGGTGCCGCGGCTGGCGCCGCGCGCGTGCGTCGTCCGGCCCACCGGCCGGCCGGTGCTCGCCGTCCCACGCCGGCGGTTGTACTCGTTGTACGCCGTCTGGCCGACCTTCAGCCACAGTGCCTTCTTCATCAGTCCCACGTCGAGCGCTCCTCGGGGTTCAGGGGTTCTTCATGATGGGGGGTCCTCGGCGTCGCTGCGCACCGGCGTTCGCCGGGCTGGCCGTTTCCCGGGCCGCCGGAGGATCACCGTCGGACGGCCCGGCGGCGTTCGCCGTCTCCGCCAGGAATGGGGTCTGCGGAGCCTCCGCGGCCGTGTTCGGGCGTCGTGCCGGCAGACGGCGACGGCGGGCGGCCGGCGGCCGTGCCGCCGGTACGCTCCGGGTCCACCGCGCTCCTGTCGCGCGGTGGCGCACCGCTGCCACTTCCACCTCGAGGCACCTGCCGCCGTGACCTATCCGATCGAGCGCATCCGCAACTTCTGCATCGTGGCGCACGTCGACCACGGCAAGTCGACGCTGGCCGACCGGATGCTGCAGCTGACCGAGTTGGTCGATCCCCGCAAGATGCGGGCGCAGTACCTCGACAAGATGGACATCGAGCGCGAGCGCGGCATCACGATCAAGGCCCAGGCGGCCCGGCTGCCGTACAAGCCGCTGGGCGACGTCGGCGACGAGTACCTGCTCAACCTGATCGACACGCCCGGGCACGTCGACTTCTCCTACGAGGTGTCGCGGGCCCTCAACGCCTGCGAGGGCGCGGTGCTCCTGGTCGACGCGGCGCAGGGGATGGAGGCGCAGACGATCGCGAACCTCTACCTCGGGCTCGAGGCGGACCTGGAGATCATCCCGGTCATGAACAAGATCGACCTGCCGGCCGCCCGGCCGGACGAGATCGCTCGGGAGATCGCCGCGATCATCGGTGGCGAGCCGGAGGACGTGCTGCGCATCTCGGCCAAGACCGGCGAGGGCGTGCGCGAGGTCATGGACGCGATCGTGGACCGCGTGCCGCCGCCGACCGGCGACGTCGACGGGCCGCCGCGGGCGCTGATCTTCGACTCGTTCTACGACGCCTATCGCGGCACGCTCGTCTACTTCCGGGTGGTCGACGGGCAGCTGAAGCCGCGCGACAGGATCCGGCTGCTTGCGACCGGGTTCGAGGGCGAGATCGACGACCTCGCCGTCAACTCACCCGAGGAGACGCCGATCGACGCGCTCGGCGTCGGCGAGGTCGGCGTGCTGTCGGCCGCGATCAAGAACGTGGCCGAGGCGAAGGTCGGCGACACGATCACACTGGCCGGCAAGAAGTTTCGCGACGTGCAGCCGCTACCCGGCTACCGCGAGCCGCTGCCGATGGTGTTCTCCGGGCTGTACCCGATCGACTCCGACGACTTCCCGCTGCTGCGCGACGCGCTCGACAAGCTCCGCCTCAACGACGCCTCGTTCTCGTACGAGCCGGAGACCTCGGCGGCGCTGGGGTTCGGTTTCCGCTGCGGCTTCCTCGGCCTGCTGCACCTGGAGATCATCACCGAGCGCCTGGACCGCGAGTTCGACATCCCGCTGGTCACCACCTCGCCGTCGGTGCGCTACCGGGTGACGCTGGAGAAGACGGACCCGGAGACCGGCGCGCCGATCGTGCAGGAGGTCTCCAACCCGCAGGAGCTGCCCGAGCCCAACCAGATCGCCACGATCGCCGAGCCGACGGTCCGGGTCATGATCCTGACCCCGTCCAGCTACGTCGGGCCGGTCATGCAGCTGTGCGAGGGCCGTCGCGGCAACATGGAGGCGATGGACTACCTCACCGAGGAACGGGTCGAGTTGCGCTACCAGCTGCCGCTCGCGTCCATCATCACGGACTTCTTCGACCAGCTGAAGTCGATCACGCGCGGGTACGCGTCGCTGGACTACGAGCCGTCGGGCTACCAGGAATCGAACCTGGTCCGCGTCGACGTGCTGCTCAACGGCGAGCCGGTCGACGCGTTCAGCTCGATCGTCCATCGCGACGAGGCGTACACGTTCGGCAAGGCGATGGTGGAGAAGCTCAAGGAGCTGATCCCGAGGCAGATGTTCGACGTGCCCGTGCAGGCCGCGATCGGCTCGAAGATCATCGCCCGTGAGACGATCAAGGCCAAGCGCAAGGACGTGCTCGCGAAGTGCTACGGCGGTGACGTGTCACGGAAGCGCAAGCTCCTCGAGAAGCAGAAAGAGGGCAAGAAGCGCATGAAGAACGTCGGCTCCGTGGAGATCCCGCAGGAGGCGTTCGTGTCGGCGCTGCGCACCGGTGGGGGCGGGAGCAGCAAGAGCGACTGACGTCCGCCGGCGGCCGCCGACGCCATCGGGCTGCCCGCGGTGATCGGGAGGCCCGCGGATCGTCGGCCGTGGCGGTCGGCAGGTCCTGCGAGGAGTGACGGATGAGCAAGATCCTTCCCGAGGGGCTCGACGGCGAGCTTGCGGCCTGGATCGAGGCGCAGCCGGTGTTCTTCGTCGGCACGGCGCCGTCGTCGGGCGGCCACGTCAACGTGTCGCCCAAGGGCTACGACACGCTGCGTGTGCTCGGACCGCATCGGCTGGCCTACCGCGACCTGACCGGCTCGACTGCCGAGTCGATCGCCCACCTGCGCGACGACGGGCGCATCGTGCTGCTGTGGTGCGGGTTCGACCGGGCGGCAAAGCTCGTCCGCGTGCACGGCACGGGCCGGGTCCTGCTCGAGGGCGATGAGGGACACGCCGAGCTCGATGCCGTCCTGCCGCCGATGCGGGGTAGCCGCTCGATCATCGAGGTGACGGCCGACCGGGTGTCGACGTCGTGCGGCTACTCGATCCCGCGGATGGGGCTCGTCGAGGAGCGGCCCACCCTGAAGAAGTGGGTCGACAACAAGACCGACGAACAACTGGAGACCTACCGCCGGCGCAAGAACGCCGTCTCGATCGACGGTCTGCCGGCCCTGGCCGACGCCTCCGACGACGCCCCGTCCCGCGCGACCCGCTGACACCGGGCGTGTCCTGCGCGACCCGCTGACAGCGGGGGCGCTCCGGGCGCTCGCCCGGTCGGACGCTGGCGCGGCCCGCCGGCGCCGGCCGCCCGGCGACCGGTCTCGTGCGCCGCGCCGATGGGGCCGCTGAACGGGACCGGGCCCGGATACGTGCCTCCTGACGCGCAAGACGTGCCCCACGAGATGCACGCGTCGCATGCCAGCGGGTCGACAACCGTTGGCGGGCCCCGAGACCGGCGCCTCGCGGCGGTTGCCCCGGCCTGGGAAGACGCGCCGCCTTCGGCCAGTTCCGCACTCCTGTCGCGCGGACGGCGGCACCCGCGCGAGCGCTTCCGCCCTGTGGACAACGGCTAGCACCACCCAGTCGGAGTGGGTAGGGTCGGGCGCCGCGTAGCGAGAACGCGCGAAAACACATGAGAACGTAGTACGAACGGGGGGTTCGCCGGTGAGGTGGCGCGCAGGCTCCAGAAGCCGGACGGGGGTGGCGGGCATCGCTACCTGCGGGCTGCTGCTCGCCTGTAGCGGGGCAGCGGACGAGGACGGCCTCGACGCCCCGCTCGCCGAGGCCGAGGAGCCACTCGAGACCTCACCGGCGAACGAAGCCGAGCCCGAGCCGGAAGCCACCGAGGAGCCGGTTGACGAGCCGGCCGACGACGCGCCGGCCATCGGCGAGGACGAACCGCTATACGCCCCCCTCCCCGAACTCACCCCCGACCCCGACAACGACATCCCCGACGAACTCGAACAACTCATCCTCGACGCTTATGCCAATGCTTATGACGTCGAGTACACCGCGTACGCGACCGGAGAATCGACTGATCGTGAGCTTCAGGACAGCCACTTCGGGACTGCGCTCGACTCGGTGCGAGAGACCATCGATTCGCTTGCATCCCGCGCTGTCGTAGAGCGCTCCCCGGATACGTCGGTAGACCGTGTGTGGATCACCCAGTTCGAGGGCGGCGCTGCGGTCGTGCGTGAATGCTTCACCACGGGTCCGCGCACGGGTCAATATGCGGCAGATTCACTCGAGATGACTTACCGGGCCCCCGAAGGAACTTTCGCCCAGGACCGGCTCATCGAGTTCGTGCAACTGGACGACGAGGATGAGCCGCGCCTCCGAGTAACGCAGATGTCACCAGCTGGTACTGACGAATGTTGAAGCAAGTCAGCCAACTGGCATTGGCAGCGGCGGCGCTTGTCCTGTTGACCGCCAGCGCGGCCTTTGCATCGGCAGGTGATCCTTGCTCTGACATGAGCCAGGGGCGAAGTTGTGTTGTCGAAGTCGAAGACGGCAAGGGCATTGATATCGGCGCCGTCGACAGCGCACCAGCTCAGCAGCAACCGGCTCGCGGCCGGGAGGTCAGCACCGTTGCGAATCCGTGCCGGTATGCGGCGGTGGAAGAGTCGTGGGATCCGTATGTGGATCAGGTCGTCACCGACTACTTCGACTCGGGGGCGCGCTGGTATCTGGTCGACTGCGACGGTGGTGGATTCGTCTACCGGTGGTATGTGCCGGGGGAGGACGAGGGCGTCGGGCCGCAGGCTCTGCTGCGTGAGGTGATCCAAACGGCCGTCGGGTCCGTCGATGCGGTGGCGGGGGAGTTGCGGCTGGCGCCGCTTGCGCCGAGCCCACACATCACCGGCCTGGCGTCGTGGCTGGCCATCGACCCTGAGGCATGGGAGCCGCGCTCCGCGACCGCTTCCGCGGGAGCGATCTCGGTGACCGCGACGCTCGAACCGCGCCGTGTCGTGTGGTCGATGGGAGACGGCGGCGAGCAGGTCTGCGACGGTCCCGGTGCGGTGTACGACACCTCGAGGTCGTTCGAGGAGCAGTCGACGGACTGCTCCTACACGTACGCGGTCGCCTCGACCCTCGACGACCCGGACGGGACCTACACGATCTCGGCCTCGATCGTGTACGGCGCCTCGTTCGTGGTGGACTCGCCCCTGGAGGAGCTCAACGGCGAGTTCGACCTCGGCGAGATCGAAGGGCCGTCCAGCACGGAGCAGCTCGAGGTTCGCCAGATCCAAGCCGTCCGCACCGCCCGCAGCTGACGCGACGCGGCCACCGGCGCGGGCCCGGCTCGACGGCGCCGGGTTTCCGTGGTGAGCGACGGAAACCGCGCGTCGATGGGGCAGCCCGCTCGGGTGTACGGCGAGGTTTCCATCGTCAGCGACGGAAACCTCGCGTCGATGGGGCAGCCCGGTCAGGTGTACGGCGAGGTCTCCGACGTGGGCGGCGGGATCCGCTCCTCCGGGGGGGGGGTCGAAGCAGCGGGTTCGGCAGGTTCCCTTGCGGCGGAGGGAGTCGCTCCGGGCTGGCCGCCGCTACTGGACGCAGAACTCGTTGCCTTCGGGGTCGGCCATCGTGGTGTGGAAGGCCCCGGGCTCGTCGATCGAGTACAGCGCCTTCGCGCCGAGCTGCGTCAGCCGCTGCACCTCGGCGTCGATGTGGTCGTGGCCGACGTTGAGGTCAAGATGCACACGGTTCTTCACGGACTTCGCTTCCGGCACGGCCATGAACAACAGTCGTCGCGGCGCCGGATCGTCGTAGGGACCGACGTCACGGTCGGCGGGATGGCGGATCGCCGCGCCCGTGCGCCAGAACAGATGCCCGTCGATCTCGACCACGTCGTCCTGCGTCGCGACGCCCCGCTCGAGCATGGAGCGGATGAAGTCGTCGCCCAGTTCGAGCTCGTAGCCGAGCGCCTCCGCCCAGAACCGCGCCTGCGTGTGCGGGTCCAACGCGTCGAAGGTGATCTGGAAGCCGATCGGGGTGCTCATGGCTTGCGCTCCTCGTCGGTACGGCCGAGCTGGCCGTACAGGTCGCGGACGTAGGCGATCTCCGCAGCATGGTGGATGAGCTCGCGGTTCACCCACCAGACGATGTCCAGGAGCGGCAGCTGCGGGTCCAGCCCCCACGGCATCTGGCTGCGGCCGACCATGTCGAGGTCCCCGTCACTCATTCGGGACAGCGTGGCACGCCAGCGGCCCAGGCCCTCGAACAGGAACGCGACCCCCTCGGCGGCGGTGCCGGGCCACTGCGTGCACAGTCCGTAGGGCGTCAGCTCGTAGTCCCCGTCGGTGTAGTCGGCGCGCAGCAGCCCCATCTCCGCGAGGTGCCCGGCCAGCCAGGCGATGGTGCGCACCGTGCCGGCCGGATCCCGCTCGTCCTCCCGGTCGCGTCGCCAGCCGCCGTCCAACGGTCGCACCGTCCACGCGTTCGGTCCCGGCTCCCAGCGCCACTCGCGGTCGTCGACGCCGGCCAGCCGTTCGCGCAGGGCCTCGACCGAGGTGTCGAACTGCGCCAGCAGCGGCGCCAGCCGCGGGGGCGTCTCCATGCCGAGCTCCTCTCCCGGATGGGTGTGGTACCGGCGGGTACCGTGCGGGTGGACGCTACGACGCGATACGGACGCCTCCCGTCCGCAACAGGCACGCCGGGCACCGAGCATCGGGGCGTCCCCGACCGCACCCCCCGCCCGCCGACGCCCACCGCAATTCGAGGACGCCGCGATGAGCCAGATCCCGCCACCGCCGCCCCCGGCCGAGCAGGACCCGCGCGACACGCTCACCGGTGAGGAGGTCCGGGCCCTCGACGCGCTCGCGCAGGCCGCCCGCGCCGACAGCAAGTCCGACCTGTGGGCGTTCGTCTTCGACGGGCCGCTGCGGGCGCAGGAGGCGCTGCTCGCCACCATGCGCCTGGTCGGTCGCCAGCACCTCGACCTCGAGGACGCCGCGATCGTCACCCGCGTCGGTACCCGGGTGCGCATCACCCAGACCCGGGACGTGACGCCGCGCACCGGGGCGATGGGCGGCGCCTGGCTCGGCATCCTCGCCGGGCTGTTCCTCGGCCCGGGTGGGCCGCTGATCGGTGGCGCGCTCGGCGCCGCCGCCGGCGGCCTGTTCGGCAAGCTGCGCGACTACGGCATCGACGACGACCAGATGAAGCAGATGGGCGAGGAGCTCGCCGACGGCGAGTCGGCGCTGTTCCTGCTCGTGCGCGACTGCCACCGCGCCCGGGCCCTGCACGAGGTGACCCGCTTCCCGGCTCGCCTGCTGGCCACCACCGCCGACCCGGAACTGGCGGCCGCGGTACGCGAGCGGCTGCCCGTGGACCCCTGGGACTGACCGTGCACCAGCCTCTGACCGTCGCGTCGACGCCAACGCGCTGGCTCGACGACCCCGTGGAGTCCGGCGCGGCCGCCGGCTTCGGGGTCTACCTGCACGTGCCCTTCTGCCACCACCGCTGCGGCTACTGCGACTTCGCGACCGAGGCCGTCGGCGGCCGCGACGACACCGACGCGCTGTTCCAGCGGTACACGCAGGCCGTGCGTCGTGACCTCGCCCGCCAGGTCGCGGCCGGACGCCGTGCCCACGGCCCCGCCAGCCGGCGCGCCCCTCTCGACGACGCCTGGCCGACGGTCACCTCGATCTTCGTCGGTGGTGGCACCCCGACGCTGCTGCCACCCGAGCTGCTCGCCGGGCTCGTACGAGCCGTCCACGAGGAACTCGACGTCGCACCGACGGCGGAGGTCACCGTCGAGTGCAACCCGGAGACGGCCAGCGAGGCCCTGTTCGGTGCCTTGGTCACGGCGGGCGTGACCCGCGTCTCCATGGGGGCGCAGTCGTTCACCCCGTCGGTGCTGACGACCCTCGAGCGAGGCCACACCGCGCAGCGCCCCGTCGAGGCCGTCCACCAGGCCCGCACCGCCGGCGTCGCGGAGATCAACCTCGACCTCATCTTCGGGACGCCCGGCGAGACCGACGACGACTGGCGTGACACGTTGCGGACCGTGCTGGCCGCCGGCACCGACCATGTCTCCGCGTACGCGCTGACGATCCACGACAGCACCCCGTTCGGGCGCGCGATCGCCAAGGGTGTGCTGCCGGCTCCTGACGACGACGTGCAAGCCGACCGGTTCGCGATCGCCCGTGAGGTCCTCGGCGCCGGCGGATTCGAGCACTACGAGGTGTCGAACTGGGCGTTGGGCTCGGGGCGGCGCAGCCGCCACAACCTGCTGTACTGGCGGCACGGCGACTACCTCGCGGTCGGCGTAGGTGCCCACGGGCATCTCGCTGGTCGCCGCTGGTGGACGACCCGCTCGACGGCGCGGTATCTCGCGGCCGTCGAAGCAGGGGAGTCACCGATCTCCGGCAGCGAGGACCTCGACCTCGACGAGCAGGCCGAGGAACGCCTCCTGCTCGGCCTCCGGGTCCGCGAGGGCCTGCATCCCGCCGACGTCCCGCCGCTGGACCCGCTCGCGCTCGAGGACGCGATGGCCGCCGGCCTGATCACGACGGCCTGCGGCCGGTTGCAATGCACCGAGGACGGCTGGTTCCTGCTCGACGAGGCCGTGTCACGCCTGCTGGTCTGAGACGGGCCACCGTCCGGGACCGACCCCGCGACCGGGGCGTCGCCGACGAGTGTCACATGCCGAGGCGGCGGCGGACGTCGGTGGCCTGCCGGCGTGAGACCGGCACCCGCGAGCGGTCGGCCATCACCAGCTCGAGCGCACCCCCGACCATCGGCAACACCTCGCGGACGTGGCGCAGGTTGACGAGGTAGGAGCGGTGCGTGCGGCAGAAGTCCGACGACAACCGCCGCTCGAGGTCCTGGAGCGTGAACGACGCCAGCAAGGTCGCATCACCGGTCCGGAGCTCGGCGTAGCCGCGCCGCGCGTGCGCGTACAGGACCTGGCGTTCGTCGACGAGGATGACGCGGTCGCCCTTGTGCACCGGGATGCGCGCGGCTACCTCGTGGCGCCCGTGCCCCGGCGGGTCTCCGGCCACCCCCGGCGGCGCCGACCCCGGCGCCGCACCCGACGACGGCACGGCACCCGACGCGGACGCCGCTCCGCGGGCAGGCGACGGTCGCGACGGGTTCGCCGCGGTCCCCGACCGGTGCTCCAGGGCACGTTCCAGGGCGCGGTGGAGCCGCTCGTCGTCGAAGGGCTTCACCAGGTAGTCGACCGCCTCGAGGTCGAAGGCCGTCACGGCGTGCTCGGGATAGGCGGTCGTGAAGATCACGGCGGGGGAGCGCTCCCGCTCCCGCAGTGCCCTGGCCAGCTCCAGCCCACCCATCCCGGGCATGCGCACGTCGAGGAACAGCACGTCGTACTCGATCGAGTCCAGCAGCGCCTGCGCCTCCTCGGCGGTGGCGGCCTCGCCAACGACGACCACGCCATCCACCTCGGACAGCAGGAACCGCAACTCGTCGCGGGCGGGAGACTCGTCGTCGACGAGCAGGCACCGCGCCGGTCGCGCCGCCTCGTCGTGCTCGCCCACGGTCCGCTCCTCGTTCACCGCAGGGGTATGCGTAGTCGCACGTCGGTGCCGTCGCCCGGACGTGAGCGCACCGTGAGGTCGTAGCGGTCACCGAACAGCAATCCCAGGCGCTGGTCGATGTTGGCGAGCCCGACCCCACCGCCGCGATGCGGCGGGCTCGTGGCGTGCCCGTCGGAATCCGGCACCCCGGGCGCAACACCATCGCCGCTGCGGATGCGCTGCAGCGTCTCGGGCTCCATCCCGACCCCGTCGTCGCGCACCAGGACGTTGAGCGAACTGGCCAGCGGGTCGACGCGTGCCCGCAGGATCACGGTGCCGCGGCCGACCTTGCGGCTGAGGCCATGCTTGATGGCGTTCTCCACCAGCGGCTGGATGAGCAGCACCGGCACCCGCACGCCCAGCACCTGCGGGTCGACGTCGTATTCGACGCGCAGGTCGTCGCCGAACCGGGCCTGCTCCAGCGTCACGTACGTCCGCACGAAGAAGTACTCCTGCGCGAACTCGGCGAACTGCCCCTGCTGGTCGATGGCGTAGCGGAAGAAGTCCGCCAGGCGCAGCAGCAGCTGGCGGGTCTCGGACGGGTCGGTCCGCGCCTTCGACGCGATCGTGTTGAGGACGTTGAACAGGAAGTGCGGATTGATCTGCGCGCGCAGCACCTCCAGCTGCGTGTCGGCCGACAGGCGCGCCCGCGCCTCCAGCTCGGCCAGCTCCAGGTGCAAGCTCAGCACCCCGGCGACGCCTTCGACCAGCTCGACGTGCGGCGGCTCCTCGGTCTGCCGGTAGACCGTCACCGTCCCGACGACCTCGTCACCGACCTTCAAGGGCGCGAACACCGCCGAGCGCAGCGGACAGCCAGGCTGCGGACAGCCGAGGTCCGTCCCGACCGCGGAGCGTCCGGAGCGCACGACCCGTTCCCGCTCGGGCGCCCACAGCTCGGAGCCGGGGGTGTGGTGGTCGGCGCCCGGCCCGGCGAAGGCCAGCATGCGGTCCAGATCGGTGATCGCCACCGCGTCCCCACCGAGCAGCGGACGCAGCAGGTCAACGGTGCGCTCCGCCGCCTCCAGCGTCAGACCCTGCCGCAGCGCACCGCGGCCGGCGCCCAGCCGCACCACGGAGGCGACGCCGACCTCGTCGTCACCGGACCGCCGTCGCCACCGCTGCCGAGGCCCGCGCAGCACCGACGGGTAGCCCAGGATGGCGAGGTTGGTCGCCACGACGCCGACCAGGACGGTCGTGCCCGTCGGCAGGGGCGGGTCCACGACCAGCTGGCTGGTGGCCCACACGAGCAACCACGCCAGGCTGGTGACGGCCATCAGCGGCCCGACCCCGCGGCTCACGGCTGGCGCCCCTGCCTCGAGGCCAGCCGCGCGAACCGCTCCACCTGCCGGTCCGCGGCCGTGCCGTGCATGCGCAGCCACACGGCGGTCACGCCCGCGGGCTGCCCGTCGACGCGCGAGAGCACCACGGTCGCCAGCGTCGCGACGGGTGCCGCGACCAACGTCGGCGCCAGCAGCAGCGAGCCGAGGTCGTCCGCGCCGCCACCCCGCGACAGCCCGGCCGCCAGCAGCACGACCGCCGTGCACGCGCCGGCCACCATGCCTGCCACCGCACCCCGCGTCGAGGTCCCACGCCACCAGATCGCCAGCAGCAGCACCGGGGTCAGCGCCGAGCCTGCCAGCGCGAACGCCCAGGTCACCAGCAGCGCCACCACCGAAGGGAAGTCGGCCGACAGCCGGGCGGGCTCGAGCGCCAGCGCCACGCCGGCCGCCACCGCGGAGGCGACCGCGACCGCGACGCGCCCGGCCCGGATCGCCTGCCGCTGACTGGCCCGCGGGTTGACATAGCGCTCGTAGACGTCGTGGCCCCACGAGGCCGCCGCGGCCAGGAGCAGGCCGCCGATCGTGGAGATCATGGCGGCGAAGGCGGCCGTCGCCACCAGCCCCAGCCCGGGCACACCGGCGTGGATGCGCCCCAGCGCGAGCAGCGCGTGCTCCGGCACCCGCAGCACGCCGTCGACGGTGAGCTCGTCCAGCCAGGGCGCGGTTCCGGCGTGCTCGGCGATCGTGACCCTGGCCGCCGTGCCGAGCAGCACCGCCAGCGCGTAGAAGGCGCCCGCCAGCCCGAGCACCCACACGGTCGTGAACCGGGTCGACCGCCCGGTCGGTGACGTGAAGTAGCGGTTCATGACGTGCGGCAGACCCGCCGTGCCCAGCACGAGCGTGGTCAGCAGCGCGAACTGCCCCAGCCCGCCGTAGCGCGCTCCGGGGGAGCCGAAGACCGCGTCGCGCTCGGGCCGCAGCCGGTCGGGGGTCGTGGTCAGCCCTTCGCCGTCGGGGGCCGGGACCTCCAGCGCGGTGGCCGAGGCCTCGTCGACCGCCCCGGGATAGGAGAAGCCGGCCGACAGCGCCAGCGTCGTGAGCCACAGCAGCACCGTCAGCAGCAGGAGGAACTGCAGCGCCTGGTTCCAGGTCGTGCCGCGCATCCCGCCGATGACCACCAGCGCGGCGATCAGGACGGCCGACACGATCACCCCGGTGGCGTACGGGGACAGACCGGCGACCCCCCGGCCGACCAGCAACTCCCAGGTGATGCCCGACCCGACCGCCTGCGGGACGAGGTAGGCGAGCACGACCAGCTGCACGATCACGACGGCGACCAGTCGCACCCGCTCGGACGCGAACCGCTCGCCCAGGAAGTCGGGCAGCGAGATCCGTCCGAAGCGGCGCAGCGGGGCGGCGACGAACAGCAGCACGGGCACGAACCCGGCCGCGAACCCGGCGGCGTACCAGACGCCGTCGAGTCCGCTGGCGTACACCGCGGCCGCGACGCCGAGGAACGACGCGGCCGAGAAGTAGTCGCCGCAGATCGCGCACGCGTTCGTCACGGTGCCCACGCGCCGGCCGGCGAGGTAGAAGTCGAGGGTCGTCGCCCGGCCTCGGGCCCGCGCCGTGACGCTCACCAGCATGCCGATGGCCGCCAGCACCAGCAGCAACGCGAACGTCTGCGCGCTCACGCCCCGTCCTCGTCACGGTCGCCGTCGCCGGTGCGCCCGAGCATGCGGTCCTCGCTGCTGTCGGCCAGCGTCGCGGCCGCGAGCCCGAGCACGACGAAGAAGACGTACAGGCCGACACCCGCCATCAGGAAGCTGGGGCTCATGCCGCCGACGACCCGCGCCTGGGTCCACCACGGCGAGGCCACCGTCAGCACCGGGATGGCGAACGTCACGAGGAGGAACACCAGGCAGTAGGCCCCGGCGATACGTCGCTGGGTGGCGAACGCGGCGTCGACCTCGGCGGGTGCGTCGTACTCCTGCAGGTCGGCGACGCCCTCGACCGGGAAGGACAGGGCGTCGTCGGGGTCCGGCTCGGCGTCCGGACGGGGGGCTCCCATCGCCCGCCGACTCTAGGTCATCCCCGCCTCATCCCGGCGCGCGGCCCAGCAGCCAACTCGCCCGGCCCGCAAGGACGCCGCAGCCGGCCACCAGGACGAGCCCGACCGACGGCAGGCAGGTCCGCCAGTCGCAGACGTTGGCGAGGTGCAGGGTCTGCCACAGTGGCAACCCGACCGCGACCAGCGCCAGCACGGCGCCGTGGATCCGTGCGAGTCCCCGCCGCGGCACGAGCCCGCCGGCGAGCCCGAGGACACCGGCGTAGAACGTCCACACGCCGGCACCGTGCATCCCGGTGAACCGGCCCGCGACGGTGTCCACCCAGGGCAGGAACGAGCCCAGGACCACCCCCAGGGCCGCGAGCAGCAGCAGCCCCTGCCCGCGGCCGGCGGGCGGCCAGCGGCGCCCGGCGGGTGCGCCGGTCCCGACCTCCTCGTGCGCCTGCGTGGACGCCGGCACGTCGCTCCCTTCGACCGGTGACGGGCCAGGTGTAGGACGAACTCCTCGCCGGGGCGAGTCCGCACCGCCCCAGCGGTGACGCCGGCCCGACGAACGGTCGCTTCCGGCCGCCGAGCGGTGGCGGACGACCGCGATCACCGCTCGGGCCGCGCTGGACGCCGCTCGCGGGACCGTCCCCACCGGTGGGCGCATCCGTCCTTGTCTGCTTCCCGCGTGCCGACGTTGGCTGCCCGCGTTCGACCGCCCGGGAGCGCGGTCGTCGACGCTGCACGGCGATCGGGAGAGGAACCGACGTGTCAGAAGCCGACAAGCGGGCCTACTGGCGCCGCAACCTGCGATTGATGGTCACGCTCTTGAGCGTGTGGTTCGTGGTCTCGTACGTGTTCGGCATCCTCCTGGTGGAGACGCTGAACCGGGTCGTGATCAACGACTTCCCGCTGGGTTTCTGGTTCGCCCAGCAGGGCTCCATCGTGGTGTTCGTGGTGCTCATCGGGATCTACGCGTGGCGGATGGACCGGCTCGACGAGGAGTTCGGTGTCGCCGAGGACCGTGAGCAGCTCGGGGGTGCCCGATGAGCGTGACCCTCTGGACCTGGATCTTCGTCGTCCTGACCTTCGGGACCTACATCACGATCGCGTGGCGGTCCCGGGTGCGCGACACCAAGGGCTTCTACGTCGCCGGGCAGGGCGTGCCGACGGTCGCCAACGGCGCGGCGGTCGCGGCGGACTGGATGTCGGCCGCGTCCTTCCTGTCGATGGCCGGCATCATCGCGTTCGCCGGCTACGACGGGTCGGTCTACCTGATGGGCTGGACGGGCGGCTACGTGCTGCTCGCCCTGCTGCTGGCGCCCTACCTGCGCAAGTTCGGCAAGTACACCGTCCCGGACTTCGTCGGTGACCGGTACTCGGACACGGCGCGGCTCGTGGCGGTCGTGGCAGCCATCTTCGTCTCGTTCACGTACGTCGTCGGGCAGATGCGCGGTGTGGGCGTGGTCTTCAGCCGCTTCCTGGAGACCACCACCACCATCGGCATCCTGGTCGGCATGGCGATCGTGCTGTTCTACGCAGTGCTCGGGGGCATGAAGGGCATCACCTGGACGCAGGTGGCGCAGTACTCCGTGCTGATCGTCGCCTACCTCATCCCGGCCTTCGCGATCGCCCAGCAGCTGACGGGCATGCCGATCCCGCACGTCAGCTTCGGCCGGGTGATGACCGAGCTCGACGCCATGCAGCGCGAGCTCGGTTTCGACGAGTACTCCTCACCGTTCACCAACAACAGCCAGCTCAACGTCTTCCTGATCACGGCCTCGTTGATGATCGGCACGGCCGGGCTGCCCCATGTGATCGTGCGGTTCTACACCACCCGCTCGGTGCGAGCCGCCCGCTGGTCGGCGTTCTGGGCGCTGTTCTTCATCGCCCTGCTCTACACGACCGCGCCGGCCGTGGGCGTGTTCGCCAAGTACAACCTGCTCGAGACCGTCGCCGAGCAGCCACGTGCGGAGATGCCGGCCTGGTTCGACGGCTGGGAGGAGACCGGGCTGCTCGCCCACGACGACCTCAACGACGACGGGATCATCCAGTACACGCCGGACGAGGCCACCAACGAGCTCACCATCGACAACGACATCATGGTGCTCGCGACCCCGGAGGTGGCCGGGCTGCCCGCGCCGGTGATCGGGCTGGTGGTGGCCGGCGGACTCGCGGCCGCGCTGTCGACCGCGTCCGGGCTGCTGCTCGTGATCTCGTCCTCCGTGGCGCACGACTTCTACTACCGGCGCCTGCGCCCCGAGGCGACCGAGAAGCAACGCCTGCTGGTCGGACGCATCGCCATGGCCGGTGCGGTCGTCATCGCCGGCTACTTCGGCGCCAACCCACCCGGCTTCGTCGCCGAGGTGGTGGCGCTGGCCTTCGGCCTCGCTGCGGCGAGCTTCTTCCCGACCATCGTGCTCGGCATCTTCTGGAAACGCGCCAACGCCCAAGGCGCGGTGGCCGGCATGGCCGCCGGTCTGACGCTGACGGCCGCCTACATGGTCGGGGTGCTCTACCTCGACATGCCCGAGCTGTTCGGCATCAGCCCGCAGGGCATCGGCGCGATCGGGGCGGTCATCAACTTCGTGGTCACCGTGGCGGTCACGAAGGCCACGCCACCTCCGCCTGCACACCTGCAGCAGCTCGTCGACTCGGTGCGCTACCCGTCCGGCGTCGAGGTGGACACCGAGGAGGCCCGGCGATGAGCGACGTCCACCCACCGCCGGCGGACTTCGCCGCGCGGGCCCAGATCCGCGACACGTCGCTGCACGAGGAAGCGCTCGCCGACCGCGAGGCGTTCTGGGCGCGCCAGGCGAGGTCCCTGGACTGGGCCACGCCGTTCGAGCGCACCGTCGAGGGCGATCTCACCGACGCGCGCTGGTTCGTGGGCGGTGAGCTGAACGCCGCGTACAACTGCCTCGACCGGCACGTCGAGGCCGGCCTCGGCGACCGGGTCGCCTACCACTGGGAGGGCGAGAACGACGACCGCCGCAGCATCACCTACGCGCAGCTCCTCGACGAGGTGCAACGGGTCGCGGCGACGCTGCGCGACCTCGGCGTCCGACGCGGCGACCGGGTGGCGATCTACCTGCCGATGGTCCCCGAGCTGCCGGTCAGCATGCTGGCCTGCGCCCGGCTCGGGGCGGCCCACTCGGTCGTCTTCGGCGGCTTCTCCGCCACGTCGCTGCGCGACCGCATCGAGGACGCCGGCTGCCGCGTGCTGATCACCGCCGACGGCGGGTTCCGGCGCGGTGGCGTGGTCCCGTTGAAGGACAACGCCGACGAGGCGCTGGCCGGTGACACCCCCGTCGAGCACGTGCTGGTGGTCCGACGCACCGGCGCCGAGGTGAGGATGCAGGACGGTCGCGACCGCTGGTACCACGAGGCGGTCCCGGCCGAGCCGGTCGCCATCCCGGCCGTGCCGGTCGACAGCGAGCAGTTGCTGTTCCTGCTCTACACCTCGGGCACGACCGCGAAGCCGAAGGGGGTGATGCACACGACCGGCGGCTACCTCACGCACGTCGCGGCCACGACGCGGTGGACCTTCGACCTGCGGCCGGACACCGACGTGTTCTGGTGTGCGGCCGACATCGGCTGGGTCACCGGCCACAGCTACATCGTCTACGGCCCGCTCGCCAACGCCGCCACCTCGGTGCTGTTCGAGGGCACGCCGGACCATCCCGGCCGTGACCGCTTCTGGGAGGTGGTCGAGCGCTACGGCGTCACCATCCTCTACACCGCCCCGACCGCGATCCGGTCCTTCATGAAGTGGGGACGTGAACACGTCGACGCCCACGACGTCTCGTCGCTGCGCCTGCTGGGCACGGTCGGTGAGCCGATCAACCCCGCGGCCTGGGTCTGGTACCGCGACGTCGTGGGCGGCGGCCGCTGCCCCGTCGTGGACACGTGGTGGCAGACGGAGACCGGCGGGCAGATGCTGACGCCGCTGCCGGGGGTGCACGCCGCCAAACCCGGCTGTGCCATGCAACCGCTTCCCGGGTTCGGCGTCGAGGTGGTCGACGAGCACGGGCAGCCGCTGCCCGGCCCCGGCGACGGCTACCTCACCATCCGGCAGCCCTGGCCGGGCATGCTGCGCGGCGTGTGGGGGGACCCACAACGCTTCCGTGACACCTACTTCTCGCGCTTCCCGGGCCGGTACTTCGCCGGGGACGGTGCCCGCATCGACGAGGACGGCGACATCTGGATCCTCGGTCGCGTCGACGACGTCATGAACGTGGCCGGCCACCGCATCTCCACCGCCGAGGTCGAGTCGGCCCTGGTCTCGCACGAGGCGGTGGCGGAGGCCGCGGTCGTCGGGCGCAGCGACGAGACCAGCGGCCAGGCCATCGCCGCCTTCGTGACCCTGCGCGGTGAACACGACGACGGTGCCGATCTCGAGCAGACGCTGCGCACCCACGTCGGCAAGGTGCTCGGTCCGATCGCCAAGCCCAAGACGATCCTGTTCACGCCCGACCTGCCGAAGACCCGGTCGGGCAAGATCATGCGTCGTCTGCTGCGCGACATCGCGGAGGGCCGCGATCTGGGCGACACCACGACGCTCGCGAACGCGGAGATGATGACCGAGCTCAGCGAACGTGCCGCCGCTGCGCGGTGACGGTCCTCGCCGGCGGGCCATTCGAGGCAGCGGCCGCCGCACATGGGGGGCGGCCGCGCCGCCCCCGGACGCGTTCGGCCGGCTGCCGTTCGGGGCCGAATGGTTAGACTCCGGGGACAGCCGCTGAGAGGGCCACGACGTGCGACCCCGGATCGCCCTGACCGTCTGGCGCCGCGAACTGCCCACGTTCGTCGGTGAGCGCACGCTGCTGAACACGCTGGCCGACGAGTACGTGACCAGCGTGCGGGACGCCGGCGGCATCCCACTGCTCGTGCCGCACCTCGCCGACGACGAGGAAGCCGACGCGGTGCTCGATGCCGTCGACGGCCTGCTCGTCGCCGGCGGCGGGGACGTGGACCCCGCCAGCTACGGCGCTGCGGATCTCGGCAGCAAGGACGTGGACGCCGCCGCGGACCGCAGTGAGCTCGCGCTGCTGCGCCGGGCGCGGGCGCGCCGTCTGCCCACGCTGGCGATCTGCCGGGGGATGCAGCTCGCCGTGGTCGCACAGGGCGGCACCCTGCGGCAGGAGATCTGCGAGCCCGGCACCGTCCACCCGCCGATCTCGGACGACCCGGCTGCGGTGCTGGCGGCCCGCCACCCGGTCGACATCCGGGCGGGGACCCGTCTGGCCGCGGTCTTCGGGCCGGGGGAGCGGATCGTCAACACCATCCACCACCAGGCGGTCGCGGACCTGCCCGCGACGCTGCGGGTCAGCGCCGTGGCACCCGACGGGATCATCGAGGCGGTCGAGCCTGCCGACGGCGACTGGCCCCTGCTCGCGGTGCAGTGGCACCCGGAGAAGATGGGCGGCGCCGACCGGCCGCTGTTCGAGGCGTTCGTCGCGGACGTGCAAGCGCATAGGGCCCGGACGGCGACCGCCGCCCCGCCGGCGACCGCGGCCCGGCCGGCGACCGCGGTCTCCGCCTGATGGCGGCCCTCGAGCAACCCGCCGACCGCCGCGTGACGGATCCGACCACGCCGCGCCTGGACGACCTGATCGAGGCCGAGCGCGACATCGTCGACCGGCTGGCCGCCAGCGACGTCGAGGTGGATTTCGCCGCGCTGTCGGTCGTGTCCAACATCTACCGCGCCGCCTCCGCGGTGCGACGGCACATGGAGCAGTCGGTGCTCGCGCCGGCGCAGCTCTCGTGGACGGCGTTCGTCACGCTGTGGGTGCTGTGGATCTGGGGTGAGATGGAGGCCCGTCACCTCGCGGCCGAGGCCAACGTCACCAAGGGCACGCTGACCGGGGTGTTGGACACGCTCGAGCGGCGCGGCCTCGTGGCTCGGCGTCGTCACGACGAGGACCGGCGCCTCGTGAGCGTGTCGCTGACGGGCGAGGGCGAGAAGCTGATCGCGGAGGTCTATCCCGCGTTCAACGCCCAAGAGAGTCGTATCGCTGCCCTGTTGCCGCCGGAGGACCGCGAGCGGATCGCCCACGGTCTGCGCGAGATCGTGCGGGGCGTTCCGGACTGAGGTGAGCGCCGCCGATTTGCGCCCCCGGGGGACCCGGCTACCATGCCGCCTCCGCCGGGTGGTGCGGCCGACCTGCCGCACGGATCCTCACCAGGATTCACCAGCACCCGGTTTGGTTGGACCGGGGACGGTTGCTAGCTTCCGCCCCCGCCCGAGCGGCACTGACAACAGCACGAAGTTGCACGGCGAGACGCAGCGGCCTACACTCCGTGGTCTGCTCGCAACGCCGAGCAACGCTGCCAACCGCTCGGTTGGCCGATCGCAGCCCGACGCGGTAACCTCTCCGGTCCGCGTGACTGCGGT